>JACOUI010000300.1 GCA_016177915.1 Planctomycetia bacterium
CGTCTCGGCATCCACGGTGCGCCCGAGCACGACCGGGCTGGCGGTGTCGAGGGTGAGGCTGGTGTCGCCGTTCTGCCAGTGCAGGAGCAGCGGCAGCTGGCCGCTCGTCAGGACGATGGCGTGGGCGTTCTTGGCCGGCGGGGTGTCCCACGTGCGGACACGGTCGCCGGGCAGCCACTCGGCCTTCTCACCCTTGTCGTCAAGCAAGCGCACCTGGTGCTTGGCCTCCTTGCTTTCGAGCAGATGAGCGGGCCGCCATTTGCCGTCGTGCTGGGCCTCGACCAGACGCACGAGGCGAACCCGTTCCTTCGGGACCTTGTGCGTGGTCGCTTCGGCGTCGCCACAGAGATGGACGATGTTGTCGTCCCCCTTTTTCTCCAGCAGGTTGGCGAACCGCCACTGGCCGTCGATCTGTGCCTGGACGGGCTCGAGGGGGCGGCAACGGTCACGGGGCACCTGTTCTTCGTCGGTCGGCGTCGCCCCCAGGTAATGCACGCGATAGAGATCGCCCTCGCGATCGAGCAAACCCTTCGAGCGTTTGAAAGTCGCCGCGTACCAGCGGTCGCCCGACTTGACTTCGAGAAACGGCGCGGGCTGGGACAACCCAATCTTGACGCCGGACACGTCGCGAACCTGGTTGGCAACCGCGACGCGCACCGTGGCGGCCTCGCCTTTGAGGCCCGCGCCCGAAGGGGCGAGAAAACTCTCGACGGCCGGGCCGATGGGCGTGCTGCTGAGGATTTCGGGCCAGCGCCCGGCCACTTCACCGACGCGCGAGCCCTGGCGCGGAAACAGGTCCACCCACGCTTCCCCCTGTGGCGCCGTGAACCACATGCCGCCCGGCACGCCGTCCTTGAGCGACACGAGCACGGTGACGCTGTACTTCTTGCCGTCGTGCTGGGCCCGGTAGCGCAGCACCGAGCCGGCCGTGAGCGGCAGCGGCTCGACCGGCCAGCCGGACAACACCTCCAGTTTGAGTAAATAGTTCGGACGCCGCAACTGGTCGGCGAGCAAGCCGTCGGCGGCCAGCGCCAGGGCCACGGCGTCGCCGCCGAACGGCGCGCTCTGCCCTGGATCCCAGCGGAAGCGCTCGCTCACCTTGCCTTTCTTGATCGCCTCGTTGACGGCGACGCCGTGCAGCACCAGGCCGCTGGCGGCGCGTTCGACGATCAGACTCGGCGGCTTGGCGTCGTCGGCCTTCGGCTCGGCTTGCGCCCCGCGCGGCAAGAGCGCCGTCAGCCGCAGCTTGGTGCCGATGGGTTCCTCGCTCAGGATGCGTTTCGCTTCGTTGAGAATTTGCGTCAGCCGCCGCTCGGGCGTCTCGGGCGTCTGCGCCTTGAAGCGCGACAGCACCGTTGAAGCGCTGATGACGGGCTGCTTGGCGACCTCGAAGAGGACGCGGGTTTCGATGACGTCGTTGGCCAGGCCGCGGGCCAGATGGAACTCGCGTGCCCGCTTGCCCTTGGCCTCGACCTGGTCCGCGAGTGCGTCCAGCGACAGGCCCGGCGGCGGCTCGTCCGCCTTCGGCTTGGCCACATGCTTTGCGGTCGGCTCCGAGGCCGCTAGCGTGATGCGCGGCGTGGTCCAGGCCACTTCCACTTTCGTTCGCTCGGCCAGCTCGCTCGTGTGCTTGTCGGAATCCACCTGATACTTGACGCCCAGGAAGACCAGATCGCGGTCGATCTTCTCCTTGAGGGGCGTGTGCTTTTCGGATCCGAGCATCTTCGCGCGCGTTTCGAGGACTTCGGGAATCAGCGGCCCGGCGGCGACGACGATGGCATAGCGGTCGCCGGCGCGGGCGGCGTCGTGGCCGGGGACGACCTTCGGCGTGTTGCGCGCGTCGAACAACTCGCGCTGCCAGACTGCGGTCTTATCTTTGAACTTATGGGTCAGCTCGAGCGCGACGCGACGCAGTTTCCCCACCGGGCCGCTGCCGAACCCGCGCCCGACCTCGAACTTGAGGCCTGGCTTTGCTTCCTCAACAACCGGCCCGATGCGCAGTCCGTAGAAGACGCCGTCTTTGCCATCCTGGGCCGTTACGACCACCGGCTCATGCACCCAGGCCGCCAGCTGGTCCGGATTGCCGGTCAGGCGCTTGGTCTTGCCGTCCTGGGCTTCGAGCACAAAGGTAGGGACCAGCCAATGAACGCGGTCGGGATGCTTGGCGGCGAGCTCGCGCAAACCCGCGACAGCACCGGCGGGCGGCGCCGCGCCCGTCTCGGCCGCCGCCTCGCCATCGAGTCGCACGGTCGTCCAGCCCTCGCCAGCGCGATACGCCAGGCGCGGCGGCTCGCCGGGGACGATGCGCGCCTCGATGCCCTTGCCCGCAAGTGCTTCGGCGGCGAGCAGCACGCGGTCCCAGGCATTCGCTTCGCCGGCCCAGAGCGCGCCGTGGGCGCCGCGGAACACGCCTTCGTAGGAAGCCGGCCGGATTTTCTCCCGGCAATAGGCGAGGATCGCCGCCGCGTCTTTCAGCTTGAACTTGCCGGCCAGCTCGCGCGGAACGAGGATGTATTCGGTCGTATCCTCCGGCTCCGGCCGGGGTATTGGCGGCGGCGGCCGCCAGAAATGGCAAACTCCCAGCGCGAGCAACACCGCCACAATCAACGCGCCACCGGCACGAACATAGTCCTTCCGCTGCATCGCCGCACCTCCTGGGGAAACGTGTGGCCAAGAATCGTTGCCCGCATTGTAACCGGAGCAGAGGTCAAGTGCGAATTTCGTCATCCTCTCCGGATAATCCATCCTTTGAGGGAGGTCGCCCCAGCAGTAACCCGGTCGTCCCAACACCTCGGCGTGAATGGAATAAGCCATTGTCCCGACCCGCTCCAACATGCTAAATTGATGTCGTTTGCCGCGCTCGGCGGAGGAATCGTTATTCCGACAAGGTTATCCATGGATGCCCAACGCGCCAATCAGGATTTATTGCACGCCATCAAGGAAGCGCGCCTGCTCGAATCGGCCGGTAGCGTGCTCGGCTGGGACGAGCGGACTTATATGCCGGCGCACGGGGCCGGCCACCGCGCCGAGCAGATGGCCCTGATTGCGCGCTTGACACATGACATGATGACGGCGTCGCGCATCGCCGAGTTGCTGGCCGCCGTGGAAAGCTCCCCCCTGGTGCGCGACCCGGACAGCGACCAGGCCGTCAGTGTGCGCGAGATTCGCCGGGTCTACGATCGGGCCGTCAAGATGCCGGCCGCGCTGGTCGAGGAGCTGGCCCGCACCGCCAGCCGCGCCCAGGGCGTCTGGCAGGAGGCCCGCAAGAATAATGACTTCGCGTCCTTTCAACCCTGGCTGGAAAAGATGGTCGCCCTCAAGCGCCAGGAAGCCCAGGCGGTCGGCTACAAGGACGTGCCCTACGACGCCCTTCTGGATGAGTACGAACCCGGGGCTACCACGGCGCAGATCACCGAGATCTTTCGGGCCTTGCGCCAGGACCTGGTGCCCCTGGTAGCGGCAATCACCGTCTCGGGCCGCAAGCCGAACCGCGACATTCTGCACCGTGAGTTCGCGGTGGACCGCCAGGCCGTGTTCGGCCAGGAAGCGGCGGCGGCCATCGGCTTTGATTTCACCGCCGGCCGGCTCGATGTTACCGCGCATCCGTTTTGCTCCGGCATCGGCCCCGGCGACACCCGGCTCACCACGCGTTACAACCCGCGCCACTTCAACGAAGGCTTCTTCGGCATCCTGCACGAGGCCGGCCACGGGATCTACGATCAGGGACTCGACCCCGCCCACTTCGGCACGCCGCTGGGCAGTTTCGTGTCGCTGGGCATACACGAATCGCAATCGCGCTTGTGGGAGAATCAGGTTGGCCGCAGCCGGCCGTTCTGGGAGCACTTCTTTCCCCGCGCCCGCCAGGTCTTCCCCACGACCCTGGGCGACGTTGGCCTGGACGATTTCTACTTCGCCATCAACGACGTGCAGGCGTCGTTCATCCGCGTCGAGGCCGACGAGGCCACGTACAACCTGCACATCATCCTGCGTTTCGAGCTGGAGCAGGCCCTGATGACCGGCGACCTGAAGCCGGCCGAGGTGCCGGCGGCCTGGAACGAGAAGTTTCAGAAAATGTTCCAACTCACGCCGGCCAATCACGCCCAGGGTTGCCTGCAAGACATCCACTGGAGCATGGGCGGCCTGGGGTACTTTCCGACGTACACCCTGGGCAACCTGTACGCCGCCCAGTTCATGGAACAGGCTCGCAAGGACCTGGGCGACCTGGATGAAGACTTCCGCCGCGGCCAGTTCGCGCGGCTGAAGGAATGGCTGAC
>JACOUI010000301.1 GCA_016177915.1 Planctomycetia bacterium
ATGCCTTCGAGACGGGGGGCCTTTCGCGGGTCATCTCGCTCATCCGGCCGGAGAACCTCCCTTCGCAGGGCGTGGCCCGGAAACTCGGCATGTCGCCGGAGCGGGAGACGATGTTCAAGGGTTTTCGGCATCTCGTGTTTTCGGTGTCGCGGACGGAGTTGGGGGCGTAGGGTGGGTGGAGCAAGCCGGGCCGAAATCGGACCGGCGATTGCGTCGCGTGGCACGTGGCGCGACGCGTCGTCCTGCGCGGCCGGCGGCTTGCGACGCCCACCGCGCGTGGGCGAGATGGGGGCACACAAAGAAGCCCCGCGCGGTGCAGGGTGGTAGCGCGCGAGTTGCAAGCGCCGCCGGCGACACCGCTCAGCCGTCCCTTCGGGACTTCCGATTGCCGCGTCGAAACTGCCCCCAGCAGTGAACTGCTGGGCTATTGTCGGCCGTCCCTGCGGGACTCATCCAGTTGCGCTGGCTTGCACCGCCTGCGAGCGCGGCGACAATGGGTGAATTCCCGACTCCCAAGTTCATCCGCCCGGGGGATCGCGCGCCATGAAAATGCTCCTTGCCGGCAGTTGGGTCGATCGGCCGGAAAAGATCGACGTCCAAAACCCCTTCGACCAGTCGGTCGTCGACACGGTTCCGCGCGCGACGCCCTCCGACGTCGAGGCCGCCGTCGCCGCCGCGGTCGAGGGCGCCAAGCAGATGCGCCGCCTCACCGGGCATGAGCGCTACCACATCCTGCACAAGGCCGCCGAGCTGATGCGCGCCCGCCAGGCCGATCTGGGCCGCACGATCAGCCTCGAAGAGGGCAAGATCATCGGCGAGGGGAATTTCGAGGCCTCCCGCAGCATCGAGACGATCGAGCTCTCGGCCGAGGAAGCCAAGCGGCTAGGCGGCGAGGTGCTGCCCTTGGATGGGGCGCCCGGCGGGGCGGGCAAGTTCGGCTTCACGATCCGCGTCCCCTGCAGCGTGGTCGTGGCCATCACGCCCTTCAACTTCCCGCTCAACCTCGTCTGCCACAAGGTCGGCCCCGCGCTGGCCGCGGGCAACGCCGTGATCATCAAGCCGGCCAGCGACACGCCGCTGTCGGCCTTGAAGCTCGTGGAGATCCTCCTGGAGTCCGGCGTCCCGCCTCTGGCCGTGCAGTGCCTCACCGGCTCCGGCTCGCAGATCGGCGACGCCCTCTGCCGGGACCCGCGCGTCCGCAAGATCACCTTCACCGGCAGCCGCGACGTGGGGGAGCACATTTGCAAGACCGCGGGCATCAAGCGGGTCACGATGGAGCTGGGATCCAACTCGCCGGTCATCGTGATGGACGACGCCGACCTCGAAAAGGTAGCCGCGTCGACGGCCGTCACGGGATATACCAACGCCGGACAGGTGTGCATCTCCACGCAGCGCGTGCTCGTTTTGGACCGCGTTTACGGCGATCTCGTCGACGCGCTCGCGCCCAAGGTCCGCGCCATCCGCACCGGCGACCAACTGAAGCCGGAGACGAAGATGGGCCCGATGATCCGCGAGAACGACGCCAAGCGCGTTTTGGATTGGATCGACGAGGCCGTGCGGGGCGGGGCGAAGCTGTTGGCCGGCGGCTCGCGGAAGGGATCGCTCGTCGAGCCGGCGCTTTTGGGGGACGTGAACCCCAGGATGCGCGTGAGCTGCGACGAGCTTTTCGGGCCGGCGGTGGCGCTGACGCGCTGCAAGTCGATCGACGAGGCGATCGCCCTGGCCAACGACACGCGCTACGGCCTGTCGGCGGCGATTTTCACGCGCAGCCTCAACAACGCCATCCGCTTCGCCCGCGAGTGCGAGTCGGGCAACATTCACATCAACTGGGGGACGCAGTGGCGGGCGGACCTGATGCCCTACGGCGGCCTGAAGGAGAGCGGCCTCGGGAAGGAAGGGCCGAAGTACGCCGTGCAGGAGATGACGGAGCTGAAGACGGTCGTGATGCACGACGTGTAGGCGCTGCTCGCCGATGTGCCACGAGCGATTCGCGCCAACGGACGCCGTCCCAAACTCAGGCTTCTACTGTCGAAACCTCAATCTCCTCGGACCGCCACGCGGCATAGGAAAGTGCCTCCCGAATGTCGTCTTCCTCAAGGTACGGATAGGCACCGAGAATCTCGGCCCAGGAATGCCCGGCCGCTACCAGCCCAACGATGGTGCCGACCGTGACTCGCAGTCCCCGAATGCAGGGCTTTCCGCCCATGACCTGCGGGTTAAACGTGATGCGCTTTAGATCAGGCATTTGAACCTCGTTTTCCCTCGAACGCCAAACCAAAGTCATTGTAGCGTCGGGAGGTCAATTGCGACGCACGCCGGCAGCGCCCTCGATCGCTTTCAAGAAACTACAACAGCCGTCCCTTGGCCAGAGGGACGGCTGCCGAATATGTGAAAGTGACCGAATCCCCGGTCTATTTGAATCCTGCTTTGTGGGCAGGTCGTTGCTTCCGGCGGAGCATTATCGCAACAGGTGTGCCAAACCTCCGCGACAACGGATTCAGTGCCACACAGTTTGTCTCAAGTTAAATTTAGATAAGTATTTGTGTCTCAACAATCGAAATGGATTGGAGCCGATTGTTTGGTCGGAAACCGACCATTAAGAACGCAGGCCGATACCTATGGAATCACAATGACTACTCTACTGTCCATTCAGATCATTGTGACTTCAAAAGAGCGCCTGTTTTACGGCCGCTGGCCGAACGCCGCATTTGCCGACGCCACAAATGCTCGCAAGAGGGCATGGTCCTTTCGCCGGGGAGCGGAGTCGACTCCGCTGGCCGTATCGACCCCGTCGGGCTTCGCAGCGGCGATCGCCGCCGCGACGTTTTGAGGATTGAGTCCGCCGGCCAGGACGATTCGGGGCTGGTCGACGCCGCGCGGGAACTGTGCGGCGACGGACCAGTCCGCAGGCTTTCCCGTTCCGCCGTAACTGCCAGGCTGGTGGGCGTCGAGCAGGACCCAGCGCGGCGGGCAGCCGAGCCGGCGACATTGGGCCAGGTAGTCGAGCACGGGCGGCAGCCCCTGCGCTCCGAGGCGGAAGGCGCGCATGACGGGCAGCGGGACGGCGCGGGCCAGTTCGGCGAGGTACGCCGGCGGCTCGTCGCCGTGGATTTGCAAGATGTCCAGCCCCACGCGCCCCGCGATTGATTTCACCGATGCGACCGGCTCATTCACGAACACGCCGGCCACGACGGGCGGCCGTGGCTGGGGTCTCGCGGAGCGAGCCCCCAGCGCGACCTCGGCGGCCTGCTCGGGCGTAACGTGACGCGGGCTTTGGGCATAGAAGTTGAGTCCGATCGCGTCGACGCCGGCGGCGACGGCGGCCCGGGCGTCGTCGGCCGAGCAGACTCCGCAGATCTTCACGCGAAAATCGAGGGATCGCAAATTCAGCCTCGCTTCATCGTAAAGCCGCCGTGCAACCGCCCCGACTCGACGTACATCCAGTCGCTCAGGTCTTGCACGTCCACGCGCAGCCGGTCGCCCAGCGCCACGCGCTTGAGGTCGACGGGGACGTTGTCCAGCCGGCCGTAGACGACGTCGTTTTCGACCGCAGAGACGTTGAGCCACATGTACTCCGTGGCCGGCCCGTCGCGGACGGGGGCCTTGACCCAGAAATGGCCCTGGGCGCCCTCTTCGCGGCGCTCGAAGGCCGCCAGGAACTCGGCGAACCGCTGCCGCGCTTCGGAGACGGCCGCCAAAAGCCGCGGGTCGTTGCCGTCGAGCATCACGACGGGGGCCTGCGTCACGCGCCGCAGCACGCTCAAGGGGTCGTCGCCGCGGAGATGCGATTCCAGGGCCGGATCGTAAAGGTTGATCTCGCCCGTCGCCGGGCAGTAAAGCGCCAGGCAGGTTTCGTCGGCCAGCTCGGCCACGAGGCGGCCGATGCTGCGGTAGGCGTCTTCGAGAAGGCCGGCGTCCCGGCCGCAGACCAGGGCTTCGTCGCCGGACAGGACGTCGATGGAGAACCAGCCGCGGTGCTGTTCGATGGCCTTGCGGAGGCGGAGCTCGCGGACGTGCTCGTAATCGGCCGGCTCCTCGAAGTAGGGCGCGTCGCCGTTGTGGACGGCGTACAGCGTCGAGCGGCAACGGACGAGAAAATAGGGCGACTCGCCCAGGACGAACGCCGGCGCGCCGGGTCCGTCGGCGCCGCCGCCGACGTCGTCGATCGGCGTCTCGTCGTCCGCCAGGAGGTTGGCGTCGACGACTTCGGCGCCCCAGGCCTGTGCGGCCAGGCGCGCCAGGATGGCCGCGTCCATGTACTTCGGCTCCGACAGGAGCATCACCAGCGAAATCAGCGGCGGCTCGGGCGTCTCGACGCGCGGGCGCGGCACCGTAAAGCGCAAGACCGCCCAGGCGGCGACGATCAGCGCCGGCGCGGCGATGAGATAGCCAAGGGGCGCCCGTTGCAATCCGTAACGCAGCGCAGAATCGGCGGACAGCAGCAGCAGCTCCAGGGCGGCCAGATAATGCGCCCAGGGGCGGGTGAACCACTGGGCTGTGGCGGCGGCGACGAGCGCCAGCGCCGCGATCAAGTGGACCCAGGAGCCGCCCCAGGCGGGGACGGCCCAGGGCAGCGCGACCGCGACCGCCAGGGCGGCGTAGATGAGCGCCAGATAGAGCGCTCTCGTGGATCGGGGTCGGAGGTCCATGGCGAGCCGGATGGAGAATTGTCGTTGCGCTCAATTATCCGCATCCGGCGGCGGCGTGCCAACCGTGAGAATGGGACACGGATCGGACGTATGTGACGGATGGGCGCGGATAGGGGCAGGGCGTTAGGGTCTGGCGTTCTCGATGCGGTAGACGGCTCTGTCGGTGCGCAGGAAGAGCGCGCCGTCGGCCGCGGCGATCGAGGCTTGTGTGCGGCCGTCGAGACGATTCTTCGACAGCTCGCGATAAGTCGTATCCGGGGCGATGACCGTGCAGACGCCCTTCTTGTCGAGCACGTAGATTTTTCCGTCGGCGTGCAGAGGCGACGCCCAGACGTTGCCCTCCAGCCGCTGTTGCCAGTGCGTCTGGCCGTTTTTCGCGTCCAGGCACTTCAGGACGCCGTTGTCGCTGACCATGTACAGCTCGTCGCCAACCAAAAGCGGCGAGGGATTGAGCGGAACGCCCCGGCTGTCCGACCAGGCCACGTGCGATTTCGTCACCTCGCCGGAACCGTCGGGACGGATGGCGTAGAGCACGGGCGAGGGAAAGCCGCAGCAGACGTAGACCAGGCCCTGGCCGAACACCGGCCGGGGGACGAGCGAATAGCCGTTGTAGGCGCTCCACCAGATTTCCTCGCCGGTGCGGGGGTCGTAGGCCGCCACGTGATCGCCGCCGGTCGAAACGAGTTGTGTCTTTCCGTCGACCTCGATCAGGAGCGGAGTGGAAAACCCCATGCCCGGCCGATCGGCCCCGCTGCGGCGGGCCTGGCTGATGTGCTTGCGGGGCGTCTTCCAGACGATCTCGCCGGTCGCCTTGTCGAGGGCCACGACGAACTGCACGTCGCCGCCGTCGCAGTTGAGGATCAGCAGGTTTTCGTACACGACCGGCGACCCGCCCGGGCCGTGAACGTGGTTGTATTTCAATTTCTGCGTTCGCCACAGCACTTTGCCGTCGGTCGAGACGCAGGCCGTGCCGTGGGCGCCGAAGTGCACAAAGACGCGGTCGCCGTCGATGAGGGGCGTGGGCGAGGCGTGGCTGTTTTCGGCGTGGATCGGGCCGGGCTGGGCGATCCGGAAGACCTCGACGTCGTGGACTACGTCGCCGGATTTCACGTCGAGGCAAATCGCCCGCAGCTCGCGGCCGTCATTGAGCGCGGTGGTCAGCCAAAGGTGTCTTCCCTGGATGGCGGGACTCGACCAGCCGAGGCCGTCGATGGGTTTCTTCCAGGCGACGTTCTCGGTTTCGCTCCAGCCCACGGGCAGGTCCTTTTCGTCGGCGTGGCCGAGTCCGGCGTTGCCGCGGAACTGAACGAAGTCGCCGGCGGAAACTGGGCCGAGCGCCGCGAGGGAAGGAGCGACTGCGACGCAAAGCAGGAGGATGGTGTACGCAGGCAAAGCGAGGCGCGGTCGAATCGACTTCGGCATGTTCGTTCCTGGGCGGGGGCAGGCGGCAGCGGTCGCATGAACGGCCGGCCGCATCGCGTCCAGGTTACGCGCCCTGGGGCATCGCCGCAACGTCCGCCCGCGGTTACAGCTCCGCAAAGTTCTTCAGAATCCGCAGCCCGTCGGCTTGGCTCTTTTCGGGGTGAAACTGCGTCGCGAAGACGTTTTCGCGCCACACGGCCGAGGCGAACGGGGCCGGGTAGTCCGTCTCGGCGGCGACGACGTCCGGATCGTCGGGCACGGCGTAGTAGGAGTGGACGAAATAGACGTGCGTGCCCTCGGCGAGCCCCTCAAAGATCGGGGCCTTGTGGCGGAAGCGAAGCTGGTTCCAGCCCATGTGGGGGACCTTGTGCTCGCTGGGCACCTGGAAGCGGACGACCTTGCCCGGCAGGATGCCGAGCCCTTCGTACTGGCCGTCCTCGAAGCTGACGTCGAAGAGGAGCTGCAGCCCCAGGCAGATGCCGAGGAAGGGGCGGCCGGAGCGGACGAAGTCGCACAGCGGGCGCGCCAGGTCGAGGCGCTTCAGCTCGGCGATGGCGTCGCGGAAGGCGCCGACGCCGGGGAGGACGACCTTGTCGGCCGAGGCGATGACGTGCGGGTCGTTGGTGACGACCGCGGCGTGGCCCACGCGGGCGAAGCCCTTTTCGACGCTCCGCAGGTTGCCCATTCCGTAGTCGACGATGGCGAGCATTTTAAGTTAGAGGCTGGAGGGAAGAGGCTAGAGGCTGGAGGGAAGGGGGAGCCTGTGGATTATATGCGATGGGAGGGGAGCTTTCGCCGGGGGTGGTTCGCGTGGACGTTGGAGTCCCGCCTTCAGGCGGAAAAAAAGACCGGCTAAAGCCGGGACTCCAGCGCTCCAACGAGAGGGTGGGGAAAGTTTGCCGGTTATTCCGACAGCTTGCCGGGCAAAGTACGCCGCTGGCAACGCTGATTGCCGCCGCGGAAACCTGAGCGGATTGAACAAAAATGCCGATTTTGGTGGAAGGGCCGCTGTTGTCGTTTTCGCAGGCCAGTGGGATCGCTTTCCAGGACGCAAGATCGATGACACCGCTCCGAGTGATCGCCGCGGCCGGCATGCTCCTTGTGGCCCTGCTGGTAACGACGCCTGCCTGGGGACAGCCGGGCATCATCGGCGGGGAACAGCCGGGCGCTGCGCCGCCGGGAACGGAGTTGCCGCCCGGACTGGAGCTGCCGCCTGCTCCCTACTTCCCGCCGGGATACCTTCCCGCGGGGCCGGTCGAGCCTTCGCCGAAGTGGCTGCCGCCGTCGCGATTTCCGCCCTACCTCTATCCGACCGCCAACTGGTTTGGCGGGTTCTACATTCTCCCCCAGGACGACAACAACGCGCGGCTGCGCGACGACGGCGCCGGGCTGACCTACGGCGTCGATTGGACGCGCATCGACCTGGATCCCGTGTGGCTGGGACCGTCGTTCAACGTCGACGTCTACGGCCAGGCCTTCAACGACGACGTGCAGCTCAACCAGGCCAGCGACCCGGTCACGGGAGTCCGCGAAGGCCGGGACGTGCTGGGCGTGAACCTGCGGCCGGGCGTGCGCGGCCGGGCCGCGCTGACCGAGAACGCGAACGTGTTCGTCGACGCGCAGTTGCTCGTCAAGTACCAGACCGCCAAGACCGACGTCGTGGCGCTCGACGCGGCCAAGCCGCAGATTCCCGTCTCGGAGTTCCGGATTCGCGACTGGGACTGGGGCTGGTGCTTCGGCGGCGGGTTGGAGTACCTGACCGAGGGGGGACTGGTGCTGCGTCCCA
>JACOUI010000302.1 GCA_016177915.1 Planctomycetia bacterium
CCGCCTCCCGCCGCTGGGCCACCGTCAACTCCGATCGCCTTCCCATCGTCTTGGCTCCTTTCGGTTCTGGGGAACTTCCAATCTACCCCGACCGAAAGAAGCCTCACACAGGCCGATTCCAGGGAACCCCTACCAATACAGTCGCGACATCGCACGATGAAGGTGTTGCATGGTACCTTCATGTGCGGCGGTGCGAGCTCTCTCACGCAGCAGTACTTTCCTTGGAGAAGCGTCCGCGCAGCGCGTCCGTAAGCGGCTAGAGTCTTGCCGATGGTATTTGCAACAGCGCTCGCTGCCTCGCCCGCTGCGCCGGCGTCCACCGCGTCCGCAAAATGGAGCGGTTGTCCTGACTGCACCACGAGGGTGCCTAGTTTGGCTGCGGGTTCTCTTGATGCCTTACGTTTAGCCACTCCAAAGCCTCCTCCCAGTCTGCATTCCCACCTTCCGCACCGTGCGTGCACACTGTCCTATTATCCCCCTTCCATCAAAGACTCCGGCCACATTGGTTACGCCAAAACAAAGAGAAATGGCCCCGCGACCACCGCGGGGCCATTAACTCGTCAACCATCCGTGGATGAACAAGCCGTGTTCGGGCCGCTCACCTGCCGATGGTCGCGGAGAGGGCGTCGGCCGTGACCCCCGCCGAGAGTTACGTTCTCCGGTTGCTTGCAGCGTTGGCGCGATCACGCCGGAACGAGTGCCGCATCGTCCGGCTGTGGACTATGCGATTGCTCAGCCGGCTGCTTGCCCCAGCCCATCACTTGCCTAACCCTGTCGGTGGCGTCGCGAACAAGCCTCTGGCTGTTGACGATCTTGTCCTCACGAACCAAGTTGCCAACCCAGAGTGGACCCGACTTGCTCCAGTCGATCGTCCCGAGCTTGTCGGCGTACTGGCGCCAATTCAGCTCGCGCCGACTGAACAGCTCGTAGCCGATCCGACCGAGCACGACGAGTCCGGTCACACTCATGCACACGTAGCCCGGGTGCTGACGCCACTCCTTGATCCGGTTCGACTCAACGCCGGGCTGGAGCGCCGCGATCTCGTTCCAAATCGGGATCACCTCCGTGAGGTAGTTCACGAAATCAAGAAACTTGTTGAACTCCGTCTCGTACGTTTCGTCGGTCCGACAAATCACATTCGCCTGCTTCTCGAACTCGTCATCACCCATCTGCCAGTTGCCGGTGAGCCAGGTCTTCACGAATTGCCGAACCTGGTTCGCCAGAAACAGCGAAGTGGAGTTCTTGCCGAGCGTCACGCTTGTCGCGTCGATCTTGCCGCGAAAGAGAGGGCAGCGCTCCTCCGCCTCCACGACCATCCTGTTTGCCGGATTCCTGCGATCGTAAACGGCCAACTGGCTCGGCGGCAGCGCCTTCGTCTTGCTGCAGTCGGCAAAATCCTGATGGATCTGCGCGGAGTCCATTTCAGACGTGATGACAACGCCAATCCCGTCCTTCGCGAGTTGCTGCGCCTCCTCGCCAGACAGGTCATCGAGCGCGTGCTGAATCGCGGACCGACGATGTTGACCGTCGGTGATCGCCAGTTTCGTGGTCGCGTGCAACACCAGCACGCCCGTCTTGACCGTGGAAGCGGAGTCGCCGGTGAAGAGCTTCGCCTCCTCTTGAAGGTTCAACGTCAAGGGCGGGAGGATGTACTGTTTCGACCGGTTGTCGATGATGTACTTCTTGATGGTCTCAGCGTGCTCAGCGATCTCGGGACGATTCATCTTATCGACCGTCTCGCTGATCGATGCCTTCTTGTTTGCCGACTTGGCAGACAGGCGCATCGCGACAAATGCGAACGGAAGCGCACCGGCCATGTTGAGCCGACTGCCCTGCCAGAAGATCACCACCGGCACGGGGAAGCCGGCCGTGTTCGCGACCTCCTGACCTGCCTTGGTCGACGCCTCGACCGCGTCGGTGCATGTCACGACACGAACGTTGCCAAAAAACCGATCGGTGTTCATTCTGCATTCCTTTCTGTTTTGGCCGACGGGGGTAAGTGTACCGATGAGAGATGTTCTGTCAACGAAATTCTTGCAACGGCGCGGCCTAGGCCACGTCAGACGCGTCCTTGGCTAGTTTTTAATGTTCGCGATAATTTATTTCAAATGAATGTACGATAAAACGTAAGATATTTGATACTCCTGGTTTGCGACAACTGCTCCGCGAGAAACTCTTGCGAGGAAATTGCCGTTTCCAAGCAACGGACGGCAGAAAAGGTCCTCCAAAATTCTTTCCAACGCGAACTTTGAGCAATCGAGGATCGCAAGGTCGATTGCAGGTCGGACAGCAAGAGCCTGGCAGAAAGACCGGGGCGATCGGGCTCTCTCACTTATTCTCCGCTCGTCGGTTCGTCACGGGCACGCGATCTTTTGTTTCGGGTTCGCGCGCGAGCGTTCTTGAGCCTTCGGCCGGTCGCTCCCCAACACATCCCTTCGTGAATCCGGCCGCAACCTGGCGGTCGGTCCGACGCCGGGTGCCAGGCGTCTCGCCACTGTGATCGGCCGGGGGCTGCTGAGCCGTTACCGCCCTCCGTTGGTGCCGCGTCCGTTTGCCTCGGGCTTTCCGTCAGGCTCTTGCTGCCGGAAGAAGGATGGACCACCGGCGCGCGAGTTGCGCCCTTTCAGGGCTTTTGGGGTTTTGGGGGCGGCCCGTTTCCAGGGGCTTCGCAGGCTTCGTCCCTGGCTATCGAGTTGCCGCCGCGTTGCGGGTGGCACCGCCGCGGCGTGGCCCGGTCCCTCTGCCAGGCCCTTGCGGCCGGATCGGCAGAGCGTTTGGAGTGCGTGCGACTTGTCGCCGCTGTGCCGGCCGCCGAGCGCCGTCCGCTGGCGCCGTCGCGGCTCGCCCCGCTCTGTCGGCGAGGCCCTCGCGGCGCAGACACGCATCCCGCTCGGTCGGCCCGCCCCCCCCGCTGTCTACTCAAAAATGATTCAAAAATAGTATTGCACCGTGTACAGCCCTGGCCCTACGCTCGGAAACGTAGACACGCCGATGCGATCCCCGGTCCCCCAGCCCGCCAGCCACGCTCCGGGGCGCGCGGGCCGCGCTAGAAAATCCGCACCGACCCCAAGCCCCCTTTCCTGCCAGCCCCCATTCCTGCCAGCCACGCAGCGTCCACCCCCATGCCAGCAACGAAAAAAAACGCCGCGGCCCTCAACGCCAAAACCCGTCCAATGTGCAACTCCAACCCCCGCCCCCACTTCCGCCTCCCGACACTGCGAAAAACCTCCCCGCCGACCCTGCCAACACCGTCCTCACACCGCGTCCACACCCTGCCGACACCGTGCTCACACCGTCCTCACACCACGTCCACACCGTGCTCACACCCTCACGACACCCTGCCGACACGCGCCTCCTCGAATGATTCGCACCACTCAGTCCAACCGTCGCAGTTTGGCGCCAGGCCGGTGGAGCGCGGAAAATCCCAAGGGGAGGCGGGCGCGATTCTAGCCGCCAAACATTCCGTCCACCGGCACAAGGCCGGCGGGGCGGGGGACGGCACGACGGAGCGTGCCTACTACAGGGCGGTGGACGGCACGGCGGAACGGCACGGCGGAACGTGCCTACTACAGGGCGGGGGACGGCACGACGGAACGGCACGGCGGAGCGTGCCTACTACAGGCGAGGGCAAGGTTGTACGATTGGCGCGGTTTTGCTAAACAGACGCGCAAACTGCGTATCGCGTGGAAAAGGAGTTCGTCTTGAAGATCGCCGTGGTGGGCGCCGGGTACGTCGGGCTGGTCACGGGCGCTTGCTTTGCCGAGACCGGCAGCGAGGTCGCGTGCGTCGATATCGACGAGGCGAAGATCGAGGGCCTCGCGCGCGGCGAGGTGCCGATCTACGAGCCGGGACTGACGGAACTGGTGCGAAAAAACTCCGCCCTCGGCCGGCTGCTGTTCACGACGCGGCTCAAGGACGCCGTCGCCGGGGCGCGGTTCGTCTTTTTGGCGATCGGCACGCCGCAAGCGGAAAACGGCGAGGCGGACCTGTCGAGCCTGTGGAAGGTCGTGGAGCAGCTTGCGCCGGTCGTCGAGCCGCAGACGACCGTCGTCATCAAAAGCACCGTGCCCGTCGGCACGAACGCGGCCGTCGCCCGCCGCCTGGCGGAGCTTTGCCGCCGGCCGGTCGACGTGGCCAGCAATCCGGAATTCCTGCGCGAAGGCTCGGCCATCGACGACTTCATGCGGCCGGACCGGGTCGTGGTGGGCGTGCGGAGCGCGGAGACGGCCGCGGCATTGCGCGAGCTCTATCGCCCGTTCCAGCGCACGGAGCACCCGTTCCTCTCCATGTCGCCCGAGAGCGCGGAGATGACGAAGTACGTGGCCAACGCCCTCTTGGCCGCGAAGATCAGCTTCATCAACGAGATCTCGCGGCTCTGCGAGCGGACGAGCGCGGACATCAACGACGTGCGGCGAGGCATCGGGCACGACTCGCGGATCGGATTTGCGTTTTTGTTCCCCGGATTGGGCTACGGCGGAAGTTGTTTCCCGAAGGACGTGCGGGCGCTCGTGGCCGTGGCGCGGAAGCTGGGCGTCGAAACGCGGATGCTCCAGGCCGTGGACGAGGTGAACGACGAGCAGAAGCACGTGTTTCTGGCGCCTCTCATGAAAGAGCTGGGGCAGCAATTGACCGGGAAGAAGATCGCCATGTGGGGGCTGTCGTTCAAGCCGCGGACCGACGACATCCGCGAGGCGCCGGCGCTGGTCATCATCGACGGGTTGCTTTCGCGCGGGGCGCAGGTCGTCGTCCACGATCCCGTGGCGATGGAGAACGTGCGGCAGCGTTACGGGGACCGGATCGCCTACGTCGAAGCGGCCAAGGGCGCCTACGCGGCGCTCGAAGGGTCCGATGCCCTGGTCATCAGCACGGAGTGGAAGGAATACCAGCACCCGGACTTCGAGCTGATGAAGAAGCTGATGCGGCGGGCGCTCGTCTTTGACGGCCGGAACATTTTCGAGCCGGAGCAGATGGCGGCCGAGGGTTTCGTGTACTACTCGATCGGGCGGGCGGCGGTGCGAGGGGCGAACGCGTAGGGTGGGCCAAGCTCGCGGCAAACAGCGGTGGGCGTCGCAGGCCGCCGTTAGCGGAGGCACGATTGGCCGCGGTTCGTATGTCCCGACCGCGAGCGAAGGCCCACCGTGCCCGCGGCCTGCTCCACCCACCCTACAAGAGGCGAGGTGCTCGTCACGCGTCGCCGCGGCGGGCCTTGGCCAGCTCGAATTCCCGCCGCCAGCGCCCGCTGAACCGGCCGCAGGCGTACGTGCAAAGCGCGCCTAAGAGCAGGACGACCAGACACCAGCCGGCGGCCGAGCGGCGGACTTCGTCGAGGTCCAGAAAGTTGATCGGCCGCGACGTGGGCGTGAAGGCCACGAGCGCCCAGGCCACGCCGTAGGCCGCCGACACGATGGCAAACACGATCATGCCGATGTAGACGGTGCTCCAATCGGGCAGCGAGACCATCCACACGACATAGACGAGCTGGAGGGCCGAAAGGATGAGCACGGCCCGCGCCCAGCCGGGGGCGTCGCTGAGGTTCATGTGCCGCAGGGCGGGGGCGGCGGCGAAGACGGTGAGCGCGGCCAGGGCGGCGGCCAGCATGTAGACGGTTTGGACTTTGCCGGCGTCGGCTTCGTAGCCCTCCAGCGGCTGCGGTTCCTCGACGACCGCCGGCAAAAGGGCGGCTACGGGAGCGGCCGGCGGCGGGGCGGCCGGCACGTCCACCACGGGCGGGGGAATCGCGGGCGCCGGTGAGGGATCGGGCAAGGCGGGCGGCAGGATGATCTCCGGGATTTCGTGGGGTCCATTGCAGAAGTGAGTCCCTTGCGCCGGCAGCACAGGCACAGCCAGAGGCCGCTCGGCCGACACCGGCGTCGGCAATGGCAGAATTGGCGGCCCATCGGGGGGTGCCGGCGGCGGCGAACCTTGCGCCGGACCGGGCGTGCCCCAGCCCAACACGTCCCCCAGCGTCAGCGGCGGGACAGGCCGGGCGATGATGTTGCTCGGCAGGGGTTTGCTTGTCGGGGGCGGCGAGTCGGCTTCCGGCGCGCTGGCCGGCGCCGGGAGGGCGAAATCGGGTTGTCCCGCCGTTGCTTCATCCCAGGGAACCACCTCGTCCGGCTCGTCAATCGCGGCAGATTCGCCGGGCAATTGCGACGTTGCGGTCGGCGCGGGGTGCTTGTCGTGCTTCTTGTCCGCCTTCGCGGCCAGCGGGTCGGGACGCGGGATGTACACGCGCTGGTTGCAAATGGGGCAGCGGCCCTTCTTGCCGGCGCGCTCGTCCGGCACGGCCAGCCGGTGTCCCATCGGGCAAAGGAAGCGGATCGTCATTGCCTGCTCGCGTGCTCGTTTCCGCGTCTATTCTACCCACGATCGACGTGCGGCCGCAGCTTTGCCGCCAGCTCCTCGATCGTCACATCGCGGACTAGAAACCTCTTCTGCCTTGACGTCTCGCCGGACAACAGCACCAATTGCGAGCCGCGCAGCGACAGCTCCCGACGGAGGACCTCGGCGATGGCGTCGTTGGCTTTTCCTTTCTCGGCGACTTGCGTCACGGCGACCTTGAGCATGCCGTTGTGCTCGCCGCCAATGGCCGAGCGCTTGGCGCCCGGCTGCCCGCGGACCGGCAAAACGACGCCCTCGGGATGCGGCTCCATTGCAATCACGCACAGTCCTCCTGTCGTCCATTCCGCATTCCGCATTCCCCATTCCGCATTCGACCGGTTCTTTCCTTGCCCCCCACTCCCCTCTCCTCCATAATCGGTCGGCCGCGACGTTCCCGCAACCCTTGCTTTCGCCCTAGGTCCCGGAGCCGCTCATGGAACCATCCCGCCCGGCCAACAACCCCTCCGGCGGCGACTGGCGGATCAGCAAGGCCGCTTGGTTGGCCTTGCTGGCGGCCTTTTTGGGCTGGATGTTCGACGGGTTCGAGATGGGCCTGTTTCCGATGGTGGCCCGGCCGGCGCTGACGGAGTTGGTGGCGGGTCCGAAGGTCCTCTCCGCCCTGCAAGCGCCTCCCAAGCTGCCTGAAACGTCGCTGCCGCTGCGCGAGTTTGCGGAGCGAATCAGGGCGCGGCACGGCATCGACGTGGTCGTGGAAACGAAAACGCTGGAGGAAGCCAAGATTTCCGTCGACACGGCGGTGACCGTGCCGGCGAACGCCGAGAAGCTCAAGGCCGCGCTCGACGGCGCCTTGGCCAAACAAGGGCTGGCCTATTTCGCCGCGGACGACGTGCTGCACATCACGACCAAGAAGGGCGGCGGCGGACCGGTGCTCCTGTGGCTCGGCGTCATGACGGCGATTTTTCTGGTCGGCGCGGCCACGGGCGGAGTCGTCTTCGGCTGGCTCGGCGACCGCATCGGCCGCGTTTGGGCGATGACGCTCTCGGTGCTGACCTATGCCGTCTTCATGGGCCTGTGCGGCCTGTCCAGGGACGTGTACATGATGTTTGCGCTGCGTTTCATGGCCTCGTTGGGGATGGGCGGCGAGTGGTCGCTGGGCGTGGCCCTCGTCATGGAGTCCTGGCCCAATCGCTCGCGGGCGTTCATGGCGGGGCTGATCGGGGCGGCGTCGAACGTCGGCTTTTTGACGATTGGTCTCGTGGGCTTGAGCATCGCCCAGGACAAGGCGGCCGGAACGATGGAATCGTGGCTGCTGAGCGTGGGGTTGTCGGAAAGCTGGGTCCGCTTCTTCGTCGTCGATGGGATGGGCAACAAGAGCGGCTGGCGGCTGCTGATGATCCTGGGCGCCGTGCCGGCGCTGCTCACGTTTTTCATCCGCATCGCCGTGCCGGAATCCGAGCGCTGGCTGCACAGCAAGAAGCGCGGGGCGGCTTCGCACTGGGCCACGATCGACATGCTGGGCGTGCTGATCGGGGCCGCGGGCGCGATCTTCATCATCTTCCTGTGGGCGTTCCGTTTCACGGGGCTGGCGGAAGATTACGGGCCGAGGGCCGTTCTGGCGGTGCGCATCGTCGGCTCCGTGGTCGGATTTGCCATTGCTTTGGGCGGCTTCATTTACCCCGTCGTTCGTTACGTGCAGCGGGCGCGCCAGAGTGCCGGCACGGCCAATGCGTACGCCGGCACGCTGCCGCGGATGATTCTGGGCGCGTGTTTGAGCGGCATCGCGCTCATCGGCACGTGGGCCTCGCTGCAGAACGCCCCCACCTGGGCCGATCAGCTCGTGGAGAAGGAGATGAAGGCCCAAGGCGCCACCGATAAGGCCGTCACTTCAGCCCGCAACGAGGCCCGCGCCCTGACCGGGATCTTCACCGCCATCGGCGCAATTATCGGGACCATGGCGGCCGCGTTTCTGGGGAACGCCATCGGCCGGAGGCCGGCGTACATCCTTCTGTGCATCGGGTCGTTGATTGCGGCGCTGGCGTTTTTCCGGCTCAACACGGCCTACGGGCCGATGTTCTTGTGGATGTCGCTCGCGGCCGGCGGCATCACCGCCTCGTTCTACGGCTGGCTGCCGCTCTACCTGCCCGAGCTTTTCCGGACGCAAGTTCGCGCGACGGGCCAGGGCTTCAGCTTCAATTTCGGCCGCATCCTGGCCGCGATCGGCGCATTGCAGTTTGGGACCCTGGTGACGACGTTTTTTGACGACAAGACCGAGCAGGCCTGCTCGGTGATGAGCCTGGTCTACCTCGTCGGTCTCGTCATCATCTGGTTTGTGCCGGAAACCAAAGGCCAGCCGCTGCCCGAGTGAGAGGCCGACTCGTGCGTCCGCAAATACTCCGGTTGGACGGCGCTGGTCACGTGGATTCATGAGGCCGGGCAAGCGCTGCGCGCATTCAACGCCAGGACGTTGCGTGCGGCGCGGCGCAGCTATCCAACCCCTACGGGGTAGGGGTTCTTTGGCTGATAGCGCCCCCAGGCTGCGCTGCTGCGCAGCGAGCCTGGGCTTTGCTATCGAACGCCTTCGGCGTAGCGTGGCTCCTCCGACCATCGGCAAATCTGCCTGCGCGATTATTCGCTCTCGCGCACGATGGACTCAAAGAGCCGGCGGTTTTCGGCGCGGTGGGACTGACACGCTTCCAGCAGCTTCTCGCCGCCGGAGTAGCCCAGGTTCCTCGCCAGCTTGGCCAGGTCGCCGGGGTCGCCGGGAAGCTCGTCGCGGGCCGTGGGAAACATCAAGCGCAATCGCGATTCGATCTTTCGCAGGAATCGATAGCTGGCCGCGAGGTGCTCGTACCGTTCCATCGTCAAATGGCCGGAGTCGTGGAGCGCGGCCAGGGCGCGGCCCGTGTTGGGAATGCGAAGCTGCGGCTGCTTTCGACCGTGCCGAAGCTGCAGGAGCTGGACGAGGAACTCGATATCGACGATGCCGCCTTCGCCGCGCTTCAGGTCCCCCGGCGCGGCGGTCTCCTGGAGCTTGAGCCGCATCTGGCGAATGGCCTGGGCCTCGTCACGCCCGAACGGATGATCGAGGGCCGCCGCGTCGATGATTGTTTCGGCGCGGGCCCGCACGTCGTCCGATCCCAGCGCAACTCGCGCCCGGCAGAGCGCCTGCCGCTCCCAGATCGTTCCCTCGCCGGAGGCGTAGTAGCGGGCGAACTCATCGAGCGACGTGGCGAGCGTTCCGCTGCGGCCGGTGGGCCGCAGGCGGGGGGCGACGTCGTACAGCCGGCCGTAGGAAGAAAGCGCCCAGCTCGTTGAAGAAGTGGCCGTTCGTCGTGGGCGACGCGCCGCGGGCCTGAGGGACGGTCATCCCCTCCGCGTCGTAGAGGAAGATCACGTCGAGATCGCTGTGATAGCCCAACTCGCCGCCGCCGAACTTGCCCAGCGCCAGCACAATCAGCTCGCACGGCTGCCCCTGCCGCGGGTGGGGCGGCGCGCCCTCTTCGGCCGGCGGACCGATCGTCGGCCGGCCGAGCCGGGCGACGAGTTTTTCGTACTCGTCGCGGGCGATCTGCTCGAGGCAGACCTGGGCCACGTCGGTCAGGGCCTGCGTCGTGGCGTCGATGTCCTCCTTGGCCAGGATATCTCGCACGCCGATGTGAAGCTGCTGGGTGTTCTTGAAACTGTGCAGGATCGGCTGCAAGTCTTCGGCGCCGCGGCAGAGCTCGGTGATCGTCCGCCGCAGCCAGTCGAGCGCCGGCAGCTTGTCGAGCAACAGGCCGTCCATCAGCTCGTCGATCATGCCCGGGTTGCTGATCAGGATCGCCGAGAGGAAGGGGCTGGTGGCGCAAAGCTCGACGTACAGCCGCAGCGTCGGCGGGTTGAAGTTGAACAGCTCCCAGAGCACGCCTTTGCCGCCCAGCGAATCGCTCACTTTTTCGAGGTTGACGAGCGTCGAGTCGGGGTCGGGGGTCTCGGCCACGGCGCGGAGGAGTTTGGGAGCGTTGGAGGCCAGGAAGTGCCGGCAGCGGCGGGTGGAAAGGAACGGGATGCGCTCGGTCGAAAGGCTCGCCAGGTTGCGGTAGGCCAGGTCGGTGTCGCGGAAACGGTAGCGAGAGAGAATCTCCTCGACGCGCTGCCGCGGCGGGTCCGGGTCGAGCACGAGGTCCACCTCCGGCTCGGCCTGCGCGTCGTCGCCGAAGGCGTCGTGCAGCAGGTGATCGAGCACCTTGCGGTTGCCCTCCGTGCGGTGCTCGTAGTCTTTCTGAAAGGCCTGGCGCGCGGAAAGGCCGGGCTTGTCGGCGTAACCGAGGCGAATGGCGAGCTTGCGCAGCTCGGCGTCGTCGGCGGGAAGCTCGTGCGTTTGCAAATCGAACATGATCTGCAGCCGGTGTTCGATCTTCCGCAAGAACGCGTAGTTTTCCTCGAGCAACACGTGCTCGGCGTGCGTCAGGCAGCCGGCCTTTTCCAGGCTGGCCATCGCCACGAGGGTGTTGCCGGCGCGCAGCTCGGGCAGGTCGCCGCCGTTGAGAAGCTGCAGGAACTGGATGGCGAACTCGATGTCGCGGATGCCGCCCCGTCCGGTCTTGACGTTCCGCTCCTCGGTCCCTTCGCGGATGGCGCGTTCTTCAATGCGCCGCTTGAGGGCCTTGATGCCGGCGATGTCGGCCAGGCCCAGATACCGGCGGTAAATCCAGGGCTCAAGCTGCCGCAAGAATTCCTTGCCCAGGTCGAGGTCGCCGGCGACGGGCCGGGCTTTGACGTAGGCCTGGCGCTCCCAGGTGCGGCCTTGCAGGTCGTAATAGCGCAGGGCGTCTTCCAGGCGCCAGACGATCGGCCCCGTGTCGCCCTCGGGCCGCAGGCGGAGATCGACGCGATAGACCTGGCCGTCTTGCGTGGCGTCGTCCAGGATGCGGACGAACTCGCGGCCGAGCTGGTCGAAGAACTCGGAGTTGTCGATCGGGCGGGGCCCGTCGGTGCGGCCGTCGCCGTGATAGAGGAGCACCAGGTCGATGTCGCTGGAGTAGTTCAGCTCGAAGCCGCCGAGCTTGCCCAGGCCCAGGACGACGAACCGGGCCGGAAGGCCGGTTCCGTCGCGGGGCGTGCCGCGCTTGGCGGCGAGGTTGCGGCGGGCAAGCTGCACGGCGGCCTCGACGAGGGCGTCGGCCAGATAGGAGATTTGCGCCGTGACGACCGTCAGCGTCTGGTCGAGGATGATGTCGCCGTAGGCGATCCGCAAAAGCTCGCGGCGCTTGAAGCGCCGCAGCTCCTTCTTGGCGATTTCGTCGGCGAGCGTAGCGATCTCCGCGCACAGCTCGGCCACGAGCGGCTGCCGCTCGACGGGCTGCCCCTCGGTCATGCGCAAGAGGTCGTAGGCCTCGCCGTCGCTCACCAACAGGTCGCTCAAATGCTGGCTCGTGGAGAAAATCTTGAGCAGGATGGGGAGCGCCTCGGCGTCGCGCTCGAAGAGCGCCGCCAGCGAGAGCGGGTTCCGCGCCACCGCCACGAACCGCTCCAGGTTGTTGAGCGCCATGTCGGCGTCGCTGAGCCTAGGAAGCTCGGCGGCCAGGATGTCGGCCATGCGGGCCAAGAGGTCCAGCGTGACGCCGGACTCGGCCATGCGGAGCAGGTTGTCGTGCGCACGCCGCTGGTCCTGCACGCCCCAGGCGGAGACGACGGCCTGGATGCGGGGCGGGTCGTCGAGCAGGCGGCGGAGTTCGTCGGGGAGCATCGGGAGCAGGGCCGCGGGTTCAGGGGCTTCAGAAACAAGACTAGCAGCGGTGGGGAGGGTTTGGAAGGAAGCGGACGGCGGGAGACAGTGACAGGAATCAGGAGTCAGGGGATGAGTCAGGGGACAGGAGGCAGGGAGAAGGAGACAGGTTACAACGGGATTGAAATCTGTTCCGGCGTTGGCGCGAGCGACGCAGCGCTGGGATCGTGCCGCAAGATTGGGCTTGACCGGCGCAAACGACTGTGCTGCGGGCAGTTTCAGCCGGGGGATGCGGGGCGCCAGCGTTGCCTGCGGGGCCGTTTGGTCCCGGAGTTGCAATTTGAGCTGGCGGACCGGAGTGGTTTCCCTAGCGAACACGGAAGAGGAGAGACTTGATATGGAGATCCGCGAAATCCAGTGCGTGGTGGTGCACGTTCACGAAGTGCCCCTTGGGACGCCCTGTGAGCCCCCGTTGTCGACGCGCCGGCGGGCGGCCGACGTGCTGCCCTGGGCCGATCCCTACATCGCCCGGCTGATTGCCAGGCTCAAGCAGGAAGTCTGCCTCGACCGGCGGCGGAAGTTCTTGGAACAAGTGCAGCCGCGCCAGGCGCCGCCGGGCGGCGACCTCTTCGCGTTTCCCGGCGACCCGCTGGACCCCTTCCGGCCGACGGAAGGCGAAGCCTCCGGCCCGCCGCCGCGCGGGCCAAGCGCGCGGCCCCGGCGGAAGCCCCGGTGAAGCGGCAGCCGGCGGCCATCGATTACATTCACTTGACTCCGCTTCGCCGCGGGCTGGTGAAACGGGCGGTAGACTGGCGGTGGTCGAGCTGTCGTCGGTATCATGATTCCGCTGGGAGGCCTAATCCGGACTTGCCGCACAGATTGGCGGACTACTCACGGACCGAGCTTTTCCGGCGCTTCGAAGAGCAAGGGCCGGACGACTCGCCGCAATGAGGTGGATCGAGGGTCAGGGCATCAAGAGCCTGTCGAGGGAGCACTTGCGACACGCCTGGCACCCGATCTGACAGTGCCACCCGCCGACGGCTCGCGGCTTATGGCAACTTACCAGTTTACGCTGCGGTTTCTCTTGGCATGAACGGCGGTGATGGCCCTCGTGTGTGCGCTTCTGTTCTTGGGATCGCCGGGAGTTAGAGCACCGTGGTATATCATCGCGTGGCTGGGCCTTGTCATTACATATGGTGTTTACGTCGTGTGGCTGGACGCGACAGGGAGTCTCAGCTGGGGCGCATTCGCCGCAGCGCTTGGCGTGTGCCTTTGCTCAGGTTTTCTGGTCTATGCGCTGGGTGAAAATGACTGGCGCTGGACGCCGGACGTCACACTGGCGTGGATATGGGTGGTAGCGCACGGATTCGTGTGCGGCGCCGGGGTGTTCATTGCCACAAAGGAGTCATTGCTTCTGGGGAGTATTGGCGTCGCGCTTCTGTGCGGCGGTTTGTTCGTGCCGTTCCTGCCGTTGGTTTTGCGCTGAAGTCTTGCGCCACTGGCGGCACTGGTACGTCGCGCTCTTGGCTGCCAATTCCCTGAAGGAGCGCAGTTCGGCCCGGCGTTGGTCGTGTACGCGTGCTCCACGTTCGTTACCATCGCGGTGACCATGCCAACCTGAGTCGTCCGTCGTTCCTGGCGCACGATTCGGTGAAGCGGCAGCGACATTGGCGGCGAGCAACTAACGGTGCCAATCCGCGGCGCCTACCGCGTGATCTGGTACTCCTCAATCTTCCGATACAGCGTCGCCCGGCCGATGCCCAGGAGGCCGGCGGCTTCGGGCACGTTGCCGTCGGCGCGGCGGAGCGCCTCGGCGATCAGCTTGCGCTCCCAGTAGTCGATCCGCAGCGATTCCAGCTCGTCGCCGCCGGCGTCGGAAAGGGCCAGGTCGGAGACCTGGATTTCGTTGCCGGCCGCCAGGACGACGGCGCTGTCGATCACGTTGCGAAGCTGGCGGACGTTTCCCGGCCAGGAGTGCGCCAGGAGACGCTGGCGGGCCTCGGGCGAAAGCTGCACCTTCGGGCGGCCGTGCTGACGGCGGAAGTGGTCGAGGAAGTGGTCGACGAGTAGCTCGACGTCGCCCTCGCGCTGGCGGAGCGGCGGGACGAGCAGCTCGAAGACGCCCAGGCGGTAATAGAGGTCCTCGCGGAATAGCTTCTCGCGCACGAGCCGCGCGAGGTCCTTGTTGGTGGCGGCGATGACGCGGACGTCGACGCGCACCTCCTCCGTCGAGCCCAGCGGCAGGAAGGGGTGCCCTTCTAGAATTCGCAAGAGCTTGGCCTGGGCGGCCAGGCTCAATTCGCCGATTTCGTCGAGGAAGAGCGTGCCCAGGTCGGCCTGCTGGAAGAGGCCGGCGTGGTCGCGATCGGCCCCCGTGAACGCGCCGGCCTTGTGGCCGAAGAGGGCACTTTCCAACAGGTTTTCGGAAAAGGCGGCGCAATTGGCCGTGAGCAGCGGCCGGTCGGCGCGGGCGCTGGCGCGATGGACGGCCCGCGCCACCAGCTCCTTGCCGACGCCGCTTTCGCCGCGCACCAGCACGCAGCCGGAGGCCTGGGCGACGCGCATGATCTTGGCCTTCAGCTCGACGATGCCGGCGTGCCGCCCCAAAAGCTCGTCGGTCCCGGCCGAATCGGCCTTCCAGCGCGCGAGGCTGGTTTGCAGGCTTTCCTCTTGCCGGGCGCGGGCCAGCGCCGCGGCGGCGATGTTGCACAGCGCAATGGCGAAATCGAAGTGCGACTGCCGGAACCGCCCGCGCTGCAAGTAGAGGTGAATCGCCCCCAGGACCCGATCGCGGAAGACGAGCGGCACGCAGAGGGCGTCGGAGAATGGTTGCAGGCTTTCGGTCGTGGAGCCGGAGGGCTGCCGGGCGACCCACACGGCGCGGCGCTCCTGCGTGACGAGGTGCGTGAGCGATTGGCTGAGGTGGACCTCGCCCAAGGGGGCCTGCGCCAGCACGACCTTGGGCTTGAGCTGCCCCTCGTCGGTGAGCCACAAAAAGCCGGCCAGCGAGGCCTCCGTCCGCTTTTGCATCAGCTCCAGGCAGAGGCGGACGACCTCGCGGGCGTCGGCGACGGAGAGCAGCCGGACGGAGGCGTCGTAGAGCACATACAGGTCCTGCACCTGCTCGCTCTCGCGGTGCATGGCCAGGACCTGGGCCGTCGAATCGTGGCCGTCGACGCGGACGTCCTTGACGATCGTTTCGGTGAAGTCGCCCTGCGGCTGTGCTTCCACGATCGTGGGGGGCTGCTCGCTCTGGTGGAATGAGAACCCGGTCGAGCCGACCTGGATCTCGCAGCCTTCGGTCAGTTCGGCGTCCTCGATCCGCTGGCCGGAGAGGAACGTGCCGTTGCGGCTCTGGTCGCGGATGCGCCAGCGGCCGTCGACGACCTCCAAACAGGAATGCACGCGGGAGCAGAGCGGGTCGGCCAGGACGAGAGTGCAGTCGGGGTCGCGGCCGACGTGGTTCTTGGCCTTGGGGTCCAGCAGAAAGCTCTGCCCGGCCCGCTCGCCTTTTTGGATGGTGAGATAGGTGTACATGGCGCTCGCCCAGTTCGTTCATTGTAGGATGCGGCGGGCCGGCGCAAAACGGGCGGTTGCCGGCGGGTGGCGGGCCAACATGGAGGTGACGTGGCGGGCGTCGTTCGTACTCGTGATCGTACTGGAAACCAATGCGAAGGAATTGAGTACGAGTACGACGGGCGCTCGGGGCGGCGCTTGGTTAGCCCTTCCACCCCCCGACCCTCCCCCGCAAAGGGGGGAGGGAGAAGAGACGGCACACGGAGTGTGCCTACTACGATCAGAGGAAACGGCACAGGGAGTGTGCCTGCTACGACGAGCTTTGGCCGGGACGGAGGCGGTCCTCCGGCAGGTAGAGCAGCCGGCCGCAGCTCGAGCAGAGGACGGCCTGCGAGAGCTTCAACTGGCTGATGCGGTTGGGGGGGATCGCCTGGCAACAGCCGCTGCAGAAGTCGCCGTCGACGTGGGCCATGGCGTCGGAGCCTTTGGAGCGGATCGTGCGGACGTAGATTTCGCGGAAGTCCGGCGGCAGGTTCTGCTCGATGCGCAGCAGCTCGGCCTGCAGCCGTTCGAGGTCGGTTTGGAACATCGCCGCCTGCTGGTTCACCTGCTGCTCGGTCTTGGCCAACTCCTCTTTCGCCTTGGAGACGTTCAGCTCGCACTTTTGCGTGGCGGCGACCAGCTCCTCGATCTTGCCCAGCGCTTCGAGGATTTCGTCCTCCAGGACGCTTTTGGCCATGTCGTCGGCGGCGATCTGCTCCAGGAGCGCCTGGTACTCGCGGTTCGTGCCGCAGGTCCGCAGCTTTTCCTTCAGCTCCGCGATTTTCGTTTCGCAGATCTTGAGCTGAAGCTGTTTCTGGTCGGTGGCGATTTTGGCGGCCTTGGTTTCGTCGCGCGTCTTGGTCAGCTCCTGCTCGGTGCGGGCCACGTTGCCCTGATGCGCCTGGACCTGCCGCGGACCGCGGGCCAGCCGGTCGCGGAGGTCGTTGAGTTGTTTGTGGAGCCGGTGCAGTTCGCGGAGCGTTCCGGGGGAGATGATCGTCGGGGGCATGTATCGCCTCGCCTTGCGGCGGTAAATGATCGACGGACGGGGAGCGGCTTTCACCCTCGCCCCCATTGTACAAGAAAAATCGCCGTCGTTCGACACTCGAGTCGCCCCGCGGCGCCCGGCCCTTCATTTCGCGGCCCAGGAACGGTAAAA
Organism: Planctomycetia bacterium; assembly: GCA_016177915.1. GTDB lineage: Bacteria > Planctomycetota > Planctomycetia > Pirellulales > S012-138 > JACOUI01. The sequence goes on from JACOUI010000302.1 coordinate 16,767, forward strand.
AGGTGGTAGACTCCCCAAGCTGCCGGCACGTGGCCGGCGGGCCTTCCCGTCATGCGGATCAACCGAGGAGAGGGCGCGTCATGGCAAGGAATTTCAGCTTCCTTCTGGCCGTCGCGGCGATGGCCGCCTGTGCGTCGCCGCTGCTCGCGCAGCGCCGCACGCCCGAGCAGCTCCGCCACGAAATGGTCGACGAAGTCATCGTGGCCGAAGGGGTCGGAAACCAGCGCGTCATCCAGGCCATGCGCGACACGCCGCGGCACGAGTTCGTGCCGATCAACCTGCGCGAACGGGCCTATTTCGACATGGCCCTGCCGATCGGCGAGAGCCAGACCATCTCGCCGCCCTACATCGTGGCCTACATGACCGAGCAGATCGATCCGCAGCCGGAGGACAAGGTCCTGGAAATCGGCACCGGCAGCGGCTATCAGGCCGCGGTCCTCAGCCCATTGGTCAAAGAAGTCTATACGATCGAGATCGTCGAGACGCTGGCCAGGCGGGCCGAGGCGGCGATCAAACGCCTCAAGTACCCAAACGTGAAGGTGAAGGCCGGCGACGGCTACCTCGGCTGGCCGGAGCACGCCCCCTTCGACAAAATCATCGTCACCTGCTCGCCCGAAAAAGTGCCCCAGCCGCTCGTGGACCAGCTCAAGGAAGGCGGGCGGATGATCATCCCGCTCGGCGAGCGCTATCAGCAGACGTTTTACCTGTTCACCAAACGCGACGGCAAAATGGTCTCCGAGGCCCTGCTGCCCGCGGTGTTCGTGCCGATGACGGGAAAGGCGGAATCCCAACGACAGGTCAAGCCGGACGGCGGGAACCCCAAGCTGGTGAACGCCGGCTTCGAGGAAGTCGAAGAAAAGTCGGGCCGCGCGAAGGGCTGGTATTACCAGCGGCAGCTCACGGTGGTTCGAGGGGCCGAGGGCGACAAGGCGCCCGCCGGCGAGCGGTTCGTTCGCTTCACGAACCGCGAGCTGGGGCGCGGCGCGCACGTCTTGCAGGCGATGGCCGTCGACGGCAGCAAGGTCCGCGACGTGACCCTCTCCTGCACGATCAAAGGGACGAACATCCGCCCCGGCGAAAAGGAGCTCGCCTGCCTGGCGATCACCTTCTTCGACGAAGGCCGCAAGAACGTGGCCGAGACGGCCATCGGCAACTGGCAGGGCACGTTCGACTGGCGGACCGACACGGCCCAGATCAAGGTGCCCTCGTCGGCCAAGGAGGCGATCATCCAGCTTGGCTTGTTGGGAGCGACGGGCGAGTTGTGCGTCGACGACGTGGTGCTGCGGTTCCGCGCGAAATAAGCGCGGAATTGGGTTTGGGCGGTGGACGCGAGCCGAGTGCATGCGTAGAACAACTTGGGTGGTAGGACGGCCTTTCCAGGCCGTCAATCCGCGACGGCCCGGCAAGGCCGTCCTACAGGACGATTTGCGGGTGCACTTTAGCCATCCAATCTGTCTCACCGGCCGGGCAAGCCGGCCGGGGCCGAGGACGACAACTGCTTTGCGTGCGGATGCCTGAGGATGGCCGTCGATACGCCCGCCACCATCGCCGTCCTCGGGGCCGGGCCGATCGGCCTGGAGGCGGCGCTCTACGGCCGGTATCTCGGCTACCACGTCGATATCTACGAACGCGGCCGGGTCGGCGAGAACCTGCTTGATTTCGGGCAGGTCGCGCTCTTTTCGCCGTTCGGCATGAACCGCTCGCCGCTTGCGCTGGCGGCCCTTGCGGCGCAGGATGAAAATTGGCGGCCGCCGGCGGACGACGCAATCCTCACGGCCCGGCAGTTCGTCGACGTCTATCTGCGTCCGCTGTCGCAGTCGGACTTGCTTATCGACGGGCTCCACGAGCGGACGCGCGTCGTGGCCGTGGGACGGAAGCATTTTTTGAAGACCGACGTGGCGGGAAAGGATCGCGGCGACGACCCGTTTCTGCTGCTGCTGGAAGACGAGCAAGGCACGGAACTCCTGGCGGCGGCCGACATGGTGATCGACGCGACGGGCACGTACGGCAACCCAAATTGTTTGGGCCAGGGAGGCATTCCCGCCCCAGGCGAGCGGGCGTTTGCCGGCCGGATCGATCACGGACTGCCGGACATTTTGGGTCGCGAGCGGCGCTCGTTCGCGGGCAAACACGTGCTGGTGGTGGGGGCGGGCTTTTCGGCGGCGGCGAACGTCGTCGCGCTTGCGCAGCTTGCCGGCGAAGAAAAGGGAACGCGGGTGACGTGGGCCACGCGCGACGAGCTGGCGGACGACGCCCCCGGCCCGATTCCGCGGATTTCCGGCGACCGGCTGATCGAACGGGATCGCCTCGCCCGGCTGGCCAACGCGGCTGCGCGCGGCGCCGACGCCGGTGGAAAGACGGCCCCGGTCGAGCATTTGCCGGGTACGATGGTGGAGCGGATCGACGAGCAAAACGGGCGGCTGGCGGTGCGGGTTGTCGGCGCGGCGGCAAGAACCATCGAAGTGGACCGCATCCTGGCCAACGTCGGCTTCCGGCCCGACCGCTCGATCTACCGCGAGCTGCACGTCCACGAGTGCTACGCGACGGAGGGGCCGATCAAGCTGGCGGCGTCGCTGCTGAATCAACCGTCGGCCGACTGCCTGGACCAGCGGCTGGCGGGAACGGACGTCTTGCTGAACCCGGAGCCGAATTTCTACGTCCTGGGCGCGAAGAGCTACGGCCGGAATTCAAAGTTCCTGATTTCCATGGGGCTGGAGCAGGTGCGGGCGATGTACCAGATCATCGGCGACCGGGCGGATTTGGATTTGTACGCGACGGCGCGATATTGACCCGTCGCGGTTCATCGAAGGGGCGGTGGGCGTCGCAGGCAGTGGAGCGCACGGCGGAATTGGCACGCGATAGAGTGCCTCGCACGAGAGCGAAGACCCGCGCGTGCGCCTGCTCCACCCACCCTACGATTCTCGAAACTGGCAGCTACGCCGATACGCTGCTGGGGAGCGTGACGATGAACGTGCTTCCTTTGCCGACCTCGCTCATCACCGAAATGCAGCCGCCGTGGACGTCCTCCACGATCGACTTGGCCAGCGTCAGCCCCAGGCCGGTGCCCGACGCCATCTCCTGCGTCGATTGGACGCGATAGAAGCGGTCGAAGACGCGCTGGCAGTCTTCGGGGCTGAGGCCCACGCCCGTGTCCTCGACGTCGAACTGCACCTGCTTTTCGAGGTTGCGGCTGCGGATCGTCACCTTGCCGCCCTGCGGCGTGTACTTGATGGCGTTGGAGAGCAGGTTGATGGCGGTCTGCATCATCTGGTCGCGGTCGACGTAGGCCGACAAGTACAGCGGCGACAGCTCGACGGACAGGTCGATCCCCTTTTCCTCGGCGGTTGGGCGGACGATGTTGACGGCCTCCTCCAGGAGGGCGTTGAGCGATAGGTTCTGCTTGTTGACCTTGACGACGCCGGACTCGACGCGCGCCAGGTTGAGGAGGTTGTCGACGAGCCGCTGGAGGCGGTCGGCCTGGCTCTGGATGACGTTCAGGAATTCCTCGCGGGTTTTCTCGTCCTCGGCCTCGCCTTCGGCCAGCATTTCGGTGTAGGCCTTGATGCCGGCCAGGGGCGTCTTCATTTCGTGGCTGACGGCGGAGACGAACTCGGCGTGGCGGCGTTCGGCGGCCTTCATGGCGCTCACGTCGCGGAAGACGGCCACGACGCCCAGCGGCCCGGAAGGCTCGGCCCCGGCCGCGCGGGAAGCGGCCAGCGGCGCAGCCGAGACGCGGTAGCAGCGCTCGTGTCCTTCGGCGTCCGGGAGCGTGATCTCGCCGCTGCGCGTGGCCGAGCCTTTGCGGCGCTGCGTTTCGTTCAAGAGGTCCAGAAGCTGTTGGCACTTGATGATCGAGGCAATCGCGCGGTCGCCCGGCGAGCGCTGGGTAAGCCCCAGCACGGCGTCCGCAGGCGGATTGCTCACCAGCAGCTCGCCGAACTCGTCGGTGACGAGGACCGGCTCCGGCAGTCCCTCGAGGACGGCCGCCAGGCGTTCCTGGGCGAGCGTGCCGCGCTTGGCGCGCAGCTCCATGAGGGCGAAGCTGGCCTCGTAGTCGGCCAGGCGCCGCGCCTGGTCGGCCAGCTTGTCGCGGAGCTTCTGCACGATCGGCTGCCACGGCCCGCCCAGCGACGACGGCGCCAGGCCGTCCGGGTCCATGCAGAGCTCTTCCTCGCTTGCGCGGCACAAGGCGTCGAGGTGCTTCTGGGCGACTCGCTGGCGCTGGACGAACGGCCGCCAGAGGGCGGCGACGGCGGCGCCCAGGACCAGCGCCGGGATCGCCAGGGCGGCGCCGCGGGCCAGCGGGCCCGAAAGCGGCAGCGCCAAGTCGACCAGCCAGGCGGCGCACAGCGCTCCGCTGAGCACCACGGCCGCCGCGGCAAGCATCGAGTTGTCGCGGACAGAATTCATGCCACGATCTACGCACGGGAATGGCGCGGCGCTATCCCGTGACGCCGTGGCCCGAGGTCAACGCCGCTGGGCCAAGCTGGGATCGAGCGCGTAGGCTTGGCGGAAGTGCTGTTGCGCCTCCGCTTTTCGCCCCAGTTTCTCCAGCGTGGACGCCATTAAAAAATAGGCCAGGGCCGACGTGTTGTCCAAAGCCAGGGCCCTTGAGAGGGCCTTTTCCGCGTCGCCAAAACGACCCAACCGGTAGCGGGCCGTGCCGAGGGTGCGGAAGAGCCGGGCGGAGTCGGGAAACCGCCGCACGCCCTCGTCCAGCAGGTCCTCGGCCAGGGCCGGCTGATTGTAGCGCAGCGCCAGGACGGCCCCGGTCATCACGATCTTGTCGTCGTCCGGCTCGGATTTTGCGGCCTGCCGCAGCAACAAGGCGGCCCGGTCCGGCTGGCCCTGGCGGAGGGCGTCGTCGGCCTGCTGGAGCAGATCACGGGCGTCGACGGGCGCCTGCTGCGACGATTTGGGGGCGGCGGCGAGGGCCGGCCTTTTGGACTTGGACGCCGGGTCCGAGGCCTTTTCGGGGGCCCTTTCGAAGGGGCGGGATGCCGCAGGCGACGCCTTCACCGCCTGGATCGATCGTGCCGGCTCGTCCGGTTGTGACGGCAAGTCCTGGCCGGAAACGCGCACGACGTTCAGCGACGCGGCATTTCCGGCGCCGAGCTTCAGCCGCATTGCGGGCTCGTCCCGTTGAGGCTCAGGTTGCTGCGATTCGGGCGCGTCGGAACTCTGCGTTGCATTCAGCGCGGCGGCCGAAGGCTCTTTGGCCGCACCCTGCGCCGGCTGCTTGGCGAGCGCCACGTCGTTGGCGGCCGGCGGCGCGTTGTCGCCCGCGCGCGGAGCGGCCGTGCCGACGGCGGGTTCCTTGGGAGACACGCGGACCGTCGTCTTGCGCAGCGAGTCGCCCGGATCGTCGTTTGGCCTTGCCGCCGAGGCGAGGTTGGCCGAGCCGCGCTGGCGGCGGTCCCTTTCGTACTCGGCCAATTCGAGGCTGGCCTGGAACACGACCTCGTCGGGGGCCAACTCCGCGGCCTGTCGATAAAACACGAGCGCTTTCTGCGGCTGGCCGGCCGCGTCGAGCACGAGGGCCATCACGTGGCGGATTTCGGGATCGGTGGGGTGCTTCTGGCACAATCGGGCCAATGGCTCGATCGCCTCGCCCGGCTGCTCGTCGAGCAATTGCACTTCGGCCAGCAGGAGGACGCCGTCGCGGTGGTCCGGCTTGCGCTGCAAGAGGCGGCGCAGAGCGGTGCGGCAGCCTTCGGCGTCGCCGCGCTGCCAGCATTGCCGCGCCACGCGCAGGTCTTCCTCGGCGGCGCGCTCGTCGAACTTCTTGATGATCTGCGCCTGCTGGTCCTTGTCGTGCTTCAGCGCTTCGGCCGGGTTGGACGGCTTTGGCCCGTTCTTGGCCAAACCTTGCACGCCTTGCTTGGGCTGCATGAACGGAGGCGTGGACCGCGAGGCGCTGACGGGCGGCAGAGGCGGCTTATCGTGACGCCCCCCCGAGGGCGCCGCGCAGCCCGCCATCGCCGCAGCCAGAGCCGCGACACCGGACAGCGCCGAGAGTCCGGCCCGCTCGTGCCAGCGCAGTTTCAAAGTCGCTTGTCGCTTCATGGCATGCTCCCTGGGCGAACGATCGGTTTGCTTTCGCCCGGCCTTCCCGGGTCGAGCGGATGGTCGATGGGTGCGGCGGGCGGCATCGCGCCGCGCGAATTCCCGTAAAGCTCCTCAATCAACCAGGGGGCCACGGATAGGCCGTCGAGGGCTTCGTGCGCCGCGGGCGCCCCCAACGGCGGACCGGGAGGCGGCCCAGAAGGCGGCAGCGCGTGCTCGCCGTCCGGCACGCCCCCCAGGACGTCGCTCCGCAGGTCGATTGCGGCGCGGTTCGTCGGATCGATGTGGATCGCCATGTCGAGATTCAAGAGGGCCCCATCGCGGTCGCCGACGGCCCAGGCTTCCTGGGCGGTGCGGAAGTACTTCCGCGCCAGGTAGCGCTTGCCGAGCGGCGAAAAATGATCGGCGCGGACCGAGTGCCGTCGGTGGAACTCGCACGCCGCTTGCTCGCCTTCCACGCACGTGTCCGGCTCGTACACGATCCGCGGCGTGACGAGGATCACGATCTCACGGCGCTCGATCTTCTCGTCCTGGTGGCGAAACAGCCGGCCGACGACCGGCAGGTCTCCCACAAAGGCCACCTGCCGTCCAGTCGTGACCAGGTCCTCGCGCATCAGCCCGCCGATGACCACCGTGCAGCCGTCGCGGACCATGATGTTCGTGGTGACCTTGGTGACTTCCTTGTCGGGGAGCGTGAAGCCCCCCTCGACGCGGACGCGGCCCGTCGAGAGCTCCGGGTGGACCTCCATGCGGATCAGGCCGTCGGCCGAAATGAACGGCCGCAGGCGGAGCTGCGTGCCGACTTCCAGGAAATTGACGCTCTGGGTGGCGGTGGTCTCGGTGACGGTCGTGTTGATGTAGCCGAGCTGGGCGCCGATGAGGATCTCGGCGCGCTGCTTGTTGAGGGTCATGAGGCGGGGCGTGGCGATGACGTCGGTGTCGCCGACCGTCTCCAGGGCGCTGACGAAGGCGGAAAAGTTGCTGTCGAGGAAAGCGAACTTGAGGCCGCCGTCGGCGAAGCTCACGCCCCCCAGTGCGCTTTCGGGCGAGCCGATCCCCAGGCGGATCGTCCCTTGGTCGCGGAGGAGCTGGAAATCGATGCCGCACTTCTGCTCGTCGTTGAGCTGCACGGAGAGGATCATGGCCTCGATCTGGACCTGCATCGGGCGGCGGTCCATCTCATGCACGATCTGCTCGACCTGGGCCAGCACGGACTCGTAGTCCTGCACGACGAGCGCTTCGCTGGCGGCCAGCATGTCGCCGCCCGCCTCCTTGTCGTCCGAGGGAATGCCGATCTTGGAAGGCTCGCTGATGCTGATCTTGCCCACCTCGGTGAGCAGCGGCTTGAGCATTTTCTCCAGGTCGGCAGCCCGCACGTAGTTGGGGCGGAAAATGCGCGTGCCGATGCGGTCGTGCAGCAGATCCTGGTCCGTGAAGTCCTTCGGCGTTCCGACGTACACGAAATCGCCGATCTGCCGCGACACGAGTCCCTGCGAACGCAGGATGGTCTCGATCACCTTTTCCACGGTGACGTTTTCGAGCTGCAGCGAGATCGTGCCCGACACGCTCTTGGTGGGCATGTATTTCATTTTGCCTTGCGCGCTGAGCATGGCCAGCACCTCGCGGATGTCCTGCTCGCGGGCATAGACGACCTCCAAGAGTCCGCCGCCGGTGTCGCTGGTGCGAACTTGCATGGTCGGGAGTGCAGCGGCCTGGTTTGCGGCGGCGGGGGCGGGGGCATTGCGGGCAAGCGCCGGCGCGGTTCCGCCGACGGCAGGCGCCTCATGCGCCGCGGCAACTGCGGCAGCCGACGAGTCAACTGCGGGGCGTGGTGCTCCCTGCGCCGGCGCGGCCATCGCCGGGGCGCCGGACTCGCTTTCCGCGTCCTGCTCCGGCGGCGCTTGGCGCGCCCGGTAGGGCGGCGAAATCGGCTCGATCCGTTCCAGAGGCCAGCGCAGGATCGGGCCTTTTTGTTCGACAGGGTCGGAGGCGGCCGCATCGCTGCCGCTGGCACCGCTTGCGGCCGTGCGATTCTCGACCGGGTCCGGCCGGGTCGAGCTCGTTTCAACCGAGTCGTTTGCCGGCGACGCGCCGGGTTTCACGTCGCGGTCGTCCGGCCACGGGGGGGTGTCGTCGTCGACGGCGCGAGTGGCCGCGGCATGGCCTTGAGACGGGTCGGCGACGGCGGCGTTTTGATCTCCGCCGCCGGCCGCAGTGACGGCCGTGGTCGATGTGGTTGCGGCGGCGGGGCGCGGGCCGCGCACGACGTAAACCGCCAGCGTCGCGCCGAGCGCACAAAACACCAGCAGCGTCGCTGCTCGCCAGACTTTGGTCATGTGTCGTCCGTGACAATCGGTGCTACGGTGCTTGGCTACGGTGCATCGTGGGGGGCCGCGCGGATTTCCAGGTTCGCCCGCGGCAGCCGCTCGGGGATCTTCAGTTCGAACCGTTCGCCGCTTCCTTCCAGCACGACGCGGCGGCCCTCGACGGACACGATCTGAAACCTCTGCTCGGCCAGCGCCAGA
>JACOUI010000303.1 GCA_016177915.1 Planctomycetia bacterium
CCGGCGGCGCTGGTGGCGGCGATTGCCGTGGCTGCGGGCGGAAACGCCCTCGTCCTGTCGCGCGGCGGCGGGTTTGTGGAGGTGGCGAAGGTCATGCTGCTGGCCGACGTGGCGTACCTCGTGGTGAGCGTGGCGCTGTCGCTGTGGCCGCGGCTTTCCGGCCGCGAGCGCGTTCGGTATCTGGCGGCGGTGCTGCTTGTGCCGGGTCCGGCGCTGGGGCTGGCGATGTGGATGGCCGCCAGCGGCGGCGGGCGATCGGTGAGCGGCGCGGTGATTGGCAGCGGCGCGGCGACGGTTGTGTGGTGCGCCCTGATTCTCGCCGGCTGGCGCCATGCGGGCTGGCGACAGGCGTGGCGAAGTTCGAAGCACAAATCGCAACCGATGAACGGGCAATGAACGTCGAACAAAACAGCCGCCGTTTGCCGCTTTCCGAGTTGGAACGGCTCTGCCAGAAACCCGACCATCGCCGGATCGGGAATTTCATGGCGCGGCGGATGGCGCGGCCCTTGGCGCTGCGCGTGACGTGGGTCGTTCAGCCCTGGCCGGTCTCGGCGCACGCGGCGACGCTGGCGGCGATGGCGTGTGCGGTCGGGGCGGCCGTGGCGCTGGGCTTGGGAACGGTCGGCTCGTGGATCGCGGGCGCGGCGCTGTTGCAGCTTTGGTATCTGCTGGATCACGTCGACGGGCAACTTGCGCGGCTGCGGGGGACGGACTCGCTCGACGGCACACAGCTTGATTACCTGATGCACCATGCGGTGAACGTGCTCGTGCCGCTTTCGATCGGGTTTGGGCTGGCGCGGAACGCGTGGGTGACGGCGCTGGGCACGGCGCATGATGTCGCGGCTGTGCGCGGGACGTTGCCGGCGGCGTTCTTGTGGGACATTCTGGGGATTGCCGCGGCGCTGGGCCTGTTGCTTGCCGGACTAGGGCACGACGCGCGGCACAAGGCATTCTTCCGCCGGCTGAAGCGCGTCCGCGGCGAGCTTGTGCTTTCGGGCGGCGGCGGGGCGCGGCCGGTGCCGACGGCGAACCCGCCGCGTAGGCCGCTACGATTCGTGGCCTGGATCGCGCGCAAGGCGTGCGAAATCCACGTGGTGATCAACACGATCGCGGCAATCGCGCTTGTTCAGTGGTTGCTGGGCGATGAGGTGCTCGTAATCGCAAGAAACTATCTAGGGGTGCTGGCGCCGCTGTCGTTGCTGCTGGCGGGCGCGACGATCTGGCGCGACATCGCCGCCCACGCAGCCGAGGCAGAGTTCAAGGCCTGGTTCCGGCCGCCGCCGGGCAGCGAATTGCACTTCCGCGCCGGCTGGTGGGACGTAGAGCCTGTCGAAGCAGCGCAGATCGGGGACAAAGAGCAGCGGGGGTCGCCGGCGCGGGGCGGCGAAGGTGCGAAAGATGCGTCGCAGGCCGCGGATGCTTGTATTGACGCAACGTCGCCGTCGCGCCTATCGTGACGGCCCGGCAAGCGCGGCTGCCAGCATCAACTGAGCTTCACCCCACGCCTCGCTGCCGCCTTTGGCAAACGGTGTCCCGGCGGCGCGATTTGTCGAGAGCCGGCGGAGCCGGCCGCCGCGCTTGCTCGATCTCCGACGCGATGCAAGGAAGCATTTCGCCATGCGCGTGGCCCTCTTGGTGCTCAACTACAACGGCGCGGAGCTTCTGGCCGAGTGCCTGCCGTCGATCGCGCAGGCGGCGAGGGCGTCGCGGCACGAATGCCGCGTGGCGGTCGTCGACAACAGCTCGACCGACGGTTCGCTCGACCTCTTGGCGCGCGAGTTTCCAGAGGTCGAGGTCGTCGTCTGTCCTAATCGGGGACTCTGTTCCTACAACGAAGTGTTGGGCCAGATCGACGAGCCGGTCGCCATCCTGCTCAATAGCGACATCAAGCTCGACCTGGCGTGCATCGACCCGCTGGTGGGGCCGCTACGGGCGGCGATCGAGGAAGGCCGAGGCGCGGACGGCGGGCGGGTTTTTTTGACGGCCCCGCTCTGCTGGCGGTTCGACGGAAAAACGTACGACGGGCAGAAGACGGCCGTTCGCTGGCGGATGGGACTCGTGCAGGCGACATCGCTCTTTGCAGGGCACGAGCCGGGCATTTTCACGCCGGGACTGACGGCCTCGGCCGGGGCCGCCATCGCCGTCGATCGCCGCGTGTTCCTCGAGCTGAGCGGGTTCGATCCGCTTTTTCTGCCGGGGCGGCTCGAAGATCTCGACCTGTGCTATCGGGCCTGGCTGGCCGGCTGGCGGTGTCTGCACGTGCCAGAGGCGGTCGCGTATCACCGCGGGGCGGCGACGTTCGGGCGGGTGCATCGCGACGAAGGCTGCGACTTTCTGGCGCTGCGCAATACGCTCTTGTTCCAGTGGAAAAACCTGCGGATGGCGCGGCACCGGCTGTGGCAGAGGCTGGGAATTCCGCTGCGCGTCGTGCGCGATCTCGCGGCCGTGCCGTTCACATCGCGACCGCGACGCCTGCTGTTCATTCGTGCGTTTCTGGCGGCGCGGCGAAAGCACAGCCAACACGCGGTCGCCATCGAGGCGTCGGAGACCGTCGGTGCGGAGAAGGAGTTCTTTCGCCGGTTTCATCCGACGGCGATGAGGGCCTCGCCCGCGCCGTCGATGACGCCCAGTATTTCTCCGTTGCCGGCCGCGGCAGAGGAAGAACCCTGTGTCGTGGGCTAAGCAGATTGGCGAGGAATTCGGTAGGACGGCCCTTCCGGGCCGTCGCCCGCCAGACGGCCCGGAAGGGCCGTCCTACGGGGAGGCTGCGCGCGACCGCCGGCACCCGATCTCGCGGTTCTACGTTCAGCCGCTGGCGCAGCTTGTGGCGGCGGTCTTGTGCGGCACCCGCGTGCGGCCGTGGCAGGTGACGCTTTTGGGGACGGCATTGGCAGCCGGCGCGGCGGCGGTGCTGGTCGCGGGCGGCTCGCTATTCTGGGCGGCGCTCTTCGTGTGGCTGGCGTGGCTCTGCGACCGCGTGGACGGCAAACTGGCGAGGCTGCAAGGCACGTCGTCGAAGCTCGGCGCGTGGCTCGACGCCAACCTCGACGAGCTTTCCGACGTTGGACTGCATGCGGCCGTGGCCTGGCGGCTGTTTGTGTCGCCGGGCGAAATCGGCATGGTTGCGCCGTGGCTGTTTGCCGCGTTTGTCGCCGGAAAATACCTGTTTCTGCACGGAACGTGGACGGAACCGAAGGTAGCCGTCTCGCTGCGCGAGACGAAGCGCGAATCAACGGTCAGTCGACGTGTGACAGAGGCAGATCACGCGGAGCACGATGGGTGCGCAACGCTGCATCACGCGGAGCGTGATGGCTACGGGCGTGATGGCTACGGGCGTGATGGCTACGTGGCGCGCCTGCGCCGCGCGGCCTTAGGATTGTTCCGCCTGCCAGGGAATGCCGACGTGCGGCTGCACGTGCTGCTGGCGGCGCTCCTGAGCGGATTCCTGCTGACGGAGCTGACGGCGGTCGCAGGCTACTATCTGGTTCGCTGGCTGGCGCGCTTGGCGATCGCGCCGCGGCGCATGGCGGGGTCGGCCGACCGGCTGGGAGGGCCGCCATGACACGCCCCACGCTCTCGGCCGCGCTGATTACGCTCGACGAAGAGCGCCGGCTGCCGGAGCTCTTGCCGCTGTTGTCGTTTGCCGACGAGATCGTGGTCGTGGACGGCGGCTCGCGCGACGCGACCCAGCAGATCGCCGCCGCCCATGGTTGCCGCTTGATCGTACACCCCTTCGACAGCTTCGCGGCCCAGCGAAACCGGGCCATCGACGCGGCCTGCGGTCAGTGGATTCTGTCGATCGACGCCGACGAGCGGCCCACGCCCGCACTCGTCAAGGAAATCCGCGGCCTGATTTCACGGCCGCGGCACGCGGCCTACCACGTGCCGATCAAGAGCCGCATCTTCGGCAAGCCATTCCGCTACAGCGGGACGCAGGACGACCGGCCGGTGCGGCTCTTCCGCCGCGACAAGGCCCGCTGGACGGGCGACGTCCACGAAGTGCTGGCGGTGGAGGGCGCGATCGGCCGCGTGCGGGCGTTTTTGGAGCACGACACGCTGCCGGACCTGGCGGCGTTTTTGCGAAAGATGCACCGCTACACTTCGATCGAGGCGCGGCGGCGCGTCGAGTCGGGCATCGCGCCGCACTGGACGGGGCGCTATGTCGCTCCGCTGTGGGAAGTCGCCCGGCGGCTCATCGGCAAGTGGGGCGTGCTCGACGGGCCGCCCGGCATCGCGTTTTGCGCGCTGAGCGGGCTGTCACAATGGGTGCTGGCCGACAAGCACGCGCGGATGTGGCGGGAAGCGGGCGCCGCCGACGTTTCCAACGAGCGGCCGACTTCGGCGGCAAGCGTCCCGCATTTGCAAACCATCGCGTCGCAGTTGCCCGCCCTCGCAGCCGGGAGGTCCTGCGCCGCATGACGCTCCCCCTCTTGCCGCTGGGCGCTCATAACGTGCCCGAGGGTTTTTTGCTGGCCCTCGGGCAGGAGGGGATTCCCTGGGTCGAGGCTTCCACGTCGCCGTGGTTGACGCGGTTTGTTTTGTACGACTCGCGCCGCGGCCCGCCGCCGCTTTTTGGCGACGACCAGGCGATGATCGACGTGGCGCCGCTCTGCTGCGGCAAGAGCGATACGCGCGGAACAAGCGAAGACCTGGCCGGGCAGATCGTGCGGCAGGATTCGGCGCTTTTTTCCTGGAACATCGGCGGCCTCGTGGCGCGCGAGGAAATCGCCGCCGTCGACAAGCGCGACCTGCGCCGGCAGATGATGTCGGCGCTGCGGAAAAAGCTGGAGGAGGCGGGCGGCGTATGGGTGAAGGTCTCGCCATTTCCGTTCCCCTATCGCAGTGCGTTCAACTTCCGCTTCGACCACGACACCTATGTGCCAGCCGACCTGTCGCGGCTCCTGGAAGCGATCGACGGCGCCGAAGGAGCGACGACGCACTTCGTCTGCGGCTCGGCCTACAAGAAACATCCGGAGGCCCTCGCCCGGCTGCGCGGATTGGACGTGCAGTGCCACGGCTACTGGCACCACACGTATCGCGACCGCGAAACGAACCTGCGGAACATCGAGCGCGGGTTGGACGTGCTGCGCGACGCGGGATTCGAGCCGCGGGCGTTTGCCGCGCCGCACGGCCGCTACAACCCCGGCCTGGCGGCGGCGCTCGATGAGTTAAAGCTGGCGTACAGCTCGGAATTCGCCCTGGCGTACGACGAGACGCCGTTCCTGCCGGCCGGAAGCCGCGTTTGGCAGGTTCCGGTGCACCCCGTGTCGCTGGGGATCGTCCTGGAGGCGGCGCGAAGCCGTGAAGACGACCTGGCGGCGACGGCCGTGCAGGAAACGGCGAAGCACTTTCAAGAGGTCGCGCGGCGGAAATATGAGTCGGGCGATCCGGTTTTCCTGTACGGCCATCCCGACGGCCGGCTGGGGCGCTATCCGCTCGTCGTGAAGCGCGTGCTGGAAACGGCGGCGACGTTCGGGGCGCTGTGGAAGACGACGCTGACGGACTTTGCGCGGTGGTGGGGCGTGCGTGCGCGGTGCTCGCTGCGGCTCTACCGGCAGGAGGAGTCGTTCCTGGCGGTCGTCGAACGGCGGCCGCGCGGCTTTCTGCCGGCGCTGGAAATCTGGCGCGAAGAACGCGTGGCGCTCTTGCCGATCGATGGGCCGCTCGTGCGGTTTTGCACGTCGTCCCTGGCGTTTCAGCGCCGCCGAGCGCCGGAAGACGAGCTGCGGCCCATGCGCGTCGACCGGCGGCACTCGCTGCGCGGCAGCTTCCAGCGGTTCATCGACTGGGAAAAGGCCACGCCGGCCAGCGAGATCGAAGTCCGCTCGCTGCGGGACTTGATGAAGAAGACGCTGCGGATGATTCGGGGCTGAAGAGGCGAGAGGCTGGAGGCGAGAGGTCAAAAACGCAAAACGTCGATTGCGAGGCGGGCATGGCGATTGCAGTTCGGAAAAGCCGGGGAGCGGCGGCGCTCTTGGCGCGATTCGAATCGCTCTGGCAGGGGCCGATTCCTGGTGTGTTTGGGACGCGGACGGCGGTCGCCACGAAGGCCGCCAACTTCGGCAGCGCGGCGACAGCCACTGGGCTGAGGGTCCTCCTCGCCGGGAAGGTGACGGCCATGGCGTCGCCCGGCGGTGGGGAAACGCAGCTTCTGGCTACGGCTGCGGCCCTGCGGCAGCGCGGGATCGACGCGCGGCTCTGGCGGCCGTGGGAGGACGAACTGCGCTGGGCAAACTGCCTGCACCTCTTCGGCAGCGCGCCGGAACACCTGGAGACGGCCGCCGCGGCAAGGCGGCTGGGACTCAAGGTCGTGCTTTCGACGATTGCCTGGTTGGACATGGCGAGCCTGTGGCACGAGCCGCGGCCCGTTGGCCGGCGGCTGGCGGCGTGCGCCAAACACGCTCTGCGGCGGGCCGTGCCGTCGCTGCCGTCGTGGCGGCGGAAGCTCTATCACGCGGTGGACGTGCTCTTGCCCAATTCGCAGCACGAGGCCGAGCAGCTTGTGCGGCTCTTCAGCGTGCCGCCGGAGCGGATTTGCGTCGTGCCGAACGGGGCGGACGTGCGATTCGCCGCGGCGTCGCCCGAGGCGTTTGCGGAAAAAGTCGGCGGGCCGGGATTCGTCCTCTGCCCCGGCCGGATTGAGCCGCGGAAGAACCAGCTTGGATTGTTGAGAGCGCTGCGCGGGACGCGCGCGAAGGTCGTTGTGCTGGGCGACGCCGTGCCGGGGCACGAAGCGTACCTGGCCGAGTGCCGCCGCGCGACGGGCGACAGCGCGATGTTCCTGCCGCGCATCGCGCACGACGACCCGCTCTTGGCCAGCGCCTATGCCGCCTGCGGGTGCCTGGCTTTGGCGAGCTGGTTCGAGACGCCGGGCCTCGTGGCCTTGGAGGCGGCGATGTCGGGGACGCCGCTCGTCTTGCCGCGCGGGGGATGCGCCTGGGAATACTTCGGCCCGCTGGGGCAGTACGTTTCGCCCGACGATCACGCAGGGATCCGCCGGGCGGTGCAGACGGCGCTGGCGCAGGGGCGCAGCCCCGTGCTGGCGGCGCTGGCCCAGCAGTCGTTTTCGTGGGGCGCGGCGGCGGAGGCGACGATGCGGGCGTACGGGAGGGCGTGCGACGGGCGGATGGCAGCGCAAGGGGTTGAAAATTGAGAATTGAGAATTGCAAATTGCAAAATGGCGATGCGCGGCTGCGCGTGGAGCGCGGGCGGTTGCTTTCGCGCTATCGGTATGTGCGGCTGCGGTGGCGGTTGCTGGCGGCGGCGATTGATGCGGTGGGATGGTTGCTGTTTGGGGCGGCGCGCGCGGTTGCGCGCCGCGCCATTCCTCGTTCCCAAGCGGAGCTTGGGAACGGACGGCGAGAGCTAAGGTCGCTGCGGTCTATCCTCGTGATTCAACTGGACCACCTGGGCGATGCAGTGCTTTCGCTGGGGATGCTGCGCGTGTTGCGGCGCGAGTGTCCTCATGCGGAGATCGAGGTCCTCTGCGCGCCGTGCAGCCGCGAGCTGTTTGCCGCTTGTCCCGAATTGGACGCGGTACATGTGCTCGATGCGACGCGCTTTTCCCGAATGAGACTGCGCGCTGGGCGCTGGCTGGCGGCGCTCGTTGCCGCCGGATGGCGCCTGCGGCAGCGGCAGTTCGATCTGGCCATCGACGTCCGCGGCGAAGCGCCGCACGCGCTCCTCATGTTCCTGGCCGGGTCGCGCCGCCGACTAGGTTGGAACTGCGGTGGGGCGGGCTTTCTGCTCACGGACAGTCCGCGCTACGAACCCGGGCGGCACGAGGTCCTCTCGCGCCTGGCGCTCGTTCGGGCGCTTTCGATCGATGCGGCGCAAGAAGATGTAGCGCCGGTGTTCGCAGTGACGGACGAAGCGCGGGCGACGGTTCGCCGGTTGCTTTCCCCGTGGCGTCGGGCCGCGCCGCTCGTCGTGCTGCATATTGGCTCGGGCATGCCCGCCAAACGCTGGCCGGCGGAGCGGTGGCAGGAGCTGTCGGCGCGGTTGGCCTTCGAGCGTGGGGCGCGCGTGGCGCTCGTGGGAAGCCAGGATGATCGCGAGATCGCCGCGGCGGTGGTCGGCCCGCACGCGCTGGAGGGCGTCGCTGATCTCACGGGCAAGCTGACGGTGCCCGAGCTGGCGGCGCTTTTGGCGGAGGCCGACGTGGTGGTTGGCAGCGATTCCGCGCCGGCCCATCTGGCGGCGGCGGTCGGCACGCCCGTTGTCGCCCTGTTCAGCGGCACGAACCAACAAGCGCAGTGGCGGCCGTGGGGAGGCAAGGTGCAAGTCGTTCATAGCCCGACCGCGTGCTGGCCGTGCCACCGGCGCGAATGCCCGCTGGCGGGCCATCCGTGCATGAGGGAAATCAAGGCAGACGACGTAATGGCCGTAGTAGGCACGGGCACCGCCGGCAAGATGCCGGTGGTCCGTGTGCCGTCAGCCGCTTCGGAGCAGCGGTGCCTGGATGAGCAAACTGCGCCCGCTGAACAGACACTGGCGCGGCGGTAAACCGCCGCGACGGCACACGGCGTGTGCCTACTACAGAGAGGAAAGAGATGGTCGCCAAAGCCAGGCTGCCGCGGACGCCCGACCCGGAGCCGCTGCGCGAAGCGCGGCTGGCGGTGGCACGAATGCTGCTGGCCGAGCCGGCCTCGCCGCCGCCGGGGCCGCGGGGCACTTGGAGAAAGCACGTTGCGGCCTGGCTTCTCGTTGGATGGATGACGGCTGTGGCCAGCTTCTATTTGCTTCGCGTGCTGGAGTGGGTGCGAGGCTAGTTTGCCCCGGTTGAGTTGCCCCGTGCGGAAAGCGAAATGACGGCGACGTTCCTGTCGATTCTCACGTTGTGCGCCATCGGCCTGGCGGCGTTTGGGCTGGGGCGGGCGATCGTCCGCGCGCTGCGGCTGGATGAGATGGGAGATGGTGGGCGGTGCCCACCCTACGGGACCCGTGGACGGTGCCCAGCCTACGAGACGGTGGTGTGGAGCTTCGCGCTGGGACTCTTGGTATGGGGCTTGGGGCTGGCGGTGCTGGGCCTCGTCGGTTGGCTTTACGGTCCGGCCATCCGGCTGCTGACGCTGGCGGCCGACGCAGTCACGCTGGTCTGGATGGCCGCCGCGGTGCGACGGCGGGCTGCCGGCCAGGAATTGCAAATTGAGAATGGCAAATGGCAAATGGCAAATTGGCGGGCGGAGGAAGCACCCAGATGGCGCGGCGGAGCCTCGCGGGCAGTGCGTACCCAAGCGGAGCTTGGGAACGAGGATAGCGAGGAGCACCGTGAGGGGCCGCCGAAGTGGCTGAGTGCGGTTGTTTTCGGCGCCGCGGCGGTGGCGGCGATCGCGGCGATGATCGGGGCGCTCGCTCCCGCGACGGCCGGCGACGCGCTTTGCTATCACCTGGAGCTGCCCAAGACGTTCCTCCGCGAGCACCGGCTCGTTTACCTGCCGCTGCACGAAAACTCGACGTTCCCGCTGTTGGCCGAAATGCTCTTCGCCTGGGCGCTGGCGTGGAGCCCGTCGTTGGCCGACGGGGGCGTGGCGGCGAACCTCGTGAGTTGCGGCCTGGGACTGCTGCTGGCCGGGTCCGCGACGGTTCTGGCCCGGCCGATCGTGGGCCGGCGCTGGGCGGCGTTGGCGGGGGCGGCGGTGCTTTTGACGCCCGGCGTCACCAACCAGATGACGGCCGCGCTCAACGACGTGGCGCTGGCGGTCTATTGCACGCTGGCCCTGGCCGCCTGGCGGAGGGCCTTGCACGACGAATCGCCGGCACGGTGGTTCATGGCGGCGGGGCTGGCCGCCGCTGGCGCGTTGTCGGTCAAGTACGTCGCGGTCCTCTTCGCCGTGGCCATGGCGGCCGCGTGGCTCGTCGATTTCATGGTCGGGCGACGGCTCGTTACGAGTTGGAGTCCCGCCTTTAGGCGGCAGGAACCGCCGGCTGAAGCCGGTACTCCAACTGGCGATCGCAGCCCGTTCGTCGGCACGCGCCGGCTGCTCTGGCAGGGGGCGGGGGTCGTGGCCGTCATCGCCGTCAGCGTGGCGGGGCTGTGGTACGTGCGGGCGGCCTGGCACCGCGGCAATCCCGTCTATCCGTTTCTCGCGGAAAAGTTGGCCGGGCCCCCGGGCAGCGGGTCCCCCGGCGGCGGACCCGTGCGGGCGATCGTCCGCGAGTCGAAGCGGCCGCTGTCGGCAAACCCGGCCGATGTGGTCAGCGCCCCTTGGCGGATCGCGATGGAGCCGGAGCGGTTCGGGGGCCGGGGCCACCAGCTTGGGGCGGCTTACCTGGCGGTGCTGCCGGGCCTGGTGCTGACGGGCTGGGCGGGGGCTCGGTTGCGACGCCATCGCGGCCTCGCGACGCTGGCCGTCGTCGCGGGGACGTACTTTGCCTGCTGGTATGCCCTGCGGCAGAACGTCCGGTTCTTGTTCCCGATCGTGCCGCTCCTGGCGACGGGCATCGTGGCCGGGCTGGCGGGGTTGAGGATTTTCCCGGCCCTGCCACGGGCGCTGGCCCTGATTGCGGCAGCCGGGCTTTTGGCGGCGGGTGCGGCGTTTCCGGTGAAGCGGGCGATCGGGGCGCTGCCTCCGGCCGCGGGCCTCGAGGACCGCGGGGCCTGGCTTGCCGAGCACGAGCCGAGCTATCCGGCGGCCTGTTTTGCCGGGAAGTTCCTGCCGCCGACGGCCCGCATCCTGAGCCAGGACTACCGGCTGTTTTACTTCCAGCAGCCCGCCACGCGCGAGAACGTCTTCCGCGAGGTTTCCAGCTATGCCGACCAGGTGTCCGGCCCGGGAGACTTGCCGCGGCTGCTCCGCCGAGCAGGCTTTACGCACGTGCTGCTGGCTGAGGTCGAGCGCGAGCGGGCTGGCGACGCGCTCTCCGCGGGCGACGACGCCGGCGCGCCGCAACGCCTCGCCGGCGCCAAGGTCAACGCCACTCTCAGCCGGCTGGCCGATGCGGAGTTGTCCAGTCCGTCGCCGGAAATGCGGGTCGTGCTCGATTACCAGGCGACGGACCCCGACGGCTGCCGGCGCCGTTACCGGCTGGTGGAACTTTGCGGTGCGGCGGCCGGCGCCGAATGACCGATGATTCATGAGAGCCTCGTGTCGTCCCTCGCGGCCGACGTCACACACGGCAGGGCGCCGGCTGGCGGGCGAGATTTATGAATTCCTTAGGGTCCAACCATCGACGCGCAGCCGAAAAAGATTAGAATTCCCTGATGGCAGCGCGGCCGGCGGGAACACGGCCGCCCACTTCCCCGCGGAAGTTCCCCCGCGGAAGTTTCCTCGTGGAACTCCTTTGATGCAACAGCCACTGGACGCCTGGACCATTCAGGACTCGCTGGACCTGTACGAAGTGCCGCGGTGGGGCAACGGGTTTTTCAGCATCGACGACAAGGGCAACGTCTGCGTCCACCCGACCAAAGACCCTAAGCAGCGGATCGACCTGAAGGAGCTGGTCGACCGGATGATCCTGCGGGGGATCGTGCCGCCGATCCTGTTTCGCTTCGGCGACATCATCAAGAGCCGCGTGCGCGACATCCACGGGGCGTTCGCCCAGGCCATCGCCGAATACGGCTTCAAGGGCCGCTACATCTGCGTCTACCCGATCAAGGTCAACCAGCAGCGGCAGGTCGTCGAAGAAGTGCTGGAGTTCGGCAAGCCGTTCCAGTTCGGCTTGGAGGCGGGCAGCAAGCCGGAGCTTCTGGCCGTCATCGCCATGGCCGACGACCAGACGCCGATCATCTGCAACGGCTTCAAGGACGAAGAGTTCATCGAAACGACGATGCTGGCCGCCAAGATGGGCCGGCAGATCATCCCGGTCGTCGAGAAATACACCGACCTGGAGCTGGTGCTCAAGTACGCCGAAGAGCTGAAGATCCGCCCGGCCATCGGCATGCGGATCAAGCTGGCGGCGAAAGGCTCCGGGCGCTGGCTGTCGTCGGGCGGATACCGCTCGAAATTCGGCCTGTCGGTGCACGAGATGCTGCGCGGCCTGGAGGAATTGAAGCAGCGCGGCATGGCCGACTGCCTCAAGCTCCTGCACTTCCACCTCGGCAGCCAAATCACGAACATTCAGAAGATCAAGGGCGCACTGACGGAGGCGGCGCGGATTTACGTCGAGCTGGTGAAGCAGGGGGCGGGCCTGACGTACCTCGACGTTGGCGGCGGCCTGGGCGTCGATTACGACGGCTCGCAGACGAACTTCGAGTCCAGCGTCAACTACACGCTCCAGGAATACGCCAACGACGTCGTCCACTACATCCAGACCGTCTGCGATGACTCCGGCGTCCCGCACCCCACGATCGTCTCCGAGAGCGGCCGGGCCATCGTGGCCCATCACAGCGTACTGGTGTTCAACGTGCTGGGCGTGTCCGACCATCGCGGTGAAGAGGACGTGCCGCAGGTCCGCGAAGAATACGAACAGCCCCTCTTGGACCTGCGCGACGCCTACAACGGGCTCACCTCGCGGAACTTGCTGGAGCAGTATCACGACGCCCAGCAGGCGATGGAGATGGCGCTGCAGCTTTTCACGGGAGGCTACCTGTCGCTGGAGCAGCGGAGCGTGGCCGAGCGGCTGTTCTTCGCCATCTGCGCCAAGATCCAGCGGATGGTGCGGCAGCTCGAGGACGTGCCGGAGGAATTGCAGGCGCTCGATTCCTTCCTGGCCGACACCTACTTCTGCAACTTCAGCGTGTTCCAGTCGCTGCCCGACGCCTGGGCGATCCGGCAGCTTTTCCCGCTGATGCCGATCCACCGGCTGAAGGTGCAGCCGAAGCTGAGCGCGGTGCTGGGCGACATCACCTGCGACTCGGACGGCAAGATCGACCAGTTCATCGACCGCCGCGACGTGAAGCGGACCTTGCCGCTGCACCCGCTCAACGGCGAGCCGTACTACCTGGGCGCGTTCCTGGTGGGGGCGTACCAGGAAATCCTGGGCGACATGCACAACCTGTTCGGCGACACGAACGCCGTTCACGTCCGCTTCGACGAGCAGGGCAACGTGATGCTGGACACCGTGATCAACGGCGACTCGGTCCGCGAGGTCCTACAGTACGTCAACTTCGACGCCACGCACCTCGTGCGGCAAATGCGGATGGACGTGGAGAAGGCCGTCCGCGAAGGCCGCATCGACGACCAGCACGCCGGCCGGCTCCTCAAGTTCTACGAGGAGGCGATGCGGGGGTATACGTATTTGGAAGACGGGCGGTAACGCGGCCGCGCCTTCCTTCGCCCTCTACGGCTGGTTCTTGTTCTTCTTCGACATAGCCACGACCAGCCAGATCACGCCGCCAATCACGCCCAGGAAGGACAGCGAGCAGCACGATGCGCTGGGGATCACGCCCCACAGGGCCTCCTCGCCGCTGGCCCGGCCATCGGTCATCGCGGGCAAGAGGAGAAAGATGGCCATCACGATCGCGCTCAAGAGCACGAATGCGCCGGAGACGATCAGCAGGATCAGAGGGCCCTTCATGGCGCAGTCGGCTTGGTAAAGTGCTTTCAGGTTCTTTCGTACTCGCACTCGTGATCGTACTCGTACTCTGTCTCACGGCCAAGAGCCTCGATCAGCCGGACGACGGAACGCCTCCGTCCGCCTGCGCAGGGAAGCAAGCTGCCGCCGACGCCGGCCGCTACTGGGCGGCCTTTTCGCCTTCCGCGGCGCGCTTGCCCCGCACCGCGCGATCGAGCTTCTTGGCGAGCTTCGCCAGTCGGTACTCAGCCAAGAGGAAGCCCGAACGGGCGCGGGCGCCTAGCGACGGAGGCGCGGGCGTGAGAGCTTCCGGCGAATCGACCGTCGGGCCGGCCGTTTGGCTGCGCGGCACGAAGACCAGCCCGCTGCGGCCGAAGTGGTTCACGCGGTGGTAGTCGGCATGCGTGACGCGCCGGGCGGCCAGAGTCTGCCGCAGGGAGAGGCGAAAACCGGCGCGCTCAATGAGGTCGATCCAATAGGCGCCGGGCCGGCAGTTGACGTGATGGTGCCCCTTCTGGCCGGGGAAGGCGTGCGTCAGCAGGAGGCAGCGATCGGCGAGTTGAAACGTTTCCAGGATGTGCGGGACGTAGCGCTCCTCGACGTGCTCGACGAACTCGCAGCACCAGACCATGTCGAACCGCCGGCTGGGGCGGAAGGGGCCCCGGCAGAAATCGTGCTGCGCCATGGCGTCGGGGATGGTGCTATGGGCGATCGCCTCCGCGCTGCCTTCGACGCCCAGCACGTCGCAGGAAAGCTCGCGAAAGAACCGCGTGGAATGCCCCTCGCCGCAGCCGACGTCGAGCACCGACCGCACGCCGAATCGCCGCACGGCCCAGCTCCAAAGCCGCGGGCACCAGGTGCCGGGGTCGCCGCCGGCGAAGTAACCGCCGAGGTGGCGGTCGAGGACCATGGGCATGGCGAGGGTCTCGATTGCGAGTTTGGAATTTGGAGATGGGAGCCTGACGGCGACGCCGCGCGGACGGCCGGCGCGCTCTCATGGCGCGAGCGTATGGTCGCGGACCGAGTAGCGAATGGCTTCGACGATCTTCTCCATCTTCTGAGCTTTGACAGAACCGATCGGTCCGGCTTTTAGGTTGATCTCGGTTTTCTCAAGACACGTGACCTCGTCCGCCTTGGCGACGCACTCCTTGTCCAGGCCGGCCTCGCCCGCCGCGAAATGCACGCAGTGCTTCAGCTTGGTCCGTTTCTCCAATTGCTGGGAATAGAAGGGCACGAGGAGCACGGAATGGCCGCCGTTGAGTTCGTCTCGCGAGACAATCACCACGGGTCGGTTGTGTATATTGGGGTCGCTGGACGTGAGCCGGTACACCTGGCCTCGTTGCACCGGTTGCACTACCAGGCCTCCTCGGCCAGCCGCTTTTCGAGCGACTGACGCGACCGCTTCAGCCAGTCTCGCTGTTCGAGCCATCCGCGGACGTGCTGGCAACACTTCCGAAACTCGTCAACACTCGCGGGGGCATGTCCTGTCTCCGCCAGTTTTGAGATCCAGGCTTCGGCCATTTCACAGGGGCTGAGCCAGGACTGGTAAAGCGATTGCAGCGCCTCTTCGGCCTGCGGTGCGAACGGGATGATCCCTTCGTAGGCGGCCTCGCGAACGACTTCTTCCGCACGGAGAAGCCATTTGCAAGCGTCGATGCCGCGATGGAGGAACCCTTCGCACTCGCGGCGCTCGATCGCCTGCGGATCAGGGCGCGGCGCCTCCAAAGCGTAGTCATCGACTCGCTTTTGGGCGATGGCGAATTCCAGGCTGTCCAGCGCCACCATGAGATCGACCGATCGTAGCTTGCCGGTCTTGTGCAAAACGTCCGCTTCTACCGTGATTCTACTCTGCGTGCGCGTGCGCGTCGATTCTCGTTGCGAATCGTCAAGTTCGCCGCAGTGCCCGGGGGCTTAGTACCGGCCGTGCGAGCGAGTGGCGCGGAACGCCGCCGGCTGCGTGTTGTCGGTCTCGGCGCCCCGCGGCTCGAGGAAGATCAGGACGTCGGCGCGGGCCGGCGGCGGGGCGACGAGGCGCAAGCTGAGCGGCTCGGGCGCGGCCAGCGGCGCTGGGACCATCCCCAGCGCGATCAGCAAGACGCGGTCCGCCGGCCAGCGAAACTTTTCCTGCATCCGGAAATGGCTCACCTGCGGCACCTCGACCTTGGCGCGCTGGCGCGGCGCCATGCCGCTCGCCACGTCCAGCGGGATCGCGTGCAGCGTCTCCAGGTCGTCGATGTGGCACTTGACCACGGCGTCGACCGTCGCGCCGTCGGCGGAAAGCAACGGCGACACCTCGAGCGCAATTCCCTCGTCGATCTGCCCCGACACGAGTTCATAGCCCGGCCACGTGCCGGGCGTGAGCGCAATTCGGCGCGAATAGGTTTTGGGGTTCGTCTGGCTGAGCACGTGCGACTCGCCGTGGTAGACGAGCAGGTTCGGCGAGCTGAACTCGAGGTAGTCGGACCGGCGGGCCATCTCCGCCAGTAGCATGGCTGCGTTGTCGCGCCCCACGAGCCAGGCCTGCACGCCCGGCGACTCGACGGCCGCCGGCTCCATGAACTGGCTGGCCCGCAGCCGCCAGCTCGAATCGCGCAGGCTGATCACGCGCAGGGCGAAGGCGTGACGGCGGAATGTGGTGCTCGTGAATCGCTCGACGATCTGCCGCGCCGCATCGTGCAGTTCGGCCGGGGCGTAGACCTTCAGCGAATCGCGGTCGGCGCAGAGCACGCTCATCGGCTCCCGGTGCCAGACTTCGTAGCCCGTCTCGCGGAGCACCCAATCGACGACGGCCTGCTCGGGCTGGTTGGTCGAGGTGATCGCCGAGGTGTAGGGCGCGAGGTCGTAGGCCTGCCAATACTGGCCGTGGCCGCGGGAGAGGAGGTCGCCGGTGCGGGCGGCGGCCGTCGTTTTTGCCGAGCGCGCCGCCGGGCGGCTGCCGGGCGATTGCGCCAGGAGCACGCCGGCAGCCAGCACACAAACAGCCAAGAGCGGAAGGTGCTTGCGGAACGACATGGCCTGGCCTCCGTGCCGGGGAAGAGAGGGCGGGAGTATAGGCCGTTGCCCGCGGGCGGGCAACGGAAAACGGCGCTGCTAGCGTCGGCAATCGCTCGGTGCGATCACACGCCCACCGGCCAGGTCGAGCCATTGCGCGACAGGATGTGCCGCACCAGAACAAAGGCGCCCAGGCCCAGGACGACCCCCTCCAGCGCGCCGAAGCAGATGTCGGCGGTGGAATGGACGCGCAGCACCGGCCGCGAGAGGCAGACCGCCACGGCCCAGACGACCAGCAGCGCCCCGGCGGCGCGCCGTCCCGAACAGCGGCAGCTCAGGGCAAAGGCCAGGAAGAACGCGGCGATCCCCATCGAGGCCAGCGAGTGGCTCGAAGGAAACGAAAACCCCGTTTCCTCGATCCAATGGCTGCGCACGAGGTCGTTGAGCGGGACGGCGTCGAACGTGGGGTCGTTCAGGCGGGCGCGAAGGTAGTCGCGCTGTGGGGCCTTGCCGGGCAGGTTGTAAAACTCCTGCGGCGACATGCCGAGCGCCCCGGCTTTGGCAAGCTGCTGGATATTCGGCCGGGGCACGCCGACGACGGCCTTAATGCCATGCTCGTTGAGCAGGAATCCGCCGCCAATGGCAACCGCGAGCACGGCGATGATGAGCGCGGCTTCGCCCAGGCGCTGCCGGTTGGAAATCCCGGCGCGCGCCACGAGCCAGACGGTGCATGCCAGGAGCATGAGCCAGGACCAGGGCCCGCCGCTGGCCGCCATGTAGTAGGCCGCGACCGACGCGTTTCCGTTGAGGTCGACCTCCGGCAGCAGCGCCGCCAGCGACAGCAGCGCCGTCACGGCGAGCAGCACGGCCGCCGCAAGGAGCACCGGCCGCGATGGCCGTGCCTGAGCAGGCCCGGCCGGCGGAGACGCGAGGTTCATTGTCGTCTTGATTGCAGCCACGTCGTCGAGCGGCGCAAGGGCGCGTAAAGGCGGTGAGCGATAAACGACCGTTTGTGGATTCTACGTTCCTCGGCCCGGTTCGGGCGAGCGGAGAATGCGCGCGGCCCGCGGATTTCGCGGCCCGCGCGCCTGCCGAAGGGCGCGACTCGTCTTTTGCCTTCGGCCTGTGCTCCGTATAATCCCGCCCCGCTCGGGTTTGCCATTGCGTCACGGGTAGGGTGAGTGGAGCGAGCGGCATTCGGTGGGCCGGCGCTCGCGGCCAATCGCTCGCCTGTAGCGAACGCGTTGCGTCACCCCGCTGGCTTGCGATGCCCACCGCGCGCGTGGCGTCAGCCTGGCCCACTCTACGCTTGTGGTCGCTCGGGAGTCTGGCAATGCGAAAGCTGGCGATCTTGAACCAGAAGGGGGGCGTCGGCAAGACGACCACCGCCGTGAACCTGAGCGCAGCCCTGGCGCGGCAGGGGCAGCGCGTGTGCGTCATGGACCTGGACCCGCAGGCCCATGCCTCGCTCCACTTGAGCAGCTTGCTGGAGCCGCCGGCCCAGCCCGGCCGCTCCATGTACCACGTCTTCACCGAGACGACGCCGCTGGCCGCGGTCCGCCAGGCAGCGGGTCCCAATCTCTGGGTCTGCCCGGCCGACATCGAGCTGGCCGCCGTCGAGGTCGAGCTGGCGGGCATCCCCGGCCGCGAGCTGATCCTGCGCACGAAACTCGAGGCGGACAACACGGGTTTCGATTTCCTGGTGATCGATTGCCCGCCGTCGCTGGGCGTGCTCACGCTCAACGCGCTGTGCGCGGTCGACGAGGTCTACATTCTGCTGCAGCCGCATTTTCTGGCGCTGCACGGCCTGGGGAAGCTCTTGGAGACGATCGAGCTGGTGGCGCTGCGGCTCAACCCGCCCTTGCGCCTGGGGGGCGTGGTCGTCTGCATGTACGAGTCGTCGACGAAGCTGGCGGCGGAGGTGGTGAAGGACGCGGAGACCTTTTTGAACCAGTCGCGGGGCCACGGCCGGCCCTGGTCCGACGCGCGGGTCCTTTCCAGCAAGATTCGCCGCAACGTGCGCCTGGCCGAGGCGCCGAGCTACGGCAAGTCGATCCTCGACTACGCGCCCGACTCGCCCGGCGCGGCCGACTACACGGCCCTGGCCGAGGAATTCCTGCGGACGGCCGTGCCGCAGGTGCTGCCGATGTCATCGGGCGATTTCCAGCAAACGATGGGCGCGCTGTCGCAGCCGATTGTGCTCAAGGCGGGGTAGAAAACGATCCGAGATGTTCAGGGAGACGCAAGGGAATGCGCGCCGACAAACTCATCCTGCAGAAGCCGACAGTTGCTCAGCTTTTAGAGCAGATCACTCCCTTCGTGATCGATGAGGAGCACGAGCGCGATTTTCTGAAACGGTACATTGTCAGGCGGCGCGTTGCTGGCGAGATCGTCCGTCTCGCGAGCAAGCGGAGACTTACGACTTCCGACTTGGTCGAACTCCTCCGGGCAAACGACCAGACACTCAACGCGCTTCTGTCTCTCTTGGGCATTTCGCAGGAGGAGTTTTACCGCCATGTGACGCTCGCGCGCCTCGAAGAGCGCAAGCTTGAGCCCCCGACGTCGGAAGCATTCCATGAGTGGAAGATGGATCGCATAATCCGCGAGATACTGGCCGACGGCGAGTTCGCCGACGCGGTTTTCTCGCTCTTGCTCGGCGGGCACGGTGATCGGCGTTTGTCCGGTCGAGTACCTCCATTTGTATTGGTAGGGGTTCCCTGGAATCGGCCTGTGTGAGGCTTCTTTCGGTCGGGGTAGATTGGAAGTTCCCCAGAACCGAAAGGAGCCAAGACGATGGGAAGGCGATCGGAGTTGACGGTGGCCCAGCGGCGGGAGGC
>JACOUI010000313.1 GCA_016177915.1 Planctomycetia bacterium
AATTGCGGCCAGGTCCGCGGGCGTCGGACCGACCGCCAAGTTGCGGCCGGATTCACGAAGGGATGTGTTGGGGAGCGACCGGCCGAAGGCTCAAGAACGGTCGCCCGCGAACCCGAAACCAAAGATCGCCTGCCCGTGACGAACCGACGAGCGGAGAATAAGTGAGAGGTCTGTCAGCGAGTGCGTCACTTATCCAACCGAGCGAAGACCCAAAGCGAAGGGATCGCCGCGCCTGAGAATCCGCGCCCTGGAGCACTTGACACGCCGGGCTCTTTCAGGGAAGTGGCACCAACACGTGGACCGCCGGTTGACGCCCCCCGCCGCATTGCCATCTTCGCGGCAGCGCTGCATCATAGCCGCATGACCCCGCAGCAATTCATCGCCAAATGGCGCCGCTCGAACCTCTCGGAGCTGAGCGCCTACCAGCAACATTTTCTGGACCTCTGCGACCTGTTCGCCCAACCCAAGCCCGCCGAGGCCGACCCCGACGGCGCGCACTACACCTTCCAGCGCGGCGTCCGCAAGATCGGCGGCGAAAAGGGCTGGGCCGACGTCTGGTTCCAAGGGCACTTCGGCTGGGAATACAAAGGCAAGCACAAGGACCTCAAGGCCGCCTACAAGCAGCTCCTGGAATACCGCGCCGACCTGGAAAACCCGCCGCTCTTGGTCGTCTGCGACCTCGACCGGCTGGAGATCCACACCAATTTCACGGGCACGGCCGAGCGGCTTTACGAATTCGACCTCGATTCGCTGTCGCACCCGCAGAACCTGGACGTCGTCCGCCGGCTGTGGACGGACCCGGAGTCGCTGCGTCCGGACCGCGAGATGGAGCGGATCACGAAGGAGGCGGCGGCGAAGTTCCAGCTTATCGCCGACGGGCTCCGCCAGCGCGGCATGGATTCCCAGCGGGCCGCGCACTTCCTGATGAAGATCATCTTCTGCTTCTTCGCCGAAGACATCGGCCTCTTGCCGCCGAGCCTCTTCTCGCTGCTCTTGGAAAAGAGCCGGCGCGATCCGGCGCGCCTGGCCAAGCAGATGCAGTCGCTGTTTGCCGCGATGGCCAAGGGCGGCGACTTCGGCGTCGAGCCGATCCGCTACTTCAACGGCGGCCTCTTCAAGGACCCCGACGTCATCGAGCTGCGCGAGCCCGAAATCGCCGGGCTGCTCGAGGTCAGCCACTACGCCTGGGAGCACGTCGAGCCATCGATCTTCGGCACGCTCTTTGAGCGCTTGCTGGACCCGGCCAAGCGCTCGCAAATCGGGGCGCACTACACGTCGAAGGACGACATTTTGACGCTCGTCGAGCCGGTGCTCATGGCGCCGCTGCGGCGCGAGTGGGAAGAACTGAAGCGGAAGTGCGAAAAGCTCGCCGCCGTGGCCGTGGCTGGGGTCGGTGGGGCACCCGGTACGCCGGGTCCGCCCCCAGCCGTTGGCGTGGCTGGGGTCGGTGGGGCACCCCCGAGTCCGCCCCCAGCCACGGGCCGCAGGGCTGGGGGCGGAGTACCGACCCCAGCCACACCAGCTTCGGCGCGCCGCAAAAAACTCGACGAGCGACAGGATCTTTTGCAGGACTTCCTGCACCGCCTGGGGGAGGTCCGCGTTTTGGACCCCGCCTGCGGCTCGGGCAATTTCCTCTTTGTCTCGATCCAGCTTCTTCTGGACCTGTCGAAGGCGGTCGTGGCCTACGGCACGCCCGGCCCGAAGTTGCTGTCGATCGAAGTCCGCCCGCGGCAGCTTTTGGGGATCGAGATCAACCCCTACGCGCACGAGCTGGCGCTGGTGGTGGTCTGGATCGGCTACCTGCAATGGATGCACCAGAACGCGTTCCCGATGCCGTTTAACCCGGTGCTGGATCCGGTGGAAACGATCCAGCAGATGGACGCGATCATCGACCTGGCGGACGCGGAGCACCCGCAGGAGCCGAAATGGCCGGCGGCGGACGTGATTGTGAGCAATCCGCCCTTTTTGGGGGACAAGAAACTCCGCGCGGCCCTTGGCGACGAGTATGTCGATGCTCTTTTCACACTCTGGGGAGAACGAATTCCGAACCAATCGGACGTTTGCTGTTACTGGTTCGAGAAAGCGCGGGACATGGTCGCGCGTGGCAAGGTGAAGCGTGCAGGGCTTCTTGCAACACAGGGAATCCGTGGAGGCGCTAGTCGAGAGGTGCTTGCGCGAATCAAGGAAAGCGGCGATGTCTTTTTCGCGGTTTCCGACCGGGATTGGGTCCTCGACGGCGCGAACGTTCACGTCTCGATGGTTGCCTTCGACAAGGGCGTCGAACTCGAAAGGACACTAGACGGACAAAAGGTCCCTTCGATCAATGCGAATCTGACGGCGTCGACCGATGTAACTACCGCTAAGCCGCTACGCCCAAACGAGAGCATCTCATTTCAAGGGCCCGTCAAGGTTGGCCGATTCGACGTCACGGAAGCACAGGCGATCGCGTTCTTGCAGGATACAAACCCCAACCGCCTACCAACATCGGACGTCTTGCGTCCATGGGCAAACGGCGAGTCGCTCACGAAGCGAACCGCGCCCATGTGGATCATCGATTTTGTGGAGCGCGAAATGGGCGAGGCTGCAAAGTACGGCAGCACGTTTGAATATGTTCGCGAACACGTCAAGCCGGAACGGGACAAGACGCAGCGCGAGCGACGGCGACGGCTCTGGTGGATACACGGCGAAGTCAACAACGCGCTGCGGAAAGCACTGGCACCACTGGCTCGGTACGCCGCCACGTGCCAGACGGCAAAGCATCGAGTCTACGTTTGGCTGGATTCCGTAGTCCTGCCAGCGCAAACCGTAATCGCGTTTGCACGCGACGACGACTACTTCTTCGGCGTCCTGCATTCGCGTCCCCACGAAGTCTGGGCCTTGAAGCTGGGCACGCGGCTGGAAACGCGGCCGCGCTACACGCCCACGACCTGCTTCGAGACGTTCCCGTTCGCGGAGCCGACGGACGCAGAGCGCGCGGCGATCGCCGCGGCGGCCAAGGAGCTGGACGAGCTGCGCACGAACTGGCTGAACCCGCCGGAGTGGACGCGCGAGGAGGTGCTGGAGTTTCCCGGCTCGGCCAACGGACCGTGGGCGCGGTACGTCGTCAACGCGGATAAGCGGGGCATCGGCACGGTCCGGTACGCGCGCCGCGTGCCGATCGACGAGGACACAGCCCGGGAGCTTGCGAAGCGGACGCTGACGCGGCTCTACAACGAGCGGCCCACCTGGCTGGACCTGGCCCACCGCCGCCTCGACGAAGCGGTTTTCGGGGCGTATGGGTGGGATGCGGGGATGGGGGATGAGGAGTTGCTGGGGAAGTTGCTGGAGTTGAATTTGGAGCGGGCGGGGGAAGAGAAGAAGTCGTAGGGTGCGCAACGCCCAGCTTCCGTGCTTGG
Source organism: Planctomycetia bacterium (assembly GCA_016177915.1). Taxonomy (GTDB): domain Bacteria; phylum Planctomycetota; class Planctomycetia; order Pirellulales; family S012-138; genus JACOUI01. The sequence continues at coordinate 3,396 of JACOUI010000313.1, forward strand.
GGAGTTCCATGCCGACCGGCGCTCCACGTGGCCTTACCCCAGCCCCCCGACCAGCGCGCCCAACACACCGGCGTTTTGCCTCACCCGTTCGACAATGGCCGCTACAGACCGGCCACCATCGCAGTAGACGCTCATCGTCTCGACGAGATGCAGATCACGCCCAATCGCCCGTACCTGTTCCCCGAGGCCCGACTTAAGCTCGTCGATGTTGTAATGTCCGACCTGCAGCAAGGTATGGCCGATCTGGGAAGCCTTGCTCTGGAGGTCGTCGAGGCGGCTCTGATTGGCCATGTTCTCGGCGCGAGACGCCAGGCCATCGAGTTGTCGCCGTGCAGCCGTCAGAGTTGACCGAAGCTGGGAGAGTAACGTCTCGGAGAGTGGGACACCGTCGATGCGCGCGGTCTTGATCGCGGTTGCCTTCGCCACAGCCCGTTCGACGAGAGAGGCCAGTTCTGGCCCGGAGCCGAGGTGCATCCGCATCGTGGCTGCTTCCTCAAGCACATTCGCCAGGTCTTCCACTTCCGCGGCCATCGAGTGCTGGGTGTCCGTCGTGGCAAGGTTACGGAGCGCGTCCGCTGAGCTTTGGAGTTGGAGTCGCATGGCGTCCGCCCAGGGGTTGATCTTCCGGTCCTCAAGCTCGCTCCCAATGATGATGACGGAGATCAGCTCCGAGGCGAGGTCCGACAATAGGCGCTCCAGGGCCTGGGCAGCTTCCTTGTCGGGCGCGTGCAGGATGCCCTTGATATCGTTCGTAAGCACGCTCGCCAAGATCTTCCGCTGCTCGGCTTTGTCTTGTCCCTCGGTCAGTTCGAAGTTCCGCACCCGCCGCTGTCGGATGTCGAACGGTAGCTCGTTGATGCTGCCGGTGGCTCGGTTGAATACGCAGATGATCCGATGCCAGCCGAGGGAGCAGGCGGCATAGCCCAACTCGACCAGCACGTTCGGATTTGGCGTCCGCCGCCGGGTTGCCTCCTGGTTGATGAATGACACGTCGCCCACGAAGATGTCGGCCGCTTTGATCTTCTCGAAGATCGTCGCGGCGATGTCGGGCGACCCCGGCACGCCGCTCGTGTCTCGGTCTAGGCACGGATCGAGCTTCAGGTGCTCGTCGGCGCGCAACTCCTTGATCGCCCGTTCCAGGCAATCCTCGATGAAACTCCGGTTGGTCGAGTTGGGTAGGTCCGACTGCCAGGAGTAGAAGACCGTGTGCGATTCGCTGGTTCGTGGCTTGTTCATTGAATTTCCGGGGAGAGAGACGGTCCCTTCGACTCCCTATTCTAGTAATTGCCCCCGGATTTCATCCTTGGATTTTCCGAATTCCCTGACCGGCAACCACGCCACCTTGATTGCCACGTCAAGAAGTGGGAGAATATGCTGGTCCGGCCAAAAAAGGAACGAATCCATGTCTCAGGAAAACAGAGTCCGGTACATCCGCACCGACGAAGATGTGCCGGAGAAGTACTCGCAGGGGGAAGAAAAGGGGTCATTCTGATTTATTCTTGCCACGACCCCGTCGAACACAAGTACAACCACCAGGGCGAGAAACGGGATGGCTTTTCGGCTGCCTCGCGCGGAGAGTGAAGGCTACCTTGGCGGCGGGTGGCACTAGTGCTTTGTCACAGCAAGAAGTTAGGGTTGTCGGTTTTTGGAAGATTTGGAAAACTGCGGGGAACAAGGAGGTTCCCATGCAGAAAAAGTACATTGTCCGCCTGACGGATCAGGAGCGGCAGGAGCTTTGGGATGTCGTCAAGAAGTTGAAGGGGTCGAGCCTGAAGGTGCGTCGGGCGCAGATTCTGCTGAAGGCGGATGCCGACGGGCCGAACTGGACGGACCGGCGGATCGCGGAAGCGTTTTCGTGTCGGACCAAGACGGTGGAGAACATTCGCCAGCATCTGGTGGAGCGCGGTTTGGCGGAGACGCTGCACAGCGTCCCGCGGATCAAGCCTCCCACCGCAAAACTGTTGGACGGCGAACAGGAAGCCCAGATCATCGCGCTGCGTCTGGGATCGCCACCCTCGGGATACGCAAACTGGACCTTGCGGCTGGTGGCGCGAAAGGCGGTCGAGTTGGAGATCGTTGATTCCATCAGCCATGAAACCGTTCGACGGACACTAAAAAAAACGGGATGACGAACCGCAAGATCGAGTATTGGGTGATCCCGCCAGAAGCCGACGGCGAGTTCACCGCCAACATGGAGGAAGTGCTGGAAACTTATGCACAGCCTTATGATCCGGCCTGCCCCGTGCTGTGCATGGACGAGCAACCCGTGCAGTTGCTGAAGGAAACACGCACCCCCCTCCCCGCCACGAAAGAGCATGCCCGACGGGTCGATTATGAATACGAACGGGCCGGAACGGCCAACCTCTTCATGTTCAACGAACCGCTCGCGGGCTGGCGCGAGGTGGCTGTCCGGCAAACGAAAACCAAACTCGACTGGGCCGTCGAAATGGCCCGCTTGCTGGACGGTCGTTACGCGCATTGCGAAAAGGTGATCCTCGTGTGCGACAACCTGAACACGCATACGAAAGGCGCCTTCTACGAAGCGTTCGCACCGGAACGAGCCCGGCAGTTGGTGCGTCGTCTCGAATTCCGCCACACTCCCAAACACGGCAGTTGGCTGAACATCGCTGAAAACGAACTCAGCTCGCTGACCCGGCAATGCGTCGTCGGCCGTCGCTTCGGCGACATCGAGACCCTGCGGACAGAAACTGCCGCCTGGTCCAGCGACGTCAACGCCACCCAGCGCGGCGTCGACTGGCAAATGAAACTCGACGACGCCCGCATCAAACTGATCTCCGTCTACCCTAAAATCAAGCTGTGACAAAACACTAGTGCCACGGGTTCCACCCGTTCGAGCGTTTCGCGTGCCAATCGCACGCCGGACCACTCTCGCGACGTCCTTGTCTATCGGTCAGCCCGGCCTGCATGCCGGCATCGTTTCAAGTGTAATCACCGCCGTGAGAGAATTGAACCCACAAAACCTGATCTTTCGATTTGCTGGGTTACGCAACGAACCTGCCGTGGCCGAACGATGAGGCGGCTTCTTGGCCCAGGTCTTGGCAATCGCATCGCCGGCGGCCAGACTGACGGCACGCGCCTTTCAAATCCATGGGGAACCCGTCCCATGTCGCTTCGCGTCCACGCCGTCGGCCGGCCGGAAATCCCGCCGCTTTTGATGCCGGACCGCTTCCGGCTCGACATCGCGTACTTCATGAGCGTGCCGGACGAGGGGGGCGTGCCGCAGCTTCCGACGGGCGAATACTGGGTGCGCCGGGACGATGCGAAGCGCTGGCTGGAGGAGGGGGTGATTCCCGTCGTCTCGCCGCTCGACAGCCAGAACCAGACCGAGGTCGAAATCAGCGACGAGCAGCAGGATTGGCTGGAGTGGATGGTCGACCACGCCGTCGAACACATCCGCCTGGAGTGACAAGTCGCCGACGCCTTCGCCGACGCCTGAACACGCTGCCCGCGCTTGCTCCGCCTCGCGTACAGCGCTTTCTCGCCAGGCAGAGCCTCGCGTACAGCGCGCTGCGAGGCAGAGCCTCGGAACGAGATACCTGAAAAAAGGCCCGGAGACCACGCGCCTTCAAGAGCCACTAGGCGGGATCAAAAAGTGGTGCTTGATGTGAGCGCCAAAGCGCGGGAGCCTTGGCGCCTTGCTTCTTCTACCTTTCCCTTGTTGAACACGGGTCTCCGGGCCGCTAACGCCTCGTTCGTTCACCTAATCTCTGTTTCCTGTCTCCTGCTCCTCTCCTGCTCCCTGTCTCCTGACCTACGCCGCCTCCGCAACGTCGGCAAACTCGCAAGTCCCCTCTTTTCTAAGGGCAACAATCGCCAAACCGTGCCGATCGGCGAACTCGATCACTTCCGGCTCGTTCACAATAATCGTCTTGCCCTCCTCGACGGCCAGCACGGACGCCCGCGCAGCGATCATCGATTGCAGCGTCACGAGGCCGATCGTCGGCACGTCGAAACGCATGTCCTGCTGCGGCTTCGCCACCTTGACGACGGTGAAGCCCCCCGAGGCGCAAAGCTCCCCCGCCCGGCGGATGCAGGCGTCCGTGCCTTCGATCGCCTCGACCGCCAGCACCGCCCGCCCCTTGACGGCCACGGTCTGGCCGACGTCGAGGCGACCCATCTCGCGGGCAAGCTGCCAGCCGAATTCGATGTCCTTGCGTTGCAAGAGCGACGGCCCGCGCCGCGTCAGTTTTCCGTATTTCACAAGCAGCTCCGGCATCAGGTCGGTGGCGGGTCGAATCTCGACGCCGTCCCGCGCGAACTCGCCCGCGACGACCGACAGCAGCGTGTCGTCCTTGTTGTCGCTGAGCGGAAAAAGAAAGTGCCGGTAAAAGACGCGGCAGGTGCGCAGGTCCGGCAGGTTCCGCAGGATGAACCACGGCCGCAGGAGCACGACCTTGTGGAATTTCCCGGCCAGGGTCGCCTCGCGGACGCCGTGGCGGCGGAAGTAGCGAATGGCCGCCCCGAGCTTGCCGATGCCCAGCCAGCGGACGTCGTGGCAGTGCTCTTCCATCGCCGGTTCGGCGTGCCCCTTGACGGCAACGCAAAACACCCGCCGGCCCCGCCGCGCCAGGGCCCGCGCCAGCAGGCGCGGAAATTCCCCCCAGCCGGCGATCAGGCCGATCGGGTCGCCGAATGCGGTGGGCACGGTGGACATGACAAGCTGCGTCCATAGTGGTTCGACATCGGGTAGCTATGCTGCTTCCGACTGGCCCTTGCCCGCCTGGCGCTGCAGCTCGGCGACCTCCCGCTCGAGTCGACGGACCGTGTCGCGCAGCTCCGGCAGCCGGGCCATCGCGATCATCGCCCGCTTTGATTCGTGCATCGGCATGGCCGGCGCGCCGCCCCAAGTCTCGCCGGCGGGGACGTGATTGGTAACGCCGGCCATGGCGGCCAGCGCGGCGCGGTCGCCGATCTGGACGTGGTCGCGCACGCCGGCCTTCCCGCCCATCACCACAAAATCGCCCGTCGTGCAGCTCCCGGCGATGCCCACTTGCGAGCAGAGCAGGTTGTGCCTTCCGATCCTGCAGTTGTGGGCGATCTGCACGAGGTTGTCGATTTTCGTGCCCTGGCCGATCAGGGTCGGCCCGTAGGTGCCACGATCGATCGTGGTGCCGGCGCCGATTTCGACGTCGTCCTCGATCACGACGTTGCCAAGCTGCGCCGCAAGCTCGTGCCGGCCGTCGGCGAAGCGATAGCCGAAGCCGTAGGACCCGATCACCGCCCCGCCGTGAATGATGCACCGCGCGCCGACGATCGTTTCGTCGTACAGGACGGCGTTGGGAAAGATCGTCGTGTGGGGGCCGATCTTGCAACCCGCCATGATCTTCGCACCGCTGTGGATCGTCGAACCGTCGCCGATTTCCACGGCGTCGCCGACCACGGCCAGCGGATGGATGTCCACGTCGGCCCCGATGACGGCCGTGGGGCTGACGACCGCCTGCGGGCTGACGCCGATGCGGCGGGCCCGCCGCGGCGGCCGGAAGAGCGACACGATGGCCGTGAACGCCGCGTGGACGTCGCGGGCCTCGATGACGGGGAGTTGGCTGGTCGCCAGGCCGGGCGGGACGACGGCCGCGCCGGCCCGCGTCGTCTGCAGCAGGTTCGCGTGGTCGAGGCAGTCGACGAACGTGATGTCGGCCGGTCCGGCGTCGCGCAAGGGGGCGGCGCCGGCAATGATCTTCGCCCCGTCGCCACCGAGCTTTCCGCCGACGCGCTTTGCCAGTTCCGCCAGGCTGACGTGCATGGGACTCCCTTCCGCTGCCGTGGCTTCGCATCGCGCCGTCCTTCAGCGCTGCGCCGGCAATGAATCTACCCCTTTGGGCGGAACCGCGACAAGAGCGAACGGCCGAGCAGTGCTAGCACGGCCCCTTGCCGTGCGGCGGCGGCGTGCGATATAAAAGCCGCTCCCCCTAAACGCCGGCCTCGGCCGCGACGGCATCGCGGCCTCAGCGATTGGAAGCGAGCGATTCCCATGGGCGTCCGCCCCCGCACCCGCCTTGTCATCCAGCGAAAGCTGAAGCGCTGCCCCAAGTGCGGCGCCCTCGTCCGACGCCGCACGCGCTGCAAGTCGTGCGGACGGAAACAAACGCCGGCGTGAGGCTTACTCGCCGGCCCGCGGCTCGGCGTCGAGCCGTGCCGCGCGGTAGACATGATGCCGCGCGGCGCTAATTCTCGCTCAAAAGCCTGCCGACTCCGACCACGTCCACAATGCGATCAGGCTCGCGGACAACGAAGACGACGCGTAGCGGTGGCCTGTCAAGATGACGAAGTCCCTCCGAAACGAAGGCGCCCTTGTGCTGCGGATCGCGACAGGTCGCGGTCGATTGCGCGGGCTGCCGCCGTGATGTCCGCGCGGTCTCCTCCGGCCAGCCAGATCGCCGCCAGCTCATCAATTGCCGCGTCGGTCCAGGTGACCGTGAATCTGGTCATGACTGCGATTCAAGGGACCGCAAGTGCTGCAGGACTTCTTCTGTCGTCAGTCGCCTACCGACGGAGCGGGCGCGGCGCTCGTATTCGGCGATCTGCTCGGGCGTCAGCTTGGGCGTTACTGAGATGTACCCCAAGCAGTTTCCGCCACGATCGCGAACGAGGACATGCGTCGTCGCTTGCGAGAGAATCTGCGCCTGGGCCTCATCGACAACGATTTCCGGCATGGTATTCCTAGGCAAATTCGAGATGGGATTCGGATTCCGCTAGCCCTTGAATTATACCGCAAACCGGAGTTGGTCGGCCATCCTCAGCGCGTTCCGTTTGCACGCCTGGCGTCCATCACGCCAACACCGCCTCCACCACCTCCCCGTGTACGTCCGTCAGGCGGTAGTCCCGCCCCTGGAACTTGTACGTCAGCCGCTTGTGGTCGATGCCCAGGAGGTGCAAGAGCGTCGCCTGGAAATTGTGGACGTGGACGGGGTCCTTGGCCACGTTGTAGGCGAACTCGTCGCTCTCGCCGTACGAAAACCCGCGCTTGATCCCGCCGCCGGCCAGCCAGATGGTGAAGGCGTAAGGGTGATGGTCGCGGCCCCATTGCTTGCGGTCGTTGATGTCCCCCTGGCAGAAGGGCGTACGGCCGAACTCGCCGCCCCAGATGACCAGCGTGTCATCGAGCAGGCCGCGCTGCTTCAGGTCCTTCACCAGGGCCGCGCTCGGCTGGTCGGTGTCGCGGCACTGGATCTCGAACTGCGTGCTGAGGTTCTTGTGGTGGTCCCAGCCGGCGTGGAAAAGCTGCACGTAGCGCACGCCCCGCTCGGCCAGCCGCCGCGCCAAAAGGCAGTTGTAGGCGAACGAGCCCTGCCGCGTCACGTCCGGCCCGTACATCGCCAGCACGTGCTCCGGCTCCGACTGGATGTCCGTCAGCTCCGGCACGCTGGCCTGCATGCGGTAGGCCATCTCGTACTGGGCGATCCGCGTCACGATCTCCGGGTCGCCGAATTCCTGGTGCTTGATCTCGTTCAGCTTTGCCAGGTCGTCGAGCTGGCCGCGGCGGATTTCGCGCGACAGCCCCTCGGGATTGGAGACGTAGAGCACCGGCTCGCCGCTGCCGCGGAACTTCACGCCCTGGAACTTCGTGGGCAAGAAACCACTGGCCCAGTAAAAATCGTAAAAAATCTGTCCGCAGCTTGCTTCCTTGTCGCGCGAAGTCATGACGACAAACGCCGGCAGGTTGTCGGTCTCGCAGCCCAGGCCGTAGGAGAGCCAGGCCCCGATGCTGGGCCTGCCCGGCTGCTCCGCGCCGGTGAGAAAGAACGTGATGGCCGGGGCGTGGTTCACCTGCGTCGTGAACATCGACTTAATGAACGTCACGTCATCGACGATCGACGCCGTGTGCGGCAGAAAGTCGCAGACCCACGCCCCGCACTGGCCGTGCTGCTTAAAGCCCGTGAACGCGGGAAGCACGGCTTTGCTCTTCTGGCCGGCGGTCATCGTGCTCAAGCGCTGGTTCTTGTGTACCGACTCCGGGATTTCCGTGCCGCGGAGTTTTTCGAGGCTGGGTTTGTAATCGAACATGTCCAGGTGCGGCGGGGCGCCGTTCTGGAGCAGGTAGATGACGCGCTTGACCTTGGGCGGGAAGTGCGGCAGGCCGGGCAGGCCGGGAAGGCCCGGCATCGCCCGCCGCGGCGGCAGGGCGGTCTTGGCGTCTTGTTTTTCGTCGCCGGCGAGCGCGCTGGTCTTGGCCAGCAGCGTGGCCAGGGCGATCGGCCCCAGTCCGACGGCGGTCTGGCCGAAGAACTGGCGGCGGTTGACGGTCAGGCGGTGTTCGAGTCGTGGATCCATAGACGGTTGGCCAGCGACTGGCGGACGCATGGATGCTTTACAACTGTCGAAAATAGCCCGATTGGCCGGCGCTGTACAGTCGCAGCGGCGTTTTGCCCGTCAAAAAGGCATGCGAGAACGGCAGGCGGGCCGCCTACCCTACGGCTGCCTGGCCCGCTGGAAGTAGTGATAGCCCACGCCGCCGGCGGCGTTGACGGTCACGGCGATCAGGTCCCAGCCTTCGACCTCCAGTTTCGCCAGCCCGTCGTTGAACGACTTGTTCCCTAGCTCGGTGACGGCCACGGCATCGAGCCGCTTGAACTCGAACTGCGGCTGCTTGCCCTCGAACTGCGGGGCGCGGCGGAAGTAATGGTAGCCGGCGGCCGCGGTCTCCAGGACCGACGTGACGAGCTGAAGCTGGTAGCCCTGCTCGCCGAGCTTGTTGAGACCGGCCTCGCCCGATCCGCCGCCGAGTTCCTTGAGTTGCGATTCGTCGAAGCGGATTTGCCTGGCCGTGAAGGCGTCCTGCGCGCGGGCCGGCGATGCCGCCGCGGCGAGAATCGCCAGGACGACCAGCGGGGTTGAGACCAGCCCTGTCCGGCAGCGAATGCGACGCGGAAGCGAATCGATCGTGTACATCGTGGCCTCCTTGGGACTCATGTTCCAGCACGCTCGCGGCGCGGCGCCCAGAGCAACCCCACAGCGGCTCCAATGCGGCGTAGCGCCTGCGTTTCGCCGGCCGCCATTATAACGCCGGACGCCCACGCGCGCCCCTTGCCTACGCCTGTCATCCATTGCGGCCGTCCGTCCGCGGTTAAGCCTTGGACGTCAAATGCGCCAGCGCGGCTGTCACTTGCGGGACGGCGTCCGGATGGTGAATAACGACCGATCCGAGACCCCCTTCGGCCAATAGGAGCGGTGACCGACGCAAATCGGAATCGGAGTTGTCGAATACCCATAACGCATCGCATCGCGCTGCGAACCATGTGAGATTCTCGATCGATCGCCGCCACCGCTCGACGATCTTTTCACGAGGAACGTCATGTCCCTTGGATTGCACGCGTCTGGCAACTCGCTCGCAGGCGAGTTCGGGGGACCGGAGGGCAACGTACAGCAATCCAAAAATTCCCCCGGCGGAATGAACTCGGTGTACAAGGGATTTGTACTTGCCGGTGCTCAAGACGGTTTCGACGCCCACAGCTTCAAAGGCGTCGATCCGGCGAGTCAACTCAGCGAATACATCATCGGCGGCGTGGCGAAACGCGGCCTGTAGCACGTCGGGAGGTGCATCGGCGAAGGTCCGAATACCGAGGCAATTCAGGATCGCCAGGGCCCGGTCGTCAGGGTTCAGAAAAAACACGTCGCCCATGAGGCGACGAAAATATGGGCTCTGCGCGAGAGTCGATTTTCCCGCTCCGTTGGGTCCCGCCACAATCCAAAATTCCGGCTCTGCCATGACTACTCACGGCGGGGCTGCTGACGCGCATCGTCCTTGGCCGTCAAATCATCGGACGGTTCATCCAGGGCGTCGCGCTTTGCCGCGTGAAACGCCTCAGTGAGAGCCTTTGTGAACTCCGCGGAGCCGTACTTGGCTAGCTTCTCGAGGTAGCCCGGAGCGGATCGGGAAGGCCAGACAAGCACGTCGACCGGCTCTCCGGCCGGAAAGGGCACCGCGTCGAGCTTCATGGAGCCGTCGGCTGCGACGGTTGCCTTTGCGTGATGAGAGAGCATAAGACACCTGGATTCGACGATGCTGGCCGAGCGCCTGACACTGTAATTATCGCTCACCGCGAGAGGAATGACCAGGCGCACGAACACCCAATCGTCTTGAATCATCCACGGCTCAACTCTCGCCATGGCGCCGCGCATGACTCTCACTCCTTCGACAACACCTCATCCAAATTCAGAATCAAATTGCAGAGGCCCGTGTACGCCGCGTGCTCGGCCGCGCCCAGCGTCTCGTCGCGCGGCGATTCGCCGGCCGAGAGCAGCTTTTTCGCCCCCTCCGTATTGGCCGAAAACTCGCGCATCTGCCGCGCCAGGCTCTCAATAAGCACCCCCCGCTCGCGCTCCGTCGGCCGCCGGCCCGTCGCCAGCCGGAAGGCGTAGCCGACGCGCTCCCCGGCGCTCGCGCCGCCGCTGTTCATCACCCGCTCAGCCATTTTGCGGGCCGCCTCGACGAATGTGACCTCGTTGAGCGTCACCAGCGCGTGCAGCGGCGTGTTCGTGCGCGAGGCCTGCACCGTGCACACCTGCCGGCTGGCCACGTCGAAGAACATCGTCGGACCCACGATCCGCCGCCAGAAAATGTACAGGCTCCGGCGATAGAGCGCCTCGCCGTGGTCCTGGTCGTACTTGATGAAGCCGAACGACGCCTCCTCCCAGATGCCCGGCGGCTGGTAGGGCTTCACCGACGGCCCGCCGAGCTTATCGACCAAGAGCCCGCTCACGAAAAGCGCCTGGTCGCGCAGCATCCACGACGGCAGCCGGTGCCGCGGACCGCGAGCGAGCAAACGATTCTCCGGGTCGCGTTCCAAAAGCGCCTTCGTCGCCTTCGACGACTGCCGGTACGCCGCGCTGAGCACGATCTGCTTCACGAGCCGCTTCACGTTCCAGCCCGACTCCACGAAATCGACGGCCAGCCAATCGAGCAATTCCGGATTCACCGGCCGCTCGCCCTGCACGCCGAAATCCTGAACGGTTTTGACGAGCCCCGTGCCGAAAAACTGCTGCCAGACGCGATTCACCGTGACGCGCGCCGTGAGCGGATGCTCCGGGCTGACGAGCCACTTGGCCAACCCCAGTCGGTTCTGCGGCGCGCCGCCAGGAAAGGCGGAAAGTGCCGCAGGCACGGCCAGCGCGACCTTTTCCGTCGGCTTGTTGTACGCCCCGCGCTCGAGCACGAACGTCTCCCGCGGCTGGGGCAGCTCCTGCATCACCATGACTTTGGGGATGCGGCCCCGGACGCTGCTGCGCTGCTCGATCGCACCGGACAGCTCGGAGAGCAATTTCGCGTAATCGGCGTTTTGCGATTCAAAGTGCTTGGCCGCCTCTCGGAGCGCATCGACCGCCCGACCTGCCGGCTCTTTTTTCCATTCGTTCTTCACATTCTCCGGCAGGTCGGTCGCCTTTTCCGACTCGGCCGCGGGCTTGCCTTCCTCGCGCGGAAACAGCTCTTTTTCGATTTCCACGACGTGCGGGGCGATCTCTTCGATCTTTTTGCGCAGCTCGTCGAGCCGCGCCGTGTCGTCGGGCGACGCGACCTCCACGACCGGCGCCGTCTGCCCGCTGCCGCCGCCGCCGTCGACGGGCGTGTTGTTGAAGAAGGCAAACAGGCCGTAATAGTCCTTCCGCGTGAAGGGATCGAACTTGTGGTCGTGGCAGCGCGAGCAGCCGATCGTCACGCCCAGCCAGATCGTGCCCAGCGTTTCCGTCTGGTCGAAGATGTACTCAATCCGGTTTTCCTCGGGAATCCGCCCGCCCTCGCCGTTGATCATGTGGTTGCGGCAAAAACCCGTGGCGACGCGCTGGTCGAGCGTGGACTCCGGCAACAGGTCGCCGGCGAGCTGCTCGATCGTGAAGCGGTCGAACGGCACGTTGTCGTTCAGCGCCTTCACCACCCAGTCGCGCCAGGGCCACATCGTGCGGTTGCCGTCGCCCTGGTAGCCGTTCGAGTCGGCATAGCGGGCGGCATCGAGCCAATCCCAGGCCATGCGCTCGCCGTAGCGTGGCGAGGCGAGCAGCCGATCGACGACCTTCTCGTAGGCCCCGGCGGAGCCGTCGGCCAGGAAGGCGTCGATTTCGTCGAGCGCCGGCGGCAGCCCGGTGAGGTCGAGCGTGACGCGCCGCAGCCAGGTTTCCTTGGCGGCCTCGGGCGCGGGCTGGAAGCCCTCGCGCTCGAGCCGCGCGAGGATGAACCGGTCGATGTCCCCGCGCGGCCAGGCGGTGTTCTTCACGGCCGGGATTGGTGGCCGCTTCGGCGGTTCAAACGCCCAGTGCTGCTGCCACTTCGCGCCTTCTTCGACCCAGCGGCGGAGAAGTTCGATCTGTGCCGGGCTAAGCTTGCGGTCCGAATCGGGCGGGGGCATGCGCTCGCCGTCGTCGGTGCTCGTGATGCGGCGAACGAGTTCGCTTTCGCCGCTCTTGCCGGGCGCGACGACGGTCACGCCGTCCTTCGTGCGAAAGAGCCCCTCTTTTGCGTCCAGGCGCAGCTCGACCTGGCGGACGTTTTCGTCCGGCCCGTGGCACTTGAAACAGTTGTCGGAGAGGATGGGCCGCACGTCGCGGTTGAAATCGACGGGGCTCTTGGCGAGGTCATCCGCCGCGCCCAATCCGGCGTTTCCAAAAAGCGCCAGCGCCAGAGGCAGTGCAACCCAGGCCGGCCTGAGTCGGCCCGGCTGGTGGGTGGTGGAGGGTTGGCGTTGGGTCCTGAGCATGCTGCTCTTCCTCGTCGGACTCCATTCTGGTTTCCGATCGGCGATCGGGGAAGAGGCGCAGCGCAAATGACCAGCCACGGACGGAGGTTCGTCCTGCGGCGCCGGAGTAGGAGCGCGAGGAGAAGCTCTACTTCAGCCCTTCGATGAACCGTACGAACTGCGCGTCGAGCTGCTTGAAATTCTTGCCGAACACCTTCATGAAGTCGGCCAGGCGCCGGCTGTCGGGGTAGGGCTGAAACTCCTCGCCCACGGTCAGCTTGAGATACTTCGCATAGTCGCGCGGGCGGGTCTCGACGAGGAAGAAGGTCAAGGCCCAGGCCTCGGCGTAAGCATTGGCCTGGTCGGCCTTGAAGGCCCGGTCGGAGGCGACGAGCTGCGCCAGCGAGTCGTCCTTGCGTCGCGGCAGGTTCTTTTTGAACTGCGCGAGCAACGCCTTGTTGATCCGCTCGCCCTGCCGCGTGTGGTTGCGCGAGTCCCAAACGCCCTCGGCCTCGAACATCGTGCCCAGACCCTCGGCCACCCAGCGCGGCGTGGGCCGGAGGCGGTTGTGAATGCCGACGTTGAAGGCCGTCTGGTGGGTGGCTTCGTGAATGATGGTGGCGGCGTTTTTGTGCCAGGCCTTGTCGCCGGTGCCCTCGGTCACGTCGTAGAGCACGACGCGGTTGTTCCCTGGCGAGTAATAGCCGACCGTGCCGACGGGCACGCCGTCCTTCTGGCGATACTGCTCGTACTCGCCGCGCGTGCGCAGCACGACGGCCACCAGCGGAAACTCCGGCTCCTCCAGGTCGAAGCCGCGGACGCTGAAGTAGTGTCGGAAGGAACGATAGAGCTCGTCGAACCGCCGCGCCCATTGCTGGCCGTGGCCGCGTGGGTGAACCACCAGATACTTGCCGGCGGCCGTGACCTCGAACTTCTCGCCGAACTCGCGCGTCAGCCGGCTGCGCATGGCCGTCGTCGAATAGCTCTCGAACGCTGCGGTCGTCTTGTGCTGTTTCGTGACGTGTTTGGGCTCAAACCCGAGAATCGTCCCTTCGCGCGTCAGGAAAGCCACTCCCGAGTCCGACCAGGCCAGCGGCGTCCCTTCGATCTCCTGCCCTTCGATCTCGACGCGCATCAACGACCCGCGGCGCTCGCCGCCGGACGACCCACCCGTCAGGGCCAGGACAAAAAGCAAGACGGAAAGGGGCAGAGTCGTGCGGACCATGGCCAAAGCTGCGGGTTCAATGTGGTTGAAAACGGCGACTTGCGTGGTGCGCGCCGGGCGCGGCTTGCGCTGAACCACGCATTGAAAAACTAGCATGCATCGCGGCACGTTCGGGCGAACCCTGTTCGTTGCCGCCCGCGCGGGGCCGGTTATACTACCTGCGCCCGTTTTGCCCCTGGCCGGAGAATCGCCGTGTTGCCGCGAGCCATCGTGTTGTTGACCGCCATCGGCGCGAGCTGGGCGATTTCGCCCGCCTACTGCCAGGAACCCCAGAACGCCCGGCGTCCCGCCGACGAAGCGGAGTTGAAGTTCTGGCTGCAAAACATGGCCTGGCGCCACCGCTTCACCATGGATGAAATGCGCCAGGCGACGGGCATGGAGGAAGCCGAGCTGGCGGCCGCGCTCAAGAAGTTCGATATCCGCGACGACAACCGCCCCCACCGCAAGGGCGACGACCCGCTTCTGGTCCTGCCCTATCCCGGCGGACGGCATCCGCGGATCGGGTTTCTCGACGGCGCCGTCGATCCGCAGCGCGAGACGAAGGTCAGCGTCTTCGCGCCCTGGGGCGAGACGGATTACGTCGTGGTGGACGTGCCCGAGGCCGTCTGGTCGAACCTGGGCCTGACGTACCTGGCGCACACGCACGTGCCGACGATCTGGTCGAAGCAGGGCATCAGGCTGGAGCGCATGGAATGGAACCGCCGGAAGGACGGCGGATTCGACCTGCTGCGAAAGCTGCCCAACGGCATCGAGATCGGCTCGGAGGTCGTGCCGGGCAAAGAGGGCGTGCGCCTGAAGCTGACGCTCAAGAACGGCGCCGAGGTCGCGCTTTCCGACCTCCGCGTGCAAATGTGCGCGATGCTCAAAGGCATGAATGGCTTCACCGAGCAAACGACCGACAACAAGGTGCTCACGAAGCCCTACTGCGCCTGCCGCGACGAGAGCGGCAAGCGGTGGGTCATAACGGCCTGGGAGCCTTGCCACCGGCCGTGGGCCAACAAGCTTTGCCCCTGCCTGCACTCCGACCCGAAATTCCCCGACTGCCCGCCGGGCCAGACAGTGACCGTCCGCGGCTGGCTGTCGTTTTACGAGGGGGCGGACGTGGAGGGGGAGTTCAAACGGCTGGAGAAGATCGGGTGGAAGGACGACAAGAAGCAGTAAATCGAACGCATCGGACGAAGGATAGGGACACGCGTCGAGGGGCAGACATAGGTGCGGAGTTAAGGGTAGACTGTGGGCAGGGCGGCCATATGCGAACGGACCATTCCCTGAAACGGCGGCTGACGAAAAACAGTCGTGCGCTGCGATTGTGGCACCAGGAGCGGACCATTCTGGACATCACCGAGACCATTTGCGAATTGATGGAGAAGAAGCGCATTACGCGCTCGGATTTGGCTAAACGCCTCGGGAAGACGAAAGGCTACATTACGCAGCTTCTGGACGGCAGGACGAACATGACGATCCGGACCATCTCGGACGTCTTTGCCGTCCTCGGCTGCGAGTTTCGCCCCGACTACGCGCCGCTCGATTCCGCCGACAAGGCCGTCAACGGCACGGGGACCCTTCCCAAGAACTTCCGCACGAAACGCCTGGCGAAAAAGGTCTGATCGCCCCGATGCGCACCGCCTCCATCCACCGCAAAACCGCCGAGACCGATATTTCGCTCTCGCTCAACCTTGACGGCGCCGGCCAGGCGGCCGTCGCCACCGGCGTCGGCTTCCTCGACCACATGCTGACGCTGCTGGCCCGGCATGGCGCACTGGACTTAACCGTGAATGCGAAGGGCGACCTGGCGGTCGATCAGCACCACACCGTCGAAGACACCGGCATCTGCCTCGGCCAGGCGCTCAAGCAGGCCCTGGGCGATAAGGCCGGCATCCGCCGCTACGGCCATTTCACGCTGCCGATGGAAGAAACGCTGGCCACCGTGGCCATCGACCTCTCCGGCCGGTTCGCGATGGTTTTTCAGGCCGCGATGCCCACCGAAAAAATCGGCGACTTCGACAGCCAGCTTGTCGAGGATTTTTGGCAAGCGGTGGCGGCCAACGGCCTCTTCAACCTGCACGTGCTGGTCCACCACGGCCGCAACAGCCACCACATCAGCGAGGCGATCTTCAAGGCGGCCGCCCGCGCGCTACGGATGGCCGTCGAGCCGGACCCCCGCATGACCGGCGTCCCCAGCACCAAAGGCACGCTGAGCAACTGAGCGCAACGAGGAGTCAACCACGCATGTCCCAAATCCGCTTCATCATGGTCGGCGGGTTCCTCGGCGCCGGCAAAACGACGACGATCGCCCGCCTCGCGCGAACGTACCAGGAGCGCGGCCTGCGCGTGGGCATCGTCACCAACGACCAGGCGGCCGATCTCGTCGATACGCACACGCTCCGCTCGCAGGGCTTCACCGTGGGCGAGGTGGCCGGCGCGTGCTTCTGCTGCAACTTTAACGAGTTGTGCTCGACGGCCGACCGCCTGGAGGAAGGCGTCCATCCCGACGTGATCCTGGCCGAGCCGGTGGGAAGCTGCACCGACCTCGTGGCCACCGTCGTGCAGCCGCTGCGCAAGCTCTTTCCGCAGAAGTTCGACGTGGCCCCCTACGGCGTCATCTTGAAGCCCAGCCACGGCCTGAAGATTCTTCGCAACGATCCGCGGGCGGGGTTCTCGCCCAAGGCGGCGTATATCTTCAAGAAGCAGCTTGAAGAGGCCGACGTCGTCGTCGTCAACCGCATCGACGAGCTGCCGGCGGCGGAGGTCGACGAACTGAGCTCGCGAGTCAACGAAATGCACCCCGGCGTGTCCGTGCTGCGGATGTCGGCCCGCACAGGTCAGGGCTTCGATGCGCTGACGGAATTCCTCGAACAGCGGGGCGGCTTCGGGCGGCGGATTCTCGAATTGGATTACGACACCTACGCCGAGGGCGAGGCCGAGCTGGGCTGGCTCAACAGCAGCGTCGAGATGACCGCCCCGCGCGACGTTTCGCTCGACGGGTTGCTCGTCGACATCGTCGATCGGTTGCGGATTTCGCTGGCCGCGGCCGGCGGCGAAACGGCGCATCTCAAGGCGATCGGGCTGGCTGAGGGCGCCTACGGCGTGGCCAACCTTGTCAGCGGCGACGGCCGGGCCGAGCTGTCGCTGCCCTCGAACTTCCGCGCGAAAAGGGCCGAGCTGGTCGTCAACGCGCGGGTGGCGATCGACCCCGAGGTGCTCAAGGAGCAGGTCGAGGAGGCCGTGACTGCAGCCTGCCAAGACGTCGGGGCACGCGCCGCCTTCCGCCGCACGCAGAGCTTCCGGCCGGGCCGGCCCGTGCCGACGCACCGGTTTGCGGAGCCGGTAACGTCGTAGCAGGCAAACTCCGTCTGCCGTTGCGGCGGTTTACCGCCGGCGCACAAGCCACTAAGCTCGTCGCTACGAACTGCCGGCAACTTCGCGCCGCGTTGCGGCGCCCGACGGCACATGGAGTGTGCCTACTACAGAAAAGCGTCCGTGAAACAGGCCATCCTCATCGCCGCCGCCATTGTCGCACCCGCCCTCTGGGGCTGGCTCACGTTTTGGCTGGCGCGGCGGCTGTTGCCGCCGAAACCGGAGTCCGCGGCAACCGGCGACCAGCAAACCGTCGCGAGCGCCGTGGCCGCGACCTTCCCCGACTATCAGATCTAACGCCCAGCGATGCCCCCCGACCTGTCCGAACTCGGCGAGTTTTTCATCCTTGTGCCGCTGGGGTTCATTGTCGGCTTGTACGGCACGCTCGTCGGCGCCGGCGGCGGATCGGTCCTTGTGCCGGCCCTGCTTTTCCTTTACCCCCGGTACACGCCCGCCTCGATCACGGCCAGCTCGCTGGCCGTCGTGTTCTTCAACGCCTATTCCGGCACCATCGCCTACGTGCGGATGGGCCGGGTCGACTACCGCGCGGCGCTCGTCTTCTCGGTCGCCGGGCTGCCGGGGGCCGTGCTGGGCGTCCTGCTCGTTCACGACCTGCGCCGCGAGCTGTTCGATCCGCTCTTTGGCGTGCTGCTGCTCTTGATCGGCGCGGTGCTGGTCGTCAGCCCGCTGGGAACGCGCGGCGCGAAGGACGCCGTCGCGCCCGGCGGCTCACGCAGCGTTTCCCTCCTGGGTTCGATCGGCAGCGCGTACATTGCGCTCGTGTCGGGCATGCTGGGGATCGGCGGCGGCGTGATCCACGTGCCGTTTCTGATCCGCGTGGTGAAGCAGCCGCCGCACGTGGCCACAGCCACTTCACACTTCGTGCTCACGTTCCTGGCCCTGGCGGCGGTCGTCACGCACCTGGCCCTGCGCGAGTACCGCACGGGCCTGTCGCACACGATGTACCTGGCCGTGGGCGTGATGATGGGGGCCCCGCTGGGGGCGGCGCTCTCGGCCAAGATGAAAGGCTCGGTGCTGGTGCGGCTGTTGGCGGTGGCGCTGTGCCTCGTCGGACTGCGGCTGCTGGCGCGGTCGTTCTTGTAAGGCGCCATCTCGCAGGCAAATCGCGCCGCTGCGGCGGGCGCGCGACGAGACAGGGACGGGCAGGGACGGGACAGCGACTGTGTTGATTGTCAAGCGGCCGGAACTGGAGTTTTCCAAGCTGTGCGGTTGCGGATCAAGGCGTTGAGGATGCACAGCAGTTTCCGGATGCAGGCGACAAGGGCGGATTTCTTGGGCTTGCCGACCTTGAGC
>JACOUI010000314.1 GCA_016177915.1 Planctomycetia bacterium
ACCACCGACTTCCCGAATTGTCGCCTTTCGCTCCGCGAAAGGACGCTCTTTCGCGGAGCGAAAGACGACATTAAGGAAACATAAACTTATGTTTCCTTCGACCCTAACCACCAACCGCTTCCCCCGTGCCCACCATCCAAACCACCGTCGAGTGCCCCGTCGATCTGGCGAGCTTTCGCGTCCGCCAGGTGCTGGGCATGTTCGACCTGCGGCCGGAGCGCACGAGCCGGCAGACGTTCTGCGTCGAGGTGCCGGGCCGCGAAGAGCCGTGGCAGATCGGCGTGATCGTGGGACCCTCTGGCAGCGGCAAGACGACCGTGGCGCGGGCGGCCTTCGGCGACGCGTTTTATGTCCCGTCCGATTGGCCGAGCGACAAGGCCGTCATCGACGCCATGACGGACGATTTGGCCGACCGGCCGATCAAGGAAATTACGGCCGCGCTCACCGCGGTGGGGTTTTCCAGCCCGCCGGCCTGGCTGCGTCCTTATCACGTGCTTTCCGGCGGCGAGAAATTCCGCTGCGAGCTGGCGCGGGCGCTCTTGACGGGCGGCGAGCTGGTGGCGTTCGACGAGTTCACGAGCGTGGTCGACCGCACCGTGGCAAAAATCGGTTCGGCGGCAGTGGCGAAGGCCGTGCGAGGCCCGCCCTCGGACCCCCCTGTGTCCCCCCTTCGGAAGGGGGGAATGTTGAGGAAACTCGTGGCCGTCACCTGCCACTACGACGTCGTCGAGTGGCTCGAACCCGACTGGGTGCTGGACATGGCCACCGGACAACTCGCGCGGGCCTGGCTCGCAGGGGGTCGGCTTCGACGGCCGCCGATCGCCCTGGAGCTCTTTCGTTGCCGCCGCGAAGTGTGGAAAATGTTTGCGAAACATCACTATCTGAGCGGCTCGCTCGCCCCCGGCTGCCGCTGCTACGCGGCCACGTGGGCGGGCGAGCCGGTCGCCTTCGCGGCCATCCTCCGCGCGGTGGGCCGCCAGCGCGTGTGGCGGATCTCGCGCGTGGTCGTGCTGCCGGACTTCCAGGGGATCGGCATCGGCAGCCGGCTCTGCGCGGAGCTGGGCGAAATGTACTTTGGCGACGGCGAACGGCTGACGATCACCACCAGCCACCCGGCCATGATCGCGCACCTGAAGCGTTCGCGCCTGTGGCGCGTGCGGAAAGTCTCGCTGGGCGGGAACGACTGGGGGCGGAGATTGAGAGTCAACACCGACTCGCGGGGAAGAACGGTCGTGTCGGCGGAGTACATGCCACCGACCAGCGGAATCCGAATCGATACGTAGAACGCATTGGGAAATGGGTCGGGCGAGGCGAGCGTATGCGGATCGTCGTGGACCGTAGCTCGGTGTCGCCGCGCCGGCGCGCGGGAGAGGACGCATTTCCAATGCGTGCTACTCCAGGAGGCGGAGGAGATGCGAAGGGCCGACCCCCGCTGCGAGGAGCGTATGCGGATGCTTCAGAAGCTGCGCGTCGCCGCCGTGCCCGACGACGACGCCTGCGAGGCGATGGCTCAGAAATTCAACGTCTCGCGCCGGCAGGCGCGGGCCGATCTGCGTCGTCTGCTCCGCCGCCTGGAGGAGGAAGGCGCCCGTGCGGGGCGCGGAAAGCAGGGCGCCGTGGCCGTCGCGCTGGCCGTCGCCATCAAGCGCCGCGAGCGGATCTTTCAGGACATGATGAAAGCCGGCGACGTGAAGCTGGCCCTGGAGGCCGAGAAGGACCGCTGCCGGCTCTGGACCCTGTACGACCAGGCCGGCGCGGAAGAGGAAGACCACGGGCATGAATACGATCCCATCATCCGCAGCGAGCTGGACCGCCTGGCGCGCGCCTATCAAGCGGAAGCTGCTCTTGGAGCTGCGAGCGCGAACGGCCAGCCAGACGCCGCCGGCGCCGGTGATTGAATGGTCGCGGCGGCACTTCGCGCACTATTTCTTCGCGCCGACGAGCCGCATGCACTCTGCGCTGTGCGCTCGGCTGCCGCGGCTGCGGCCGGGGGAACGCCTGGCCGTCATCGCGCCCCGCGGCTCGGCCAAGAGCACGCTGGTGAGCTTTGCCTGGCCGCTGTACCTGGCGCTTTCCGGCCGGCAGCGGTACATCCTGCTGGTGGCCGAGACGACCGATCAGGCCCGGCGCTACCTGGAATCGATCCAGAACGAGCTGACGGGCAACGACGGCCTGCAGGCGGAGTATCCGGACGCAGCCGGCGAAGGGGCGCCGTGGAACGCCGACCGCATCGTCCTGCGCAACGGCGCCCAGATCGAGGCGGCGGGCACGGGGACGAGCATCCGCGGGCGGAAACACGCCCAGTCGCGGCCCTCGCTCGTCATCATCGACGACCCGCAGGACCGCAAGCACATCACGTCGGTCCCGCAGCGGCAGGCCCACTGGCGGTGGTTCACGCAGGATCTTTTGAACGTGGGCGGTCCGGAAACGATTTTCGTCGCGGTCGGGACGGCCCTGCACCGCGACGCTCTCATCGACCGCCTGATGGCGCAGCCGGGCTGGGAGGCGATGAAATTCCCCTCCGTCGAATCGTGGCCCTGGAACCTCTCGCTGTGGAAGGAGTGGGAACGCGCCTACACCGACCGGAGCAACCCGAACCGCGAGCGGGCGGCGTTGCAGTTCTACGAGGAGCGCCGTGCCGCGATGGAGGAAGGCGCCGTCGTCTGCTGGCCGGAGCGGGAGGGCCTGTACGCGCTGATGCGGCTGCGGGTCGACATCGGCCGCAGCGCGTTCGAATCGGAAAAGCAGGGCAACCCGACGAACCCCGAGTCGTGCGAATGGCCCGACGAGTATTTCAGCGAATCGATCTGGTTCACGGACTGGCCGCAGTCGCTGCGTTTGCGGGCGATGGCGCTGGACCCCAGCAAGGGGAATGACAGCCGCTTCGGCGATTACTCGGCCTACGTGATGCTGGGGATCGACGGCGACGGGACTCTCTTCGTCGAGGCGGACCTGGCGCGGCGCTCGGCGGAGCAGATCGTCCGCGACGGCGTGGAGTGGTTCGTGCATTTCCGGCCGGACGTCTTCGGTTGCGAGTCGGCGATGTACCACGACCTGTTGGCGGCGGACTTCGAGGAGGCGTTTTTGGCGCGCGGCATCCTGGGCGCGCGGCCGCTGGCGATCACGAACACGCTGGCCAAGGAAGTCCGCATCCGCCGGTTGGGGCCGTTTCTTTCGCAGCGGCGGCTGCGGTTCCGGTCGGGTTCGCCCGGCACGCGGCTTCTGGTCGAGCAGATGCGCGAGTTTCCCACGGGCGACCACGACGACGGACCCGACGCCCTGGAAATGGCCGTCCGCCTGGCGGCGGACTTCCTCTGCGGAGCGCAGGCCGAGCGGCTCGGCGGGCGGTTGACGCATGAATGAACGGCGAATGCACGACGCTAACCAATGGAGAATGTCATGATCGCGCAAGAGCTTCACCCCGAACTGCAAGACGCGCTCCGCGAGCGCCAGGAACTCTTCGCCCGCAGCGTCCGCGAGGAAAACCGCCTGCTCCGCGAGTCGCTCGACCTCCTGGGCAACTACGTCGACCCCTCCGAAGTGTTCCGCGACTCCGGCGAGCTGTGGGGGCCCCTCGGCACCGCCGAGGGGCCGGCGCGCTCCGGCGGCTTCGCCACCGAAGAGGAGCTCGCCGCCGCCCGCAATCAGTGCCGCGCCCTGGCCCTCTCCAACGAGTTCGCCATCAACGGCCACGAGAACCGGATTTCGTACATCGTGGGTTCTGGACACCAGTACCGCGTGACGGTGCGCAAGGCGGCCGGCGAAGTCCCTGAAACCGAAGTGGCCCAGGTCCAGGCCGTGCTCGACGAGTTCCTGGAGGTGAACCGCTGGCGGCAGCGGCAGCAGGAGATCGTCAGGCGGCGCGACCGCGACGGCGAGGCGCTCTTGCGGTTCTTTCTCGACGCCGCCGGCAAAACGCGCGTCCGGTTCGTCGAACCGTGGCAACTGACCACGCCCCGCGATCTGTTCAGCGCGAACGGCAAACCTGGCGGCCGGCCGCGCGTTTCGATGGGCGTCGAGACCGAACCCGACGACGTCGAGTCCGTCGCCGCCTATTGGCTCGACGACGGCGAGCGCGTCGAGTCCGCCGACGTCCAGCACCGCAAGGCCAACGTCGACGCCAACGTGCTCCGCGGCGTGCCGCTCTTTTATCCCGTTCGCCACAACCTGCTCCGCGCCGAAAAGCTGCTGCGGAACATGGCGGCCGTGGCCGACGTCCAGACGGCCGTGGCCCTGATCCGCAAGCACCGCACCGGCACGCGGTCGTCGATCGAGCAGCTCCGCAGCGGGCTGGCCGCCGCCACGGCGCCGCATCCCGTCACCGGCCAGACGACGTACCTCCAGCAGCTTCAGCCGGGGACGATTCTCGACGTGTTCGGCGACACGGAGTACGACTTTCCGGCCCAGGGGATCGACGCCAGCCGGTTCGTCCTCGTCTTGCAGGCGATCCTGCGGGCGGTGGCCAGCCGGCTGGTGATGCCGGAGTTCATGCTCACGAGCGACGCCAGCAACGCGAACTATTCCAGCACGCTGGTGGCGGAGGGTCCGGCCGTCAAGATGTTCGAGCGCTTGCAGCACGAGATGCGCCAGGAGGACGAGGAGGTGATGCGGCGGGTGCTTTCCGACGCCGTGCGGACGGGCCGGCTGGACGGCGCGGCGGTTGCCTGGGCGCAGATCGAGACGGTGATGCCGGGCGTCGCGGTCCGGAACCGGCTGCAGGAGGCCCAGATCGACCGCATGCTGGTGACGACGGGGGCCATGAGCGCCACGACGATGGCCCAGCGTCACGGCCTGGACGCCCAGACCGAGCGGCGGCTGCGGAAGGAGGAGGGGAAAACCCAAGACGCGGCGGACCGCCGATGAGCGGTTCGACCGCCACCGTAGCCACCAGGGCGTGCGAATCCAATGCCTGACAGCAATGACAACGTCGGGTCCGCTGAGTCGGCCGCTGCGCGCGTTGGCCCGGGGGGTACGCTAGCATAGGATGATGGAGGGCCCGAAGCTTCAGCCAGACCGTCTTCCGGCCGATGATCTCGTCAGTCGGTCGCGCGCGGAAAATGATGTGTTGTCGGCGCGACGACTGTGGTAACTTCCGTGCGGCAAGTGAAACTCCGGAGCGGCTCCCATGTGGCCAGGAATCGGCGCGCTGATTGCGCTGGCGTGCTTTTTTGCCATCGGCGTTTACGCCTTGGCAAGAAACGCGGCCGCGGCGCGGAGCCTGGGAGAGGCGCTTCGGAAGCTCTCGCGGCCGAAGCGCTAATTGGGCGGCACATTCGGCAATCGCACGTGCACGACGAGCTCGCCGTTCTTCTTTAGCGCGCCGA
The DNA here is from genome assembly GCA_016177915.1 of Planctomycetia bacterium. Classification (GTDB taxonomy): domain Bacteria; phylum Planctomycetota; class Planctomycetia; order Pirellulales; family S012-138; genus JACOUI01. The sequence continues at coordinate 5,325 of JACOUI010000314.1, forward strand.
GCAAATCGTCCGATGCGTCCGTAACGATCATGACGACCAGGCCTTCTCGTTGGAATTGCGCCGAGAGCAGGCAATCGATCGCCACGCCGCGCAATTCCGTGCGTTCCACAATCGGCTGTTTCTCGCCGAACTGGGCGAGGAGCCCGAGCGCCTTCTCAAACACGAAGACGACGCGACGCCCGCCGCGCTCGTCGTTGGTGACGCTGCCGGGGCCGGCGAATCGAAAAGTAAGCGATACGACCTTTCCGCCGGGCCCAGCCCCCACCGGGACGTCGCGAACCGACAGCTTCTTCTCCAAATCGACGAGCTTCGCCTCGTGGCTGGTCAGTGCCTCCGTCGTCTTCTGCAGCTTCTCGTTGGTCTCCTTCACCGCGGCCTCAAGCGATTTCAAGTTGTCGGTCGATTTCCGGACTTCCTCCAACTCCTTGATCGCTCGGCGCAGTTCCGCGTCGGATGCCTTGATCTGCGCGGGCAGATCTTCGATTTTCGCCAGTTTAGCGGGCAGGTCGTCGAATTTTTCCAGCCGCTCAGGAAGCGTCTGGAGCTTGGACACGCTGTCTTCGAGCGCGTCGAGCTTGTCGGGGACCCTCTCCAGTTTGCCCACGGCCGCGTCGAGCGCGTCTACCTTGTCCGGGAGGGGCCTGAGCGTGGCCAGCGCCGCGTTGTTGTCGAAGAGCTGCAGAAGCATCCATACGAGCAAACTCAGCGCCAGGCTGCCGACCCCGAGCAGGATCGCGATCAACCATTTGTTGCGCGAATTCAGCACCGCTATTTCGACGGTCAGGCCCTGCAATCCCGATCCACCCGATTCGGGCTCGGAACTCTGCGGACCTGACGTGGAAGCCTGCGGCTGTGGACCCTGTGACGGTTGGCTGCTCGGCGCAGGCGGTTTTCGATCCTTGCCCTTGCTCATAGGTGGTTCTTCAGATTGGTAGTCGCCCTGGCTCGAATCTAGTCCCCGCTCGCGGCGCGGTCAACGTTTTCGCCAAATTCCGGCAAAGGGTTCACCGACGCGACGCCCTCCCGCAACTCGAATCCGACGGGATCCTCCTGGCGACGGGGGCCATGAGCGCCACGACGATGGCCCAGCGGCACGGCCTGGACGCCCAGACGGAACGCCGGCTCCGCAAGGAGGAGGGCAGGGCATGACAGGTCCGCCCCCTCGAAAAGCCGCCCCCGGCCAAAAGAAACGGAAGTTTCCGAAGTTTCCCGCTTTCCTCTTTCAAACTCCAATCAACAAGTCATAATGCGTGGGGCCGAAAACCGCCTATCGCAGCTCGAGGGGAGGCCAGGCCAGTCTGCGGTTCGCGCGGCCCATAACAACTCCGGCCAGTGAGGGTACAGCGGCGGCAAGCAGGCATGACTACGCAGGCCAGCGAGATCGAGCGGCTGCTCGCGCAAATTCGCCAGGGGAGCGAAGCGGCGGCTCGGGAATTTGTGGCGCAATTCGGACCGCACTTGTTGCGGATCGTGCGGCGGAGCCTCCATCGCCGCCTGCGCTCGAAGTTCGACTCCGACGACTTCGTGCAGTCCGTGTGGGCCTCGTTCTTCGCCGACCTGTCGCACGTCGAGCGCTCCGTCAGCCCCGAGGAGCTGGTCGCCTATTTGGCCGCCCTGGCGCGGAACAAGACGGTCGACGAGTTCCGCCGCCGCGTGGCCACCAAAAAGCTCAGCCGGAGGCGCGAAAAGCCGCTGGCAAGCTCCACCACCACCGCACAGGCCGCGCATCGCCGCCATCCGACCGCCAGCGGTCTGGCCGTCGCCCAGGAAACCTGGGACCGTTTGAACGAGGGGGAAGGCGACGTCGGGCAGGAGGTCTTGCAGCTCCGCTTGGCCGGGGCGACGTTTGAGGAAATCGCGGAGCGGCTCGGCGTGAGCGCGCGAACGGCCCGGCGGATCGTGCAGCGCAGCCAGCAGCGGCTGGGAACCGAGCCCATCAAAGAGTGAAGTCGTTGCCGCGCCGGCGGCCGGATGGTGCGTCATGATGAACGAAAACACGAGCCAACGGGGCCGTGCGCGGCCCGCGTCGTGGCGATCGCCCAGCAAGCTGGTGTCCGCGATCCTCAGGCACGCGCCCCAGGACCAGCCGCTCGACGCCCATTCCATCCTCGCCGCCCATCCCGAGCTGCACGAGGCCCCTTCGGCGCTCGTCGACCTGGCCTACGAAGAGTATTGCCAGCGGATCGAAGCCGGCGGGCCGGTCGATCGCGTCGAGTTCGCCGGGCGGTTTCCGGAGTGCCGCACGTCGCTCTTGCGCCTTTTGGACCTGCACGAGTTCCTGGGACAAAACCCGGAAATGCTGCACGGCCCCGCCGGCTGGCCCGCCGTGGGCCAGGTGTTTTTGGGCTATGAGCTTTTGGAGGAGCTGGGCCAAGGCGCGTTTTCGCGCGTGTTTCTGGCGCGCGAGAAGGCCCTGGGAGACCGCCGCGTCGTCGTGAAGATCACGCGCCACGGCGGGGCGGAAGCGCAAGCCCTGGGCATGATGACCCACGACCACATCGTGCCGATCTACTCGGTCAAAGAAGACGCCGCTTCGGGGCTGTCGGCCATTTGCATGCCGTACCTGGGGCGGCTGACGTGCCACGACCTCTTGGACCGGGCGTTTGCCGGCGGGAAACCGCCGCAGACCGGCAAAACGATCGTCGAAGTGCTCTCAGACACGGCGGCCGCCGGCACTCCCAACGGCGACCAGGGCGACCCTCAGGACGGTGCGGAAAGCGGCCCCCAAACCGGCCCTCAAAACCGTCCCGAGGGCCGCGCGATCGCGGCGGAGCTCCTGGCGCTGCGGCGGATGCCCTACGTGGACGCCGTCTTGCACCTTGGCTGGCAGCTTGCCGACGCGCTGCGCTGCGCCCACGAGCGCGGCGTGTTTCATTGCGACATCAAGCCCTCCAACGTCCTCCTCACGCGCCGCGACGGGGCGATGCTCCTGGACTTCAACCTGGCCCTCGTCCCGGAGCACACGCGCGAGATGGGCGGCACGCTGCCCTATATGGCCCCGGAGCAGTTGCGCGGAGTGGTTGCCCGGCAGAGCCGATACGCGGTCGACGGCAAGACCGACGTCTTCTCGCTGGGCGTGATGCTCTACGAAATGCTCGGCGGCGCCCTGCCCTGGGGCCGGCCGCCCACCGACCAATCGCGCCAGCGCGTCGCCGAAGAGCTGCTCGCCCGGCAGCGGAAAGGCCCCCGCCCCCTCCGCCGGCTCAACCGCGTCGTCGACGGGCGAGTGTCCCGTCTCCTGGCGTCCTGTCTGGCGCTGGAGCCCGCGGGGCGACCCGCGGCCCAGGAGCTTGCCGAGTCGCTCAAGCGCGAGCTGACCCGCGGCCGGCGCGCCCTACGCGCGCTCGTGGGCCGGCGGCACAGCCTGCTGGCGACGGGCTGCGCCGTGGCGCTCGGGGGGTTCCTCGGGGGATGGGCGCAGCACAGTTGGGACCGCTGGTTGGACCGGCAACTGGGTCTGGCCCGGCAGGCGGTTGTGAGAGGGCAATTCGACGTCGCGCTGGACCACGTCGGCGTCGTCCTCGATTACCGGGCTGACGATCCCAATGCGCTGTTCCTCCGGGCGCGGTGCCGGTTCCGGCTGCGCCAGTTTGAGCAAGCGCTGCCAGACCTGGACAAGCTGGAGAAGGAGTTTCCAGGGAACTCGTCGATCGCCGCCTTGCGCGGCTGTTGTCTGGCGGGCGATCCGAATGCACGAGAGTCCGACATTCGCGAGGCACTGAGGTTGTTGCATCTCGCCGACAACGATGATGATCTGCCGCCGAACAGCGCGGTTTACAACAACATTGGCTGCTGCCTGCGTCGGTCGCCTGATCGTATCCGTGCGGAAGAATCGCTGCGCAAGGCGATCGCACTGGACCGTGGATCGTTCGCGGCGCACTTCAACTTGGGATTGACGATTCTGGAGCGCTCACGTTACTCGGACGTACGGCTACTGCGCGAGGCGCGAGACGAATTCGAGCGGGCTGCCAGCGCCAACGCCGGTGTCAAAGGCGTTCATGTTCACCTTGCCGAGATCAATGTCGCTCTCTGGCAATCGGAGGAATTGGATGAGAAAGAGCGTGGCGCGGCCAAAAACGAAACCCTGAAGCACGTGCGGCGCGCCCTGGCGCTCGGCTGTGCGCGTGCCGAGCTTCGACGCGTTTGCACAGATTGCCCGGACAAACAAACGCAGTCGGAGCTGGAGCACCTTCTTCAGTTTGCGCCGACGAAGGTTTCGCCCGTCGCCCTGGATCTGATCCTGGATCCCTTTGAGTCCTGGCCTGCGCCCTCGTTTTAGCGCTCTATTCGCAGTTTCCTTGAGGGCGCAAGTCGGGTGGGCGCAGCGCTTTGCGCGCTCTCTTCCGAAAAACTCTTTTCGTCCCTGTCCGGTTTTTTGTCCGGAATTCGATAGGGACTCTTGCAGCGAACCTGTGTGCAAGGTTGCCGCTCCCCGGCCCGGGAGTGGGTGGTGGGTCAGTTTGGTTCGTAGTGACCGCATTTATGCGGTCTCTCGGCGGCCCCGATGAATCGGGGCACTACGAACTGACCCACCACCCGGGAGTGATTACGCTGTGTGCGTTGGTCCATTTGTCGCGGACCCGGCCTGGCTGTGTCAGCCAGGCGCGGGCCGCCGGTCATTCTCGGGAGAGCTTCTATGCAAGCCGTAGGTGTGATGGTTCGTCGGGTTCGTTGCCTCCAGGTCGAGGGGCGGCCGCGATTTGCGCGTCGGCGGTCCCGTTTCGCGCTTTTCGCGGCGCTGGTCTGCGCTTCGGCCTGGGCGTTGCCGTCGACGGCAAACGCCCAGAACGGTGCGCCGGTGATCGACGCCTTTACCTCGTACTCCATCGCCGGCGACTTGTGGGGCTTCACGGGTCACGTTACCGACGAGAACCCCGCCGGCTGCACGCTGATCCTCTCCGGAGCGCCCTTGGCGGGTCCCGCGCTGGTTGAGGTGCAGCCGAACGGGTCCTTCACCGCAATTCTTCAAATTCTCGCCGCCGGCACCGTCTGGGCGGACGCAACCGACGCGGGCGGGCTGCAGGCGGAGCCAGTGGGAACCATCGTCGGCTACTGAACCCAGGCGACAGGATCGCACTTGCAAGGGAGTCCAGCGATGAGCCAGGACAAGAGGCACGATTCCAGCCGCGACGCGCGCGGCGCCCGGCGATTCGGGCGCGCGCGCGTCGCGCCGCCGGACGACCCGGCGCTTTTAGACTCGCTCGTCCGGATCGTGAAGCGCGTCGTGACGCGCGGAGGGGCCACGTCGGCGCTCGATCGGCGGATTCTCGACTTGACGCGGGCGGTCGGCGCGATGCGCCGCTTCCCCGCGGCCGGCCGCGACCGCTTGTGCCAGGCCGTGGCGGGGGCGATCGCCCTGCGCCTTCGCAACGCGCCAGGCCGCGGCGGGTTTGGCCGGCAAGGCCTGTTCGACACCGCCTGTGCCGCCGCCTTCCCGACGGAGCTGGCCGGCGACGACTGACGCGGCCGAGGGACAGAGCCGCGGCCGAGTTTCCAGGGACGGTTTGAAAACGAGGAGCACTGCCGTGAGCGACCAGAATCCTCCCATCGATCTATTGTTCGTCGACGACGACGCGGAATTCCGCTCCGTCGCCGCGCGCCATTTCCAGCGCGACGGCTACAACGTCCAGGAAGCCTCCGACGGCTTCCAGGCCCTCGAGCTCGCCCAGCGCAGGCAATTCGACCTCGCCATCATCGACCTGCGCATGCCCGGCATGTCCGGCATGAAGGTGCTCGAGCAGCTTCGCCAGACGCATCCCGATTGCGAGATCGTCATCCTCACGGGGGACGGCACGGTCGAGTCGGCGGTGCAGGCGATGAAGCTGGGCGCGTACGACTTCCTGGTC
>JACOUI010000056.1 GCA_016177915.1 Planctomycetia bacterium
CCCCTGCCCCCCCTTCGTAAGGGGGGGACAAAGAACGACGCGACCGCCTCCCCCGTTGCCGCCCCGATGCGGGTCCCGGTCCTGCAGGTCTCCGGGCGGATGTTCCCCGTCGAGGTGCTTTACCGGCCGCTGGCGGCCGAGGACGACGAGCGCGAGCCGGACCTCGTGCGAAACGTCGTGGCGGCGGTCGTCGAGTTAGCGCAAAAGCCCCCCACCCCACCCTCCCCCACGAGCGGGGGAGGGAGCCTTGGCGACGTGCTCATCTTCATGGCCACGGAGCACGACATCCACGAGACCGCCAAGGCCCTGCGCAGCCGGACGCTGCCCGGCGATTATCCGGGGCGCGAAACGCTGGTGCTGCCGCTTTACGCGCGCTTGCCCGCGGCGCAGCAGCAGCTCGTCTTCCAGCCGCACTCGCACCGCAAGATCGTCATCGCCACGAACGTGGCCGAGTCGTCGCTGACGGTGCCGGGCATCCGCTACGTGATCGACCCCGGCACGGCGCGGATCAGCCGCTACGCGGCGCGGTCGAAGGTGCAGCGGCTGCCGGTGGAGGCGATCTCGCAAGCCTCGGCCGACCAGCGGAAGGGGCGCTGCGGGCGAGTGGGACCGGGCGTGTGCGTGCGGCTCTACAGCGAAGAGGATTACCTGTCGCGCGAGCGCTTCACGCCGCCGGAAATCCAGCGCACGAACCTGGCCGCCGTCATCCTGCAGACGAAGGCGCTGGGCCTGGGCGAGATCGAGGAATTTCCATTCCTGGACCCGCCGCGGCCGGGCGCAGTGCGCGACGGCTACCAGACTCTGTTTGAGATCGGCGCCCTGGGCGCGGAGCGGGACCTCACGGAGCTGGGCCGGAAGCTGGCGCGAATCCCCGCCGACCCGCGGATCGCGCGGATGATCGTGGCGGCGCACGACGAGGGCTGCCTCGCCGAGGTGCTGATCATCGCCTCGGCGCTCGAAATCCAGGACCCCCGCGAGCGGCCGGCCGAGAAGCGCCAGGCGGCGCAAGAATCGCATGCGCAGTTTTTGCACCCCGAGTCGGACTTCCTGGCGCACCTCAAGCTGTGGGACTTCTACCATCACTTGAAGGAGACGCTGTCGCGGAGCGCGCTGGCCCGGGCCTGCCGGCAGAATTTTCTGTCGCTGGCGCGGCTCTGGGAATGGAGCGACATTCACCGCCAGCTTTTGCAGGTCGCCGCCGAGGCGGGAATGAAGCCGACCGCGGCGAGCCAATCGCCGCGGCGGGAGGATTACGGCGCAATTCACCGGGCGCTTTTGACGGGCCTCTTGTCCAACGTGGCCCACTTGGGCGAGGGGCGCGAATACACGGTCGCGGGCGGCGTGAAGATGCACCTCTGGCCGGGGTCGGGACTGTTTGCGAAGACACCGAAGTGGGTGATGGCGGCGGAACTGGTCGAGACGAGCCGGCGGTATTTACGGACCGTGGCGAAGATCGACGTGGAATGGATCGAGCCGCTGGCTTTGCACCTCGTCAATCGCAGCTACAGCGAGCCGCAGTGGGACCGCAAGGGCGGGTCGGCGATTGCGTTCGAGAAGGTTTCGCTCTTCGGGCTGCCGATTGTGCCGCGGCGGCGCGTGCGGCTGGGAAAAATCGACCCGGCCACGGCCCAAGAGCTCATGATCCGCGACGGGCTCGTGCCAGGCGAGATTGACACGCGCGCCGAGTTCTTGCAGCACAACCTGAAGTTGGCCGAGGAGGCCGAAAAACTGCGGGCCAAGGCGCGGCGGAACGACCTCTTGCGCGATGAAGAGGCGCGATTCGAGTTCTACGACGCGCGGCTGCCGGCCGACGTGTACGACGCGCCCAGCCTCGAAACATGGCGCAAAGAGGCCGAACGCAAGGAGCCTAAGCGGCTCTTCATGCGCCTCGAAGACCTCCTGCGCGACGAGGCCCGCGACGTCCGCGCCGAGGATTTTCCGGATGCGATCGCCGTGGACCAGATGAAGCTGGCGCTGGAGTATCGCCTGGAGCCGGGGGCGGAGGGGGACGGGATCACGCTCACCGTGCCCAAGGAGGCCGTCGGGCAGATCGACCCGCGGCGGCTGGGCTGGCTCGTCCCGGGGCTCTTGGAGCAGAAGATCGCCGCGCTCATCAAGACGCTGCCCAAGGACCTCAGGCGGCTTTGCGTGCCCGTGCCCGAGACGGCAAAGAGGGTCGTCGGCGAGCTGCGGTTCGGCCATGGTTCGATGGAAACGCAAGCCGCAGCGGCGCTATGCAAGTTGACGGGGCAGGAAGTCCGGGCCGAAATGTTCGAGGCGGACAAGCTGCCGCCGCACCTCCGGATGAACGTCCGCGTGGTCGATGCGGAAGGGGCCACGGTCGCGGCCTCGCGCGACCTGGCCGAGCTGCGGGAGAAAGTGGGACCGTCGGCGGCGCCGATCGAGATTGTCGACGACCCGCGCTTCATGCGCGACGGGATCAAGCGCTGGGACTTCGGCGACCTGCCGGAGCACGTGACGGTGGCGCGCGGGGGGATCACGCTCAAGGCCTTCCCGGCTTTGGTCGATGCCGGCGATGCGGTTTCGCTGCGGCTCTTCGATTCGCCCGAGCTGGCGGCACGGCAGATGCGATCCGGGCTGCGCAGGCTCTTTTACCTGGCCGAAGGCAAGTCGCTGCGGCCGGGCCTGCCTAATGCCGAAGCGCTGCTGCTGCGGGCGAGCACGTTCATCAAGCCCGACGAGTTCCGCAGGCAGGCGGCCCAGCGGATCGCGGAGCGGGCGTTTCTGGCCGAGGGCGAATTGCCGCGAACCGAGGCGGATTTTTTGGCGCTGCAGAAGTTCGGCCGGTCGCGGATCGCGGCCGCGACGCAAGAGGTGGCGGGCGTTTTGGCGGCGCTCGTCGAGGCGCAGCACTTGGCGCGCGTGGCGCTGGAGAGCCTGCCCAAGGGGCCGCTGGCTCACGCGGCCCAAGACGTGAAGGTTCAGCTTGCCGCGCTCCTGCCGCCGCGGTTTCTCGTAGAGGCGCCCTGGCAGTGGCTGAAAGAGTTTCCGCGATACTTGCGGGCGATCCAATCGCGGCTGGAAAAGCTGCCGCGGAACGTGGACCGCGACCGGCGGCACACCGAGGAGGTTGCGCGGCTGTGGGACGAGTACGCCAAGCGGGCCGCGGAGAGCGAACGGCTCTCGATCGTGGACGAGGAGCTGGTTGCGTATCGCTACCTGCTCGAGGAGTATCGCGTGTCGCTCTTCGCCCAGGAACTGGGCACGGCGGTGCCGGTGTCGCCCAAGCGGCTGGCAAAGCAGTGGGAGAAGGTGGGCCTGGCGAAAGGGCGCGCAGGGTGATGAAAGAATGGCAGGCGAGACGCCAGCCGGCGACCGAAGCGGCGCCTGGTTAGCACTTCGACCCCCCACCCCAACCCTCCCCCGCAAGGGGGGAGGGAGCGGAGTCAGTAGACCACGCGCCAACGGACGTTGAAGAGCCAGATCATCGTCGACAAGAGCGCCACGTCGATCGCCCCATAGAAGGCCAGGAACAGGCCGAACATCGGCCACTGCTGCACAGCCGTCGTGCCGGCGTCGGACGAGACGTCGACCGGGACGGCAAAGGCCGTCGAGATGGGGCTCACAAACGACGTCTTCTCCACGGCCTGGACCACGCGGGGATCGTTGGAAAATGTCTGCGCGAAAACGCGCACGCCCAACGGCGCCACGAACAGCACCGCGATGAAGAGGTACGAGGTCATCAGGCTGACCGACGTGCGGCGGAACATGACCGAACAGAAAAGCGCGATCGTGGCCGTCGTCAGGCAGGTGACCGTAATGATGGCCACGTAGGCCGCCATCATGTGCAGGTTTCGCCAGTAGTCGGCCACCATGATGCAAGCCAGGGCCAGCGGCCAGAGCAAAAACGACGTCAGCACGCTCGACACGCGCAGCCCGGAAATCAGCTTGCCGTAGAGAATCTGGAAGGGGGAGATGAGGGTGGTGAGCAGCAGGTCGAGCGTCTGCCGCTCGCGCTCGCTGGTCACGCTGCCGGCCGAAAAAACAGGGCCCACGAGCACGTTGAACAGCACCACGTAACCGATGTACCAGGGCGCGTATTGCGGCCGCAGGTAGAGGCACCAACCCATGATCGGGATGGCCAGGAACATGCTCACCTGGATCACGACGCGCATCATCAGCGTGCCCTGGCTGAAGATTTCGGCGCGCATTTCCTTGTCGTAGACGGGATTCGCGCCGTCGGGCAGCAGGCCGGTGCGTTTGGGAGGCGCAAAGAGCTTGTCGGGGAACTGGTCGCGGCGGATGACGAGGCCGATGGCGCGGTTCAGCTCCTGCTCCTCGTCGACGACCTCCTTGCCTTCGCTGCCGACGTCCGGCGGGTGCAAGAGCCGCACGCTGGTGATGATCAGCAGCGCAAAACAGACGAGGCCGCAGCCCAAGGGCAGGAAAATGAGCGTGACGAAGAGCCGGAAGCGGGCGAGGTCGCCGGTCCCCAACCCGATCCAAAACCAAAGGCCCACGAGGGCCACGGGCAAGATGATGAGGTAGGAGACGACGAGCGCGGCGGCGGTGCGGCGAAAGTAGCTGGAGCAGGCCAGGCTGATCATGCCAAACGTGGTCATTGCCAGGATGAGCGCCAGGTAGACCGCGAGCACTTCGTAGAGCGACGTGCCTCCCAGCGGCAGGCAAAGCATCACGATCGGCAGCGACGAAAAGATGAGCAGGGCCAGGTGCGCCAGCGACGCGAGGAGTTTTCCCAGCACGACGGCCACCGGCCGCAGCGGGCTCGCCAGGAGCATCTCGTAGGTCTTGCGCTCCTTTTCGCCGGTGATCGTGGCGGCGGCGAAAGTCGGCGACATCAAGGCGCCCAGGATGTACTGCCCGAGGAAGAAGAGGTTGACGAGGCGCTTCGACTTTTCCGGGTTGGTCATGTCGATGCGTTCGTCGGTGGGCCAGGCGTAGTAGACCATGGCGCCCAGGAGGGCGATGTAGACGAGCTGCAGGATGAAGGCCCGCTTCATCCGCAGGTTGACGAGCAGCTCGCGCTGCAGGACGGGGTTTTCGAGGAGGTACATTGCAAATTGAGGATTGCGCAAGTGACCCCACCGACCTCGCGTCGGTGGATTTGTGACTGACAGCTAGGGGTCACGGTCTACTCTCTTCGGATCCCCCTATTTTCCCCGCCGACCTCGCGTCGGTGGACTCATGACTGGGGGCTACGCGCGCCATCGCCCCTCGCCTGACGGTCGGTACTTTGGCGAGTCTGCCGATCATCTTGAAGCCGCACCGCACCCATGTCGAAATCCCCGAACGTCCCCAAGTAGTAGCTGAAGCAAAAGATCTGCTTCATTCCGTGCGCGAAGGCCAGGTTGTTCATGTACGCCAACGCGACCTCCTGCGGGGACTCGGATGGAGCGCTTCCGAGCGTCGCATGCAAGTGGTCCGCGAACAGCGACAATCGGGAAAGGCGATGCCTCTTCTGTTGCGCCGCTCGCACAAACATATCGCGCGTCAGCGCGAGGGATTCCTGGCGCACGTCGGCGACACGATCGTCATGCACCAGAACGAGATGCAAGTTGTAAATGTATCTCCCGTGGGAGCTGAACTGCGGCTGCGACAGATCGACCTCTGGGAATGAAAGCTGGAAGTCCTTGAGTCGCTCCTGGACGCGATCGTCGGCCATGCGATGGTGGCACAGTTGTTTAGCCACGTACGACTCGACGACCTCGCGCTTCGCGTCGCCCAGGGACGACAGCGAGAAGTTGCGGCGGAACGCCTTGGGAGCCTCGGACGAAATCGCGTACTGAAACCGCCCTTTGACGCGCTGCACGATTTGCGACGGTGCAACGTGAGGCAGGGTGCTCAGCAGAAAGAAGCACACGTTGGGTGGGCGGAAGGTAAACTCGAGGACTCGAATGCCGTCGGGTTCGAGTGCGGGTTGCAGTTGGGGGAGCCAGCCGTCCGCGGGCGGTAGTTTTGTTGTCGCGAAGAGCGCGAGAGACCAGCGGAGTTGATACGCTGCCTGGCAGTTGGCCGGGGTGTAGAGTGGCGCGGGCGTAGCTGCCAGTCGCGGGTCCACCGACGCAAGGTCGGTGGAGGGGGCGGGCGGGGGCTCGCCGCCCGTAGCTGCCAGTCGCGGGTCCACCGACGCAAGGTCGGTGGAGTGATGTTGATTGGGGTGCATCGGTAGCCGCCCAGTCGTGAGTCCACAGCAGTATGACGTTTGCTAAGTCACCAGTCCCTTCGTGACCATCATGAACACGTCCTCCAGCGTCGGCTCCTTTTCGCTGAAGGACTGCATCTTCACCCCCTCCGTGACGAGCTGGTCCAACAGGCCCGCCACCTGCTGGTCCTCGCACTCCAGCTCCACGGTGACGCGGTGGTCGTAGACCTGCACGTCGCGGGTCTCCGGCATGCTGCGGATGATTTTGAGGCCCACGTCCATGTTTTTGAGGAAGCGGATTTCCACGATGCGGTTGCCGCGGATGCGGCGGTAGACGTCGTCGATGGGTCCGGACATGAGCAGCTTGCCGCGCTCGATGATGCCGATCGAGGTGCAGCAGTCGGCCAGCTCCGAGAGGATGTGGCTGGAAATGATGATGGTCTTCCCCATGCGGCGCAGCTCCTTGAGCAGCGCCTTCACTTCCAGGCGCGCGCGCGGGTCGAGGCCGCTGGAAGGCTCGTCGAGGATCAGGACGGGCGGGTCGTGAACGAGCGTCTTGGCCAAACAGAGCCGCTGCTTCATGCCGCGGGAGAGGCTGTTGACGAAATCGTCGCGCTTGTGGGCCAAGTCCAACAGCTCCAGGACGTCGGAAATCACCTGCTTGCGGCGGGCCTTGGGAATCTGATAGGCCACGGCGAAGAAATCCAGAAACTCCCACACGCGCATGCCGTCGTAGACGCCGAAGTCGTCCGGCATGTAGCCGACGTTGCGGCGGACGTTGAGCGGGTCGCGGCTGACGGAAAACCCGTTGACCGTCCCGTCGCCGGCGGTGGCCTTGAGCAGCGTGGCCAGGAAGCGGATCGTCGTGCTTTTGCCGGCGCCGTTGGGACCGATGAAGCCGAACAGCTCGCCGGACTCGATCCGCAGGTTGAGATGGTCGACGGCGACGAGGTTGCCGTAGACCTTGGTGAACTCGCGTAGCTCGATCATTCGTTCAGGGCCCCTCTCCGGCCGTCTTGGATTCCGTGTTCCCTTCGGCCGGCGGCTCGTCCTTTTTCTTTTCGATCATGGCGCGGGCGTTGGAGTCGTGAGAGACGTCGCCCAGGGGGGCGTGCGCGAGGTGCGCCACGACCACGGCCGCGGCCCGGACCTGCGAGGCGGCCGGCTCGATTTGCATCCCCTCGACGAGCGCGTCCGTCCAGGCCACGAGCCGCGTTTCGCCCTTCTCAAACGTCTTTTGATCTTCGGCCAGCTTGATCAAGAGACGGAGGTTGAGGTGGTCGGGGCTGATCAGGCGGCCGGTCATCGGCTCGTCGTCGCGGTGTTTTTTCCAATGGTTGAGCTGCCCGGCGGTAAGAAATTCCAGGCGCGCCGAGGCGCCAGGCTCGAGCGTCCCCACCCAGGCCACGCCCTGGGGACCGGAGACGGCGGCGCCTTGCAGTCGCAGTTTTGTGTCGTTGACGACCTCGACGCCGGCGGCGCGCCGCCGCAGACGGAGTCCGCCCCCGACGTCCTGCATTTGCTCGCTGTGCAGCATGCCGGTGGCGTTGGAGATCACGTTAAAGCCGCTCAGCAAAACGTCGTCGGCGTCGCGGCGGAAATGGACCGTCGTCGAAGACTGCCCGCGGATGATCTCCTGCCCTTTCTCGTCGCCGCGCGAGAAGAGGGGGAACGGCTGGGCCACGCCGCTGGGGTCGCCGAATTTCACGTCGTAGGTCGTGGCCAGCGACGTGTACAGCGCCGTGTACCGCGTCACGTGCGCCCGCGAATACCCCTCGTGCAGTTCGACGACCGCCACTTCGGTGCGGGCGCGGGCGAAGCCGATGTCCAGTTGCGCCAGGTAAACGACGGAGAACGCGCAGGCGATCGTGATGACGGGCGCCGCGATCCAGGCCCATTCCACCCGCCCGAACAGCCAGCACACGAGCCAATTGACGGGCACGAGCACGACCACGTACACCCCGAGCACCCAGATGATGAACGAGGCTTCGGGGATGCGGATGCCGGCGGCGCGGCGGAGCGAGTGCCGCGCCAGCTCGGAGGCGTCGTTGAACGGGTCCCAGCCGGCGACGCCCGCCCCAATGGACTCGGGGCGGTCCTCGTCGGGGCCTTGTGTGAAGGCCAGCAGCGAGTCGTAGATGGAGCGGGGCGCGTCGTCGGTCACTTCGGAGGGCGTATTGCCGACGGCCACGTCGTCGTCGCGGAATTCGCGCGGCGAAGCCTTGGCGTCGCGCGAAAAGATGCGGTAGGCGCTGACAAGGCGCGGATCGAGGCGGCCGCCGCCCTCCTTCCAATCGACCTGGATGGCCCACTCGATGCCGTCCTCAACGCGATACGTGAACGTGCGGCCCGGCCGGCGCAAAAGGCAGCCGTTGAGAAAGCCGTCGAAGCTCCGCCAGTTGACGGCCAGCTCCTTCTGGGCCAGGCGGAAGGCGGTGACGACGATCCGGCCGCGGCCGACGAGCCGCTCGACGACGAGCGGATCGCCACCTTCGGCGGCCGTCGCGGCCAGGACGCGCGTCGTGAGGTGGTCCGATGGGACGAGCTTCTTGCCGGACCAGGGGTCGAGCACCTCCAACGGCTGGCCGCCCTGATACGTCCATTCCTTGCTGAAATGCGCCATGTCGGCGGCGGCGAGCTTCACGTCGCGCTCCGCCGTGGCGGGCAGGTAGTCGGCCAGGAAGCCGCCCTTGGCCTGCAGCGTGTCGAGGGAATCGGGTCCGCTGATGATGAGCTGACCGCCCCAATGCAGCCAGTCGACGAGGGCCTGCTGCTGCTCCTCCGTGAGGGTCGAAGGCGTGATGCCGTCCCAAAGCAGGTAGGCCGTGCTGGTCCAGGTGAGCGAATTGCTGGGCAGCGGCACGCGGTTGTCGATCTTGGGGATCGACATCCGGTAATACTGCGGCATCAATTCGCCGCTGCCGTCGGACGGGCGAATGCTGTCCAGCTTCGTGTCCTTGGCCAGAAAGGAATACCGATCGGGATTGGCCGAGAGCACGACGAAATGAAACTGGTAGTCGCGCATGCGGTTCGTCGGATGGCCGCTCTGAATCACCTCGCGGTAGCTGCCCTTGGGCGTGAGGCGGGTGACGATCTGCTGGCCGCGGCGGCCGGGGGGCACAAAGAACACTAGCTCGAGGTGTTTTTTCTGGCCCTTCGGCAGAATGGCCGGGCGCGACGTGCCCAGACGATAGGGCATGTTGTCGAGCTGGAAGGGATCGGTGTAGAGCTCGCCGGAAAAGTCGAAGTGGTTCGTCCACAGTTCGACGGTGGCGCTCGTCCAGTGGCCGGGCTTGAACGCCGTCTCCACGTTCTGGGCGTCGTTGGGCTGCGTGGCGAAGACGCCCAGCTCGAAGTCGGGCTTTTTCTTCTCTTCTTCCTCCTTCTTCTTTTTCTCCTCTTCTTCCTTTTTCTTTTGGGCCTCGGCGGCGGCCTGCGTCGGGTTCTTCGTGCCGCTGCCGGAGCAGCCGCCGCAGCCGGGGATGCCGACGGCCACGACCGCCAGGAGGAACCACAGGAGCGTCGTTCGTCTCATGTCCGTGACCTCGGTGCTGGTCCCTGAATCAGATTCGCGAGGCCCGCAGCGTTTTGTTCGCATCGGGCGCGGGCGGCCTGCACGTCCCACCGGCCATAGTGGTAGCGGATGCCGCCGTTGGCGCTCTTCGGCACGTTGCCGAGGAGCTGGCGGTCGGCGATGTTGCGCGTGAGCGAGCCAAACACGCTGAATCCCTTCAACGGTCCGGGCAGAAATACGAGCTGCTGCGAGTATTCGAGGGTGAGGCCCTTGGTGCGCTGCGTGCCGGGCAGGTTCACGCTCGAGATGAA
>JACOUI010000315.1 GCA_016177915.1 Planctomycetia bacterium
ACTCGTAAATGTCCAGGTACAGCCAGAGGGGGTCCAGCTCGGCGATGCGGTAGAGCATGTCGCCTTCCGCGACGTACTGTTGCTCGCGGATGTTCTTCTCGATGACCACGCCGCCGATCGGGGCGTAAACGGTCAGGTGCGTCTGCACCTTCCCCGTCTTTTCGATTTCCGCGATCTGCTCCGGGAGGATCCCCAGCAACCGCAGCTTGGTGCGCGAGGCTTCGATGGCCGCCGTGTAGAACCGGCGGTCGCCCGTGGCTTTTTCGGCCGCCTCCAGGGTGCGAATCAATTCGGCCTGCGTCTGATACAAATCCGGGCTGTAGATGTCGACCAAATGGTTGTTCTTCTTCACCTTGACGCCGGTAAAGTCGGCATAGACGCGGTCAACCCGGCCGGCGATCCGCGCCGTGATGAACGCGACGCGGGCCTCGTTGTAGTCCAGCTTCCCGACCGTGCGGATTTCCTTGAACACCTCACGGTATGCGGCGGGTTCGGTCACGAGGCCTGCCTGCTGCTCCATGCGCTTCTGCTCTGAAGCGAGCTGTGACACCCGGACCAGCGTCATCCCGCAAATCGGGCAGCGTCCCGGTTTGGGGAGCCGCACCTGCGGATGCATCGAGCAGGTCCACACCTCTTCGCCGGCCAGCTCCTGCCCGGTTTGCGGCGACCAAATGCCCAGGACCAAAAGCAGTCCCCCGATGACCAAAAGAGGGACCGCAACGGCCGAGACGTGACCGCCGAACTTCGCGATGAACTGTTTCATGATTGACCCCTCGCTTGTCAGCTTCCGGTGTGAGGAGGTTTCGGGTTCTCCGGGTCGCTATTGCCCATTCTCCCTGAAGAACCGCGCTTTGGCCAATTGAAGACTTCGATCACGGTGACGGGGGTCAGCGCCAGCGCCACGATTGTGACCCATTCCAGGACACTGTGCGCCGGCACGTCAAAGACGCGCTGCGTGAAGGGGACCACGGCGATGCCCTCGCATGGGAGCGCGCAGAATTGTGCGCCCCAAGGAGCCAAGTCGGTGTATAACCGTCACAAGGCCGCAATGGCTAACCACTTGTGCTATCGAGTTGCCAGTGAGCGGTCCGGCACGGTGATTGCTCCGTTCGTCGCCGAGCACTTTCTCGAATCGCCCCCAACGGCACTGCCGGCGGATGCGGTGCGCTGTGCCGGGGTGGAACATTCGGCACGATCGGCGCGACCGGACCGGTGCCGTCGATCCAGCCGCATTCACCCGGCGTGCCGGCAAAAGTGGTTTTCGCCGAATTCCGATAAGAAGCAGCAGCACCGGTTTATTGGGCACACGTGGCATGCCTACACGCCGTCGGGCGATTCTCAAAGGGATCGCCCGCCGACCTGGTCTCACAGGAAATCTCTCATGTCCGCCGGACCGGTTTTGGCGGTGCGGTGGCGAATCGCGCCGGGACTGGTTTGTCTCGCTGGTGCCGCGCTCACGGCGCTCAGTGGCTGCCAGGCCGCCCGCGCCATTCGCGACCCGGAATATGCACCGCTGGCGGCCCTGCCGTCGACGGCGATCATCTCCGAAGCCTCGGTAGTCTCGGCCACGATGCCGCAGGCCCCCAGCCTGGCCGGCCCGCATCCGGTCGACGAATACGTCGCCATCGCCCTCGCGCAGAACCCCCAGGTGCAGGCCAAGCGGAAGCGCGTGGAGGCAGCAGCCCTGCGCATTCCCCAGGCCGCCAGTTTGAAAGATCCGATGCTGGACGCCACGGGATACCCGTTCTTCCCCAACGTGCCGCAGACGGCGTCCGGGCGGAAAACGGTGGATTTGATGGTTTCGCAGGAGGTTCCCTGGCCGGGCAAGCTGGGCACGCAAGGGGACATGGCCGAGGCGGAAACAAACATGGCCAGGGCCGAGTTGGTTGCTGCCGAGCTGGAGGTCGTCGAACAGGTCAAGCGGGCCTATTACGAATTGTACTTCGTGCAGAAGTCGATCGAGATTACCGAGGAAAGCCGAAGGCTCGCGGTTCGTCTGAGGGAGCTGGTCGAGCCGAAGGTCAAAACCGGGGCGAGCCTGCAGGATCTGTACCGCGTGGAACTCCAGGTCTTGGACTTCGATAACGACCTGATTCGGTTGCGGCAAGAGCTTCAAAGCGGACAGGCCCGACTGGCGCGCTTGCTGCACGTTTCTCCCGACACGCCGCTGCGGGCGCTGCCGACGCTGTCGGAAGCGGCATCGTCGGGGGAGTTGCAACAGCTTTACCAGCAGGCGATCCTGGCCCGCCCCGAATTGCACGCTCAGCTTGCCGCCGTGCAGCGCGACCGCTTTGCCACCGACCTGTCGAGGCTGCAGTATTACCCCGACGTCAGGTTTGACTTCGGCTGGGGAGAGATGACAACGAGCAAAGCCCTGGCCCCCACGGCCGACGGCATCGACGATTTGAGCATCGGCTTGGCGGCCAACATTCCAATCTATCGTCAGCGGCTGGACGCGGGCGTTCGGGAAGCCGAGGCCAAGGCCGTGGCCAGCGCACGCGAATACGACGATCTTCGCGACCGTACCCAGGAGGAAGTCAAAGACCTGTTCGCTCAAGCCACAAGCCAGCAGGCGATGCTGCAGTTGTTCCGCAGGGACATCGTGCCCAAGGCCGAGCAGACGCTGGAACTGTCGATCGCCGCCTACACGGCGCAGAAAGTCGACATTCTCCAGGTGATCGACAACTGGCAGCAGCTTTTGCGCTACCAGATCGCGCAACAACGGTTGGAGGCACAACTTCGGCAAACGTTGGCGACACTGGAGCGAGTCGTGGGAGGCATCCTGCCGTCACCGCCTCCCCAGCCGCCGGACGAGGCCGTGCCGGCACCGCCGCCGGAGGGAGCCGCAAGAACCAGGAATCAGACCGACTCGCCAGCCTGGCCGCTGGTCTCGCCTTCGCCAAGCGGGCACGTCGGAGCCGCCGTTCACGGCAGACCGTCCGACGCCGGCACGCGCGGTTGACAGTTGCGCGCGACTACAGGGAGGAACTTCGATGTTCACTAGACGATGGATCGGCCGCACGGTTGTGGTCATGTTGGCGGCGTTGTCCGCGGCGGGCTGCGCTCCGCAATACCACTGGTACTCCAATCCGTGCTGTTGCATTCCGTACGACTACCCTCCCGCCGCGCCGCTTCCGTACACGACCTATTGCGGCTGCCCGACGCCCGTCGCGTCGTGCTACGAAATGCGCAAGGAAGAATCGATGCCCAGAGACGCCGCGGCGCCCCCGTCTTCAAGCTACGAACCGGGCCGCGCCAACCCGTAGGTGCCAACGTAGCACAGGTACGTGATTCATAGTCCGTCGGGTGTTCGGCCCGCCGTCTGTGCCGGAAAGGGCCGTCTCCAAAGCAGTCCGCATCGCTGGCTCGCTGCTAACGGCCGACTTCGCCCAGATACTTCTCCGGGTTCTGTTGCAACTCCTCGATGCATCCCTTGCAACAGACGAACACGTCTCGGTCTCGCACGCGAACTTTGATCGGCGTGCCGTGGTCGCCGAGCGATTCGCCGGTGACGGGGCAGATACGCTGAGCTAGCGCCGCCGGGCGATCGGAGGGCGAGAGCTTCAAGAGTCCCTCCGGAAGCGCGCGATCGACTGCCTGCGAAGCCGCGGCCGGAGTGTTCGTTTGACATCACCAGGTTCCGGCCGGAGGTCGTGGTCACCAGAATCACCGATCAGAACCTCGACGGGATTGGACGGCAGAAGACGTGTCCGGTGATGGGCGAGACGCTGGGACAGCACGGCGACGTCGTCAAGGTCCTCGTGGACGGGCTGCCCATCTACCTGTGCTGTGAAAGCTGCGTCGACAAGCTCAAGCAGGATCCGCTTACCGTCCTGGCAAGGCTCAGCGTCGGCACGGGAGAGCAGGAGAAGCCCGCAGCCGGCAAGATCACCGTAGCCCAGGCCGCGGCGGCCGACCGCGAGGCGATTGCTGCGCAGGGCAACTGCCCGGTCATGGGGAAGCCGCTCGGATCGCCCGCAATGGAGCGCAAGGTGACTTACGCCGCCGCCGGCATCGCTCAGCGTTACGGAGTAGCTTTCAGATCCTTGACGCAGTCGTCGCAACAGACGAACACTTCACGCCCTGCGAGCCGAACTTTGACCGGCTTGCCGTTGGCGCCCAGCAAATCGCCGGTCACAGGGCACGTGCGCTGGGCCAGTGCTGCCCGTTGATCGGCGGGGCTGAGTTGGGCAATTCCGCGCATGGACGACGGAATCGCCAGGCCGAGCGCGCTCGCGGCCGTCCGCCGACCTTCCTCAGTTGAAACGGCCGGCGCGGAAGGGGCGACCGCCTCGCTTGTGACCGCCGTGTCGACGACCTCGCGCTGTGCAACCGGGGCATCCTCGATGGCCCAGGGCCGCTCCTCGTCGGACAGAACGTGTCGAACCGACGGGACTGCCAATTGCGGGCCAAGCTGGGTGAAGGGCGCGACGGTCTCGAAAGCCGCACCTCCCTGCACAGGCGTGGAACTGGGCTGACGCCCGTTCGGCTCACGGCGCAGGGTCGTGAATTGCGTGCCTGTGTCGGAGCTCCGCGGTGAACCACCATTCGGCAGTGCTTGCGACGGCTGTGGAACCGCTGGCGGGGTCGGCTCAACCCTTCGCTGCTGGTACGGTTGATCCAATCGCTGGGCGGGAGCGTACCCCGGTCCGCTGGGCGAGCTGTAAATCACCGACGGGCTGCAGTACGTGGGATACCCGTAGTACGAGTACGTCGAGTAGCTCGGGTAGCCATAGTAGCTGGGGTAGTAGCTATAGTAGCTCGGGTACGAGTAATGGTAATGCCCGTAGGACGGGTAACCGTAGTGCGAGTACGAGTAGTGGTGATGGTGACCGTAATCGTGGAACCCGTGTCCCAATCCGAAGCCGGCGTGGAATCCCGAATGGCCGACGTGGAATCCGGAATGGTGGCCATGACCGTGATGATGGTGCCCACCACCGGCCAACGCGACACCGCCCACTGCGAATACGACCAGGGCCGTCGCGGCCAGCAGAGCAGTGAATCGGTTCATGGCGATGTTTCCTTTCAAATTGACAGGCTGCGAGCCTGCTGCGGGGTCCCAAGCTGTCGACCTGCTTGGTTTCCGCTAGTGGCGGTGATCGTCCCTGTGGTGTTCCATCAAGTATCGACGATAGTGAAGTTCTTTCTGCAAGGCGGCCCGCTGGCGGCTGTGCTCGTGCAGCGCCCCGCGTTCGATCAAATCCTGCAGCTCGCGGGCGTAGTGCTCGAACATGAACGCCTTGTTGACGAAGTCCTGGTCGCGGCTGGACCAGGCGACCTGCTTGAGCTGCGGAAAATCGCGGCGCTGAATCTGCTGGACCTCGGCAGCCAGTCGGTAATCCATACCCTGCACGGCCAGGGCGATCTTGTCCACGGCTTCGACAAGCCGCGCGTACGCCAGCACCGGGCCGGGTTCGGCGGTCGCTGCCGCCGCGCGTTCGATGTTCACCGCCTGTTCCTCTTTGATTCGCTCCGCGCTGGAAATGTCGTCGTACGTCAGGGAGCCGGATAGTGCCAGCGTGCCGCTCCCGGCAGCGCCGGAACGGACGGCGAACTTGACAAGCAGCACGCGCTCTTCGCCGCTGGCCAAGTCGCCTAGCGTCAACTCCAGCTTGTCGGGCTTCAGCGGCTCGTCGCGACCGAACACCTGCATGGGCTCGACGCCTGCCGGCAGGCCGATGTTGAGCTTGGCGTTTTGGGCCACGACGGCCAACAAAGCACCCAGCTCTTTTTCAAATGCGGAGGGGATTTCGTCCGGCTTGGCGACGTGGACGTACCGGCCACCGCCCGCGTCGGCAACCCGGCTCAGCAACGCTTCGTTGTACTCCGTGCCGACGCCGATCGTGGACACTGAAATGCCGCGCTGCGTGCAACGCTCCACCAGCCGCACGAGCGCGCCCGGGTCCGTGACTCCGCGGTTGGCCAGCCCATCGGTCAGGAGGATGACGTGGTGCAGGCCCTGCTGGTCGAGCCGTCCGTGAAGCTGCGCGCAGCCTTCCATCAGCCCGCCGCTGAGATTGGTGTAACCGTCGGCGTACAACTCGTCGATGCGGTGGTGCAGATACTCCCGGTTCACGACGGAGTGCAAGGGTGCGAGCGTCTGGACCTCGTGGTTGTACGCCACGAGGGCCACGTGGTCTGGCTTCGTCAGGTTGTCGACGACGAGATGCCCCGCCTGACGCAGATACCCAATTTTGGCCTCTTCCTTCATCGACCCGGACCGGTCGAACACCAGGGCGAGGTTGAGGGGCTGCCGCTTCGTTTCGACAGC
Source organism: Planctomycetia bacterium (assembly GCA_016177915.1). Lineage (GTDB taxonomy): Bacteria > Planctomycetota > Planctomycetia > Pirellulales > S012-138 > JACOUI01. The sequence goes on from JACOUI010000315.1 coordinate 6,272, forward strand.
TGCCGCTTTGACGCGAATTCGCGCGTAGAACGTGGAGTCGTTTGTCCCCAGCACGTTGTGGCTGGATTCGACCTGCCAGGTCACCGTTGGCTGCTCGCCGCGGGCCGGATCGTCGGCAGGCAGAGGGCCCGCCGTTAATGCAGCGCACAAAGCGGTCGCTGTGAGGACGAAGAGTCGGACTGCACGATCCATGGGTTGGGCTCCTGTTCGATGAAAACCCCGACCCGTGTCGTTTATTCTACGCTCAGCTAAGGTCCCCAACAAGTTAGGCATTCGGAGGCTCGTTTGGACTCGCGACAGTTTGCGCCTCGGTTTTTTGGGAGGCAGCATGCTGGTGCGGTATTCGTCGGCAAATCCGCAGGCGCGGGGGATTTCTTTGGGCCGTCTTGATCGGATTTCGGCCAGAGCGGGTGGATTCCTGCCAAACGCAGCGCATCCTTCGTGCCTCACCGACTGGCCGGGAGCGATTCCTTGAGGAGACGCGCGTGGCGCCGCCGCCATGGGAACGCAAGTTGCACCGCTTCGCCTGAGATCGTTGGCGGAAATCACCTGTGCCGGTTGGCGGCTGCGGCGATGCCGCGGAAGAGTGGCGCCTGCGGGTCGGCGCAATGCCAACGACGAGGTGGCCCATGATCCTCCTGGGACATTCCGAGGCTGGGCATGGCTGGGGTGGCGTCATCGATTGGTGGGAGATCCATCCAGCCCTGAATCACTTCCCGTGTGGCGATGGAGAGTCGAGAAAAACCCCATCGTTTGCCTAGCGAACGACTCGCTATCGGCCTCGATCCGATGCCGGCATCAAAGTTGCACTGCTAGCGAACCATGTTGCGTGAGAAGATCACAAGCGAAGGAGGGTGGCAAAATGACGCACGAGCAACACCAAACGTGCATCGAGGCTTGCGTTCGCTGTGCCCAGGAATGCGAGCACTGTAGCGAGGCCTGCCTGCACGAGGCCTGCCTGCACGAGGCTGACGTCCAGGCCCTGGCCGAGTGCATTCGCCTCGACCGGGACTGCGCCGCGATCTGCTGGCTGGCCGCGTCGTTGATGAGCCGTGGGTCGCAGTTCATGAGCGAGGTTTGCCGCGTGTGCGCTGAAGCGTGCGACGCCTGCGCAGCGGAATGTGGCAAGCACGACGACGACCATTGCCAGCGCTGCGCCGGCGAGTGCCGCCGCTGCGCGGACGACTGCCGCCGGATGGCCGGGCAGGCCGTGTGAGCTTCGCGCCTTCGGGAACGAAGGGGTCCATCGTGCGTCAATCAAGAAACGTGATCAGCAACGGGGACGGGCAGATCGGCCAGCTTCGCTCGTGGCGATGGCTTTGAAACGCTGGTTGTATACCGACTGGATGCCGACCGTGCCGCTGCTGGGAACAGGGTTGTGGCCGCTGTTGCAACTTACGTTGCTTGTGCCCGCCGCCATGTGGATTGCAAAACGGTGGACGTGCCGCGCGTGCCTCGTGCCGCCAAAGTGAATTGACGGTTTTCTTTCCGCGAGCGGGCACGGCACGGCCTCGCCTCCTTGCCTGTCAGGACCGCGGCGCTTGCGATTTCCGCCCGTGGTCTTGACTCCGTACTATGGTACGGAGTGGATAATGGCATTCAGAAGGAGGCTCCGATGACGGTGACCGCGGCCTTGCGAACGGGGGAGTTGGCGGAACGCGCCGGCGTGAACGTGGAAACGCTTCGTTTTTACGAACGCCAGGGGCTGCTGCCGGTCCCTCCCCGCCGGACGTCGGGTTATCGAGAGTACCCTGCGGAGGCCGTCGACCTCGTGCGGTTCATCCGCCGCGCGCAGCATTTGGGGTTTTCGTTGCGTGAGATCAAGGAGCTTTTGAACCTGCGAGCCGTGCCCCGCGCCACTTGCGCGGATGTCGCTGGGCTGGCGCAGCGCAAGATCGAGGACGTCGACGCCAAAATCCGGGACCTGCGCGCCGTGCGTTCGGCCCTGGCCGAACTTGTTAACGAGTGCCCGCGCGCTGCGCCCCTGGCGCAATGCCCGATCATCGAATCGTTGTCACGAGAGCCGATTCCGAAGAGAGACCATCGTCCGAAACGAAAGAGTTAAAGCGGCATCGCTGCCGTGAATTGCAACCCCTTTTTCAAGAGGTGACCTATGCGCAAGTGGATTTGGACGGCGCTCTTGGTTGTGCCGTTGGCCGGTCTGGGCAGCCTGATCTACGCGGCGGTGGCGGGGAAGGAACCGCCGAAGGCCGGTTCGGAGGGGTACATCTGCCCGCTGACGGGCGAAGAGTTGCCCTGTCCCAAGTGCTGCCCGCTGAACAAGGGCAAATAGGGGGCTGCGCGGGACGCAAACTCTGTGTCGGCCGGCACTACTTCGGCTGGCGCTGGGCGCACCAGCGCCAGCCTAGCGTGTCAAGCCCAGGGCACGCCGCTTTTGGCGGCTTGCCCTGCGCGCGAGCACCGACTAAAGTTGCGTGCAACGCAGCCGCCAGGGACGTTGGCGGACGCCCGTGTGGCAGGAAGCAAAGTGCCCTATGGAGATCCGCCATGAGACTCTCTTTGGTTGCGAGCACTTTGTTGGCAGGAATGATGGTCGCCGCATCGCTGCCGGTGCAGCGCGGCGGGATCGCGCAGGCCGACGAGACCCGGGTGAAAGAACCGGCCAAAATGCACTTGGTCACGGTTGCCGTTTCGGGATGTCGTGACCGGTGGGCTGCCCACCGCGAGTGCGAAAATCGCTTGCGTCCTTACCGGGGGTAAGTCAGGTGCGCGTCGACTATCCGACGAAGCGGGCCTACGTCACGATCCAGGCCGACAAGTGGGACGAGAAAGCGCTGTTGAAGGCGCTGCAAGACGCAGGGTACGGCGGAAAGGTCGTGAGGTAGCAGGGGAAGCTGAATCCTAGCCCAGGCGTTGTCAGTCACTCCCCCCGTTCTCGATGTTGCCGCCGAAGGGACTGGGGCGGGCTGGGGGCCATGGTCGGCGTGGTCCCCCATGCGCTGCCGGCATCACGGGCATCGCAGTTGATCCTCCGGCGACCGAATTCGGGACGAACTTCACTCCTTGGGAGCGCTTTCGAGGCTGCCCGTCAGCAGCAGGCCCTCCAGCTCGCGGCTTGCCGACCAGGCTTCGGACAGCGCATCGAGGTACGCGAGCGACGTCTGGAAGTACGTGCGCTGTGCGGTCAAAAACTGGAGATAGCCAACCTGTTTTGGGTATGCCTCGGACACGAGATCGAACATTTGCTTCGCCTTGGGCAGGATTTCCTTCCGGTAGGTGTCGACCTGCGTGCGAGCGACTTCGTACCGCCGAAAGACGGTCGCCAGCCGACTCGTCAGCGCCAATTCGGTCCGCTCGATCGCGCGCTGGGCGGCAACGTAATCGGCTTCCGCTTGCTGTCGGCCGCCCTGGTTGCGATTGAAAATGGGGATCGGCAACCCCACTTCCACGTCGGTGAGGGTATCGCCCGTCGCATTGTCGTGCCGAACGCTGGCCCGCAAGTCGGCGTTGGGCACGACCTCGGCCCGCGCCCGGTCGATCGCCCAGCGGGCGCGTGCCAAATTGGCATAGGCTTCGCCCAGAACGGGACTTTGCGTCAGCAGCCGCTCCAAGGTTGCCTCGTGGGTAATCGCGGGCAGAGGATCGTCGACTGCGGAGTCGAGGTCGGCCGGCTTCATGCCGGGCACACCCACGGCCGCCGCCAAACGTCTCCAGGCGGCATCATGAATGACGACCGCGTTCTCCGCCAGGATCCGGGCGCCTTCCGCTTCGATTCGAGCTTGCAGGACGTCGATGAAGGGCGATTGCTGGCTGCGGTATAAGAGGTCCGTCGCCTCAAAGGCTTCGTGGCTGCTTTTCGCCAATTCTCCTGTCAGCCCCTTGCGTCGCTGGGCAATGAGCACCTCGTAGAAGCCGATCCGCACGTCCGTAATCAGCCGCAGGCGTTGGGCGGCGAGTTGCTGCTCGGCGCGCTGGACCTCCTGGGCCGCGACCGCGCGGTTCAGTCGCAACTTGTCTCCCAGGATCACTTCCTGCGCGACAAACGCGCCCTGCTGCCCGGAGCTGCCTTCGTTGCCGATGTCTTCCGCGACGTAGCCGGCCCTGGGGTTGAAAGGCAGTCCGACCTGCCAATACTTGCCGCGAAGCGCTTCGACGCGGGCGGCCGCCTCGGCAAGAGAGGGACTATTCGCCAGCGCGATCCCCTCCAGGTCGGCAAGAGTCATCGCGGCGGAAGGGAGCTGATCGCCGGGGCGCGCCGGGACGGACTCGGGATCTTCGGCGGGTCGCTGGCTGGGGGTTGCACCTGACGGCTGCACGGATAGTCGGCCGCTCGTCGGTGCACTGTCGGTGGGCGTCCGGCGGAGGACAGGAGCGTGGGCGGTCCCGGCGGGGACGCGGGCAACGGCCTGTTGTGCGCCTTGGTCATCCGACAGGCTGGCGCCGGCGCAAAGGCTCGTAGCCGAAGGCAATTGCACTGGCGGCATGAGCCGGACAACTTCCGCTCCAGCAGGCGCCTTTCCGATGCCGCCTGCAATGTGTGCGGGCGGCTCGATTGCGGACAACGGCTGTGGATTGATCGGGGCCGATCGGCACCCCGCCAGAAACGCCGAGGCTGCGAAGACCAGCGCCAGAATCCGTCTCATGGCCTCTCCCCGGGCGCCGCAAGCCGTGACGTTCAGCTCGCCGCGGCACATTTCGTCGGCAAGTTGCAGTCAACGATGTCGCATATCGAGGTTCATCGTCAAATGAGCTAGGGGATCGGTCGCATACGTGGGCGCGCTGGTCGAGTTAACCCAATCGTCGTTTTCAGCTTGTGGATGAACTCCGTCGCGCGACGAGAGTGCTATCATCGCGCCCGACAGCTTACGCGTGCTAGCAGGCAGTTCGGCTGCGAAGGGCTCGATTGGGTCGCCCGATGGGCCGCGTCAATCCGCCTTGGGACCGAGCCAGAACCAGCAGCCGATGGCCGCCGCGGAGAGCGCGACGCCCAGCGCGAAGGCCGTCCAAAACCCAATCCCCCAACGAGGAGACAAGGCCAGCGGCACGAAGAACGGCAGGCCCAGGGGAACGAGGATCAACGTTTCACGCGCCAGTCTGACGATCGCCGGAAGATCGCGGTCCTTCGTCCAGGCCGCCACAAAGGCCACGATGCTGATGAGCGGCAACGACAGCAGCAACCCGCCGACGCGCGGATACCGGTTTGAGATTTCCGCCACGGCAGCGATGATGAGTCCGGCAATCACGCCACGGGCAATCGTCATCCACATCGATGGTTCCTCCCACGAGAGCGGCTGTTACGGCGTGGAGTCGGACTCGGGCTGAGGTTGAGGCTGTGGTTCAGGTTCAGCTTCAGGCCTTGACTCATGCTCGGTAGCCGCTTCGATCGTCTCCAGCCCGGCGAGCGCGTCTAACTCAACTTCGGGCGTCTCCAGCTCGGCGAGCGCGGGTAACTCAACTGCGGGCGCCTCCTTCGCAACCACCTTGCTCCCGAATTTCCAGAACAGGGCGGGCGTGACGATCTGGTCCAGCAGCGTCGAGCTGACGAGGCCGCCGATAACGACGATCGCCAGCGGATGGAGGATCTCTTTCCCCGTCTCCCCGGCGCCCAGGGCCAATGGCACCAGACCGATCATGGCGCACAGCGCGGTCATGAGCACCGGACCAAGGCGTTCCAGGCTGCCGCGGACGATCATCTTCTGCGTGAATTCCTCCCCCTCGTACTTCATCAAGTGGATGTAGTGCGAGATCATCATGATGCCGTTGCGCGAGACGATGCCCGTCAGCGTGATGAACCCGACCCAATGGGCCACCGAGAGACGCGTGCTCTCCAGCCACACGAGCGGCCAGCGATACCACGCCGCCGCCGCAAAGGCGTCCAGTCCCGGCCAGTTCGATATCAGCAAGGCGACGACCGCGCCGATGGCCGCCAGCGGGATGTTGACCAGCACCTGCACCGCGGCGCGCCAGGAATCGAAGCACTTGTAGAGGAGCAGGAAGATGCCGACGACGGCGAAGCAGCCCAGGATCAGCAGGCGAAAGTTGGCCTCGCGCTGGGCCTCGAACTGCCCGCCGTATTCGATGAAGTAACCCTCGGGCAACTTTCCGGCCTGGACGACGTTCTTGTTCACGGCGGCCTGCACGTCCTCCACCACGCTGACCAGGTCGCGATCGGCGGTGTTGCACTGCACGACGATCCGCCGCATCACCTTCTCGCGATTGATCGTGTTGGGTCCCTTCTTCGGCTCGACCAGGGCGACGCTTCCCAGTTTCACGCGGGCCCCGCTGGGCGTGCTGAGCATCGTGTTGCGGATCATCTCGATATCGTCGCGCGACTCCACGTCGAACCACACGACCAGCTCGAATACCCGCTGGCCTTCCAGGACCTCGGAGACGGTCCGGCCCTGAAACGCCGTTTCCAGCGCCTCGGCGACGTCCTGCGGCGGCAGGCCGTGGCGCGTGGACTCGTGGCGGAGCACGGTCACCCGGATCTGTTCGATCTCGACTTGCTGCTCGACTTGCAGATCGACCACGCCGGGGACTCGCTGCATGAGCTGGCGGACGTCGTCGGCCCGCTCGCGCAGCACAACGAGGTCCTCGCCGTAGATCTTGACGGCGACCTGCGCGCGGATGCCGGACATGATGTGGTCGAGCCGGTGCGAGATGGGCTGGCCGATGTTGAAGACGACGGTCTTGGGAAAGGCCGCGAGCCGGTCGCGGATGTCGGCCAGGACGACTTCCCGCGGCCGGCCGACCTTCTCGACGCCGAACCGGTGTAAGCCCGGTACGGCGCGCAGCACGGCGCGGTGCCATCCCGGCAGCGGGCGGTGCGGGGGCGTCAAACCCACGTCGATCTCGGAGAAATTGACGTTTTCGGCGTGCTCGTCCAGCTCGGCGCGCCCCGTGCGCCGGGAGACGTGCGTGACTTCCGGAACACCCAAAAGGACCCCCTCGGCGAGCGCCGCCAGGCGGTTTGATTCCGCGAGGCCGGTGCTGGCCGGCGTGGTCATGCCGATCGTCAGCGTCCCTTCGTTGAAGTCGGGCAGGAACTCGCCGCCCATCCACAGCACGCTGACCAGCGACAAAACGACGATCACGGCCACGCCGATGAGCACCGCCGTGTTGTGGCGGAGGACGAAGTGCAGCAACCGCGTGTCGACCCACTTGAGCCAGCGAAGGAGAAACGGGTCCTTTTCCCGTTCCAGGAACCGCGCCTTAGGGAGTAAGTAAGCGGAAAGTACGGGTGTCACCGTGAGCGAAACCAAAAGCGAGGCCAGCAGCGTCACGAGATAAGACAGCCCCAGCGGCGCAAACAGCCGCCCTTCCAGGCCGGGCAGCGCGAACAGCGGCAGCACGACAAGCACAACGATCACCGTCGCGTAGACGATGCTGTTGCGGATTTCCGCCGACGCCAGATAAATCACTTTCAGCGGGTTTTCAGGCTTGGGCTTGTGGCGGTTCTCCCTGAGGCGACGGAAGATGTTCTCGATGTCCACGATCGAGTCGTCCACCAGCTCGCCGATCGCCACGGCCAGCCCGCCCAGCGTCATCGTGTTGATCGAGACGCCGAGGCCGCGGAAAACCAGCGCCGTGATGAGGATGGAGAGGGGGATGGCAGTCAGCGTGATGGCGCTGGTGCGGAAGTTCCACAGGAACAGGAACAGCACCACGACGACCCACACGGCGCCGTCCCGGATCGCCTCCAGCACGTTGTCGATGGCGACCTCGATGAAGTCCGCCTGCTTGAAGATGTTCGTCTCGATCTTCACTCCCGGCTGCTGCTTTTGGATGTCCCCGAGCGTCTTGAGCATCTCTTCCGTAAGCTGGATCGTGTCGGCGCCGGGCTGTTTCTGAACGGACAGGATCACGGCGGGCTGACCGTTCACGCTGCCGTCGCCGCGCTTCACGGGTCCGGCGAATTCCACGTCGGCGACCTGCCCGATCGTGATCGGCACCGTCTCGCCCAGCCGGATGACGGTGTCCTTGACGTCGTCGGGGCTGGTGACCCTGCCTACGATGCGGATGAGCTTTTCCTGGTCCTGGGTCAACAGAAACCCGCCGCCGGAGACGGCGTTGGACTTCTCCACCGCGGTCGAAAGCTCGTTGATCGTCACGTCGTAGCGGGCCAGGCGCTCCGGGGAGGTGAGCACCTGGTATTGCTTCAATTCGCCGCCCATGACGGTGACCTGGGCGACGCCGCTGACGCCCAGCAGGCGGCGGCGAACGTTCCATTCGGCCAGCGTGCGAACCTCCAGCGGCGTCGTTTTGCCCACCGGCCGCAGCCCCACCAGCATGATTTCGCCCATAATGGAGGCGATGGGCGTCATCGCGGGATTGACGTCTTTGGGCAGCCGGTCGCGGACGAGCTGCAGTTTCTCGGCCACGATCTGGCGATCGACGTAGATGTCCGTCCCCCAGTCGAACTCGACGTAGACGATGGAGATCCCGATGCCGGAAGCCGAACGGACCCGCCGCACGCCCGTCGCGCCGTTCATCGCCGACTCGATTGGAAACGTCACGAGCGTTTCCACCTCTTCCGGCGCCAGGCCGTGCGACTCGGTCATGATCGTGACCGTGGGGCGGTTGAGGTCGGGGAAGACGTCGATCGTGAGCTGCGAGGCCTGGTAACCCCCGAAGAGAACCAGCACGACCACGGCCGCCACAATCAGCAGCCGGTTCTTGAGCGAGAACGCGATAACGTGATTGAGCATCGACTTCTCAGGGTTGTCCGCGGGGGGTTTGCCCGTTTTGGGGTGGGCCGCTGGCCGCCAGCCGCGCGGGGGTTTCCGGCGCGACGATCTCGACCTGGGCGAACATGCCGGCCTTGAGGAACTCGTCCGGATTGGGCGCCTCGATCCACACGGGCAGCACGCGCTCCCGCGACACGAGCGACGGCGCAACGCGGACCACCGTGCCTTCGAGCCTCAGCCCCGGCTTGGCGGGGAACGTGACGGATGCCGGCTGGTCCTCTGCGATCCGCGGGGCGTCCTGCTCGGCCAGAAAGGCCTTGATCCAGACGCGCTTGGGGTCCTGGATTTCCATCACCGCGTCGTGCGAATGGACGAGCTCGCCGCGCACGACGTGCAAGGCAGACACGCGCCCGCTGATCGGCGCGCGAATCGTGATCGTGCCGACGATCCGTTCAACGGCAGCGGAGTCGTCTTCGCCTTCGCTTTGCTGACCAAGGGGCAACTCCTTCAAGTCGCGAATCCCCTCGTCCGACAGGCCGACCAGCTTGAGCTTCCGCATGAGGCCGGCCACGCGCTGCTCCAGCGTTTGCAGCTCCGTTTCCAGCTCCCAGAAGTCTTTCTGCGGCAGGATGCCGCTCGTGGCGGACGGCCGGAGCCGCTGGACTTCGCCGCTCGCCCACTTCCTCTTGGACTCCGCTTCCAGCAACTCCAGTTGCAGGTTTCGCAGCGTCGGGCACTCGCAGACGCAAACCGGTTGGCCAGCCCGAACCTCCTCGCCCGGCATCACCAACAACTCGGCGACGCGGCCCTCCATGAGCGAAGTCGCCAGCGTCCGCTGATTGGTCGGCAGCTCGACGACGGCCTTCCTGGCGGTCACGCGGCCGAGCGTCACGCGGCGCTCCGACGAGTTCCGCGACGACGGCGCCGCACCGGCGGTTGAGGCCGCCGATGGTGGCTGTTTTGCCGGCGCCGCCGCGCCGTCGTACATCGAGGCCAAAAGCAGCGTCCCCTTCGAGACGACCTGCTGGCCGGGAAACAGACCCGACTGCACGACCACACGGTCCGGCGACCGCATCCCGACCTTGATCGCCCGGCGGCTGAACTTCCCCTCGCTCTCGCGCAGCAGCACAAAGACGCCGGTTTCGGTCTCGATCAGGGCGCCCGTCGGACAGAGGACCTCCTGTTTGGCCTTGGCGACCTCGATCGTCATCCGGCCCATCATGCCCGGCCGCAACAGCCCCTCCGCATTTTCGACGGCCACCTCCACGCGCAGCACGCGCTTGACTTCGTCCATTTCGGCGCGGATCCGGCGAATCTGGCCCTCGAAGGCGCGTCCGGCCAGGCCGGCAAACGTGGTTTCGACCGGCAGCCCGGCAGCGACTTCGTGGGCGTCGGTCTCCACGACCTCGCCGACGATGTAGGCGCTGGAGGCGTCCACGACTTCAAACAGGTGATCGGTGGACTCGACAAGCTGGCCGGCGTAGACGTCGACGTGCTCCACCACGCCGTCGATCGGGGCAGTGACGGAGAGGCAGCGCACAGGTTCCTTTGTGCGCAGCACTTCGTCGATCTGCGCGGCCGTGAGGCCCAGGCCCTCCAGCTTTCGCCGCACCACCTCGTGCTGCGCGGCCTTGCGCTGCAACTGGGCGCGCATATCGAGCACGGCCTTGCCGGCCAGGACGCCGCCTTTCACGGCCAATTCGCGCTGCGCGACCAGCCGCCGCAGCAAGTCAAGTTCCTCCGCGCTTTCCAGCAGCTCGGACTGTAGCGACTCCAGCTCCAGGCTGGAGACGCGGGCCAGCTCGTCGCCGGCGTGAACGAATTGGCCGGGTTTCACGAAAACCTCATCGATCTTGCCGGACATCAACGTGGCCACCTTGGCCTGGTTCTGAACCGGCAGCTCGACACGGGCATCGACGCGCAACACGTGACGCAGATCGCCAAGCACGATCTTGTGCGTCTCCAAGCCGATGGCCTTGATCGCCGGCGGCGAGACGAGAAGCTGGTTGCCGTCGAGCTTTACGCCCGTCGAGGGCAGCGCGGCGTGCCCCTCATGGGCGAAAGCCGGACGGACAAGGGCTGCGGCGGTCAGCGCAGCCAGCAGGAAGGCGAGGGAAAGACCGCCCATGCGCCGCGCAAGGGAGGTTCGGGGCGACCTCATTTGAATTCTCCTGATGCGGATGCCATTGCCGCCGCGGGGGGCGGGTCGGGTTTGATCACTCGGTCTTCGACGTCGCGGAAACACCCTTGAGCGCGTCAACGGCCTTGTCCACGTCGCCGGACACCGACGTGTAATCGGGCTCCTTGCCCGCGTCGATGTTGGCGTGGACTTGATTGAACAGGTCACGGAGCTTTTGGGCGTTCTCGCCGACCGTCTGCCATTGCTCCTTGGGGATGTTGCTGCTCTGGGCGATGTCGGGCAGTGCCTGGAGCACGACGTCGAGCTTGTCCAGGGACCGATGCGCTTTTGCGGGCGTTCCGGCCGCGATCGCATCGCGGATCGTGTCCCGGAAAGACTGGATGTTCGTCACGGCGTCCGTGAACTTGGCGTTCTCCGCCTTGATCTGCTTGATTTCGTCTTTCGTGAGCGGGACGTCGTTCGGGTCGTGAGTCGTGCTTGGGGTGCCTGATGCCGCCTGATTGCCACCGGCAGGCTGAGCGGCGTCCTGACCACAACCGGCGATCGAGAAAACACACAATGAAGCCGCCAAGAGCCAGCCGAACGATTGAATCCGAACCAACATGGGAGTCCTCCAAGGTGACGAGTGTCGTCGCACGCGTTCCAAACCGCATGCGCGTGGAACACACAAAGCGCTGAAAAGCCAACTGCGCGCAGAGGCGCGCTGGGCAACAAAAGCAGACGGCGTGCCGGCGATCGATCAGATCAATTGCACGCCGGAGCGCTCGTGGCGCGCAGCATCACACAGTGGCAAAGACGCCAGCAGGCGGGGTCTGTGCGCCGAGCCCCGTAAGCCATTACAGGCATCGGCGTTAAGAAATTCGCCCGGCGCCATCGCGTCCAAATGAAGCATGGACGCGACCAGTGTCGGGCTCGCTAAGACGGCGTCGCCTTGAGGCAGCCGCACCAAGGCAGCCAAGCGGTTGCCGTCATCAAGCGGATGACGCTGCGAATTCTCGCGATCCTGGACCGGCAGCGTGAGATCCCAGCCAAAAAGGCGCAGGTGCCAATGCTCCGTCACGCCGCGCACGGACACGGTGGTTGCGGTCATTGCATCATCATGGTAACGATGGTGGTGACGTGCGCTGTGATCGTGGTGATGGTGGACGTGACGATGATGCCCATGACTGTGGACCACCGGGGACGTGGAGTGGTCGTGCGGTTTCTCGCCGTCGGCGTGAGCATGTCGCACCGCCGGCGGAATCACGCCTGTCACGAGCATCGCTGCCGTGATCGGCAAACCCAGCGCTAATCGCAAATGCCGACGCATGGGACCTTCCGCTTAAGCTTTTTCATCCTACAATGTAGCTCACGAATCTGCAATGCGAGGCCATGGACGATGATGTGGGGAAACCCCGCGATCCAGTAGAGGCACCTGGGCAGAGATCGTGTTCATTCTCCCGGCTCCGGCGCAAGGTGCACGGCCATGCCGATGAATCCTCCCAAGGGCAGCGGCAGGTCCTTCAGAAATGGCAGCGGCCACAACGTTGTGCGGCAGCGTACTTGCTTTACTCGTTTGCCGCCGACTTTTCGAACGAGCCGCTTGCCCGCGCCGCGCCCAAGCCGGAGCGGTTCACGGCCGGCCAGCGCGAAGCGCTTGTGGACCTGGCCATCGGGCTTGTGGAAGGCCCGGATGATCGAACCGCCATCCGCGCGGCCGCGGCGCTCGTGGCGATGGAAGGCGCAAACTTGCGGGCCGACGGGCTTGTTTGCCCGCGCCCTCTATCCCGCCGGCCGCCTCGGCGCGCGTCCGCGCCGCCGCGAAGCATTTCCCTGGCCGGCACGGTTGCATTCGTTAAGCGGCAGCCGTTTCAAACTGCCCTGCGCTTGCTCCACAAGGCGGCCCCGCGGCCGGAGCGATTCACGCCGCGGCAGCGGGAGTTACTTGTCGAACTAGCGGCCGAGTTGCTAAACAACCCCGACGCCCTCACGCAGTCTTGTGCCGTCGGCGCGATTGTGTCGATGGTCGGAGCGAATCAGCAAGCCGAGTTGGTCAGGCTGGAAACAAACGCATCGCCGCGTGCTTTACCCGAGCAACCGTTGACGATGATTGGCGCGAGGGGCCGATTCGCAAAGGCCGGCTGCCGGGACGACGCCGGTCGATCGGGCCGACATTTACGTTGTATCGCCATTGCGGCCGGACACTGCCGGGCGCGTCCGCGACCCGGAGCGCGGGCGGGCTTCCACGGCCGTGCGGTGGGCGATCTCGCCGCGGAGAATCTTGACGTGCATCGGCGCCGAGACGCCGATGCGAACGCGCCCCGGTCCGCAGTGAAGCACCGTCACCTCGATGCCGCATGTCGGCAGCAGAATTCGTTCCCCCTTTTTCCGGCTCAGTACAAGCATGTCCTTCCCTCGCACAGTCGCCGTGCGCCAGCGGCGCACGGAATGTTCAGAGCGTCAACGTCGCCACGATCCGTGGAGCCACACACATCAGCCGAGGTTCATCCAACCAGCCTCCCTTGGCAACTGGAACCGGCACCGGCCGTGCAGCCGTAGCAATGCTGGCCCGTGACGATCGGCCGTCCCCTACGGCTTCAGCAACCGGCCGGGACATGATCTCCCGGCGTTCTGGGCCCGCGTCGACGTGACAATGCCGACAGGTCTGATTGCAGAGCTTGCCAAGGTTGACCTGCAGAACCTCGACTCCCGTCGCGTGCAACGGGCCGAGGCCGTGGGCGTGGAGCGTCTTGGCGAACGACGGGGGTGCGGGATTCTGTGGGTTCAGAAGTTGAAGTTGGTAGAGCGGCTCAGCCAGAGGACTTCCCTGTCGAAGCAATGTGGTTTGCGTCATCCGTGTCCCTCTCTGGGTGTTGGGCATGAAGGCAAGTGTTCAGCAGCAGGGACCATCTTCGCCGCAACAAGAGCCGTTCGCGTCGCTGGTCACACGATAATCGAGTCCCTTGGTCTCGCGGGGATGTCGCCGAGCCGAACGTCGGCAGTCGAACGGCTTGGCAGCCTCCGGCGGAATCGGCTCAAGCGGCTCAACCGGTTCAAAGGCGCCGGCGTAGGGATCCTGCTGCAGGAGCCGAAAGGTCTTGTCGCAAACGGCAATCCTCTCGCCACGAAAGAAAACGTGGCCGTCGTCGTCTTCGACCTTCTTGAACGGTCCGCGGTAAATGACCGCCTGGTTCCGTTCAAGGCACGGGCCCTGCTTGCCCTTGTACGCCACAACCGTCATCGACCGGAACTCGATCCCGTCCACGGTCCGCCATGGGTCGCGCTGACGTTTGACGATTTCGATCCCGTGGAAGCCGGCCTCCTTGAACGCTTGCAGGAATTTGTCCTCGCGAAACGCCCCGGAGATGCATCCCGACCACAACTTGGGATCGCGCTGCAACTCCTCGGGGACGTCTTCGTCCGAAACGATGTCGCAGATGGCCGCCCGACCTCCCCGTCGCAGCACGCGGAGCAACTCGGCGAATAGGCGCCGGCGGTCCTGAGGCCGGACCAGGTTGAGGACGCAGTTCGACACGACGCAGTCGACGCTGTCGTCGGCAATCAGCGGCTGCTGGCCGCGAAGACGCTCTTCGATCGTCCTCATCTCCAGCCAGTCCGCGGCATCGGCGACGGGGCGGCGCCGCAATTCCGCTGCAAGGAGGTCCAAATCGAGGCGGAGGTCTTGGATCAGGCCGTGGCGGAACTCGACGTTGGCGTATCCCAACCGCTCCGCCACCGCCGGTGCGTGTTCCCGCGAGAGGGCGAGCATCTCGCGGTTGCAGTCGACGCCGACCACCCGTCCGCGCGGACCGACCACCTGGGCAAGAATGAAGCACAGTTTTCCCGCTCCCGAACCGAGGTCGAGAATGACGTCCCCCTCCGCGACGAAGGGCGTCGGATCGCCGCAGCCGTAATCCCGCTCGATGATCTCGCGCGGGATTACATCGAGGTATTTCCTGTCGTAGCTCACCGGGCAGCACAGTTCCGCCTCGACCTTGCGAGCGGCAGCTTCGTACCGGCGATGGACCGCGGACTCGGCCAAGCTCGACTCAATCACTTCGGCACTCCTCCTGAGTTCGCCCCGTCAGTTGATCCAACGCACGCGCCTATGTTAGCGGATCTCTCCACAACTCTCTGTGAACCGCCCAACACGGCCGTTGTGCATGACGTCCTGCGCGTGGTTGCCGACCGCCGCGCGGCTCACGGGGCCAAACCGCTCTCAGAAACCCCCCTCATGCCAGTCTGGCTGGCTTCATGCTGGCAGCCAACGAAAATGACTTTTTCAGGGGGCTGCGAGGCACGTCAGCGTGCGGCCGGTTGTGCGCTCTAGCAACAACGACGGCTGGCAGTCGAATTCCTTACGTCGCAATTCGCCTTTGACCCTGAGAATTAGCTGGCGACCCCTTGCGGATCACCGCCGAAAGCCCCAGGGCTACTAGCCCTGCGACTCAGACAGGCTACGTTGGGTCGGCTCGCTCTAATTCGATTTTGTAGTCCCGCCCTTCCCAGCGCTGCGGATCGTTCCAAAAGAACGTGAATTGGATCGGGGCCCGCTGGTCCCGTGGAACCGAGAGGTCCACGAATTCGATCCCCAACGCCGTAGGCGTTGAAGCTGAGTCGTGCGCGGCGGCCCATTCGTTTTGCGTCCAACGCAGCCGGAACGACGAGGGAGCCTGAATGCGCAGCGTCATTCCCGGCCTGATCGAGCGCACGCGGCGATTGGGCTTCCAAACCTCCAGCGGCAGGCAATCGCGCCGGTCCTGATAGCGTTCGGCCACGGCGGGAATTCGATCGAACACCTGCCCGTCCGCCACCGAGCGCAGCAGTTTGATGTACTCAGCGTGCGCCCACATCAAGGGCATCGCCGAACCGGTTGGCCGGCCGAAGAAAATCCGTACGTCCGGGCGGTCCGCCTCGTCCCAGATTTGCTCGGGGAGCAGCCCAGCTCCCTTGGCAAATCCTTCCAAGGCGCGGAGATAGCGCCGCGCGTCGCGCCCCGCGGCCAGGTCGTAATGACCGCGCTCTCCCGTCAGAAGGGGCCAGGCACGTCCCCTGCCCCAGCCCTTATAAGGACCGCCATCGTCGCGCTGACCGAACCCGTCGTTGTTGTAGCGCCGCCAACAGGGGCCGAACGGTGTTTCGACTTTCAACACGGCGTCCACCACGCGCAACGAGTCTTCAATCAGAGGGTCGCTGGCTTGGCGGATGCCGTATCGCACCAACTCCAAAAACCCCGCATCGACGATTTCTTTGGCAGGAAACTCGACCTGGGATCCTGGCGGACGGTTGTGAATCAAGAGCATGCCTCGGTTCGGGTTTTCGTCCGGCTGAGGATCATTCACGTCCACCGGATGAATGCGGATGAAGTGTCGCCTGATTTCCGGGACGAGCGCGCCGTCCGTGGTGACGGTCCACGATTCGATGTGGCATTCCAGGAAATCGGCATATTCCTGGAGGAATCGCGCCGTCGTCTCGTCACCGCGGTCGCGGGCGAAACACGCCGCGCAGGTCAGGGCCGCGATGTTGGACGCCAGCGTCGAAGGGGAGTAGCCGCTATTCTCTTCCCAGCGTTCCTGCGGTGTCGCCGGTCCTTTCCGGACAAGGTAGCTGGCGGCCTTGAGCACCATGGGATACGGGTCGAAGTCCCTTAGCGCGTCGGACTCGTGCAGGCGCCAGGCCAGCAGAATCGGAAAGGCAACTTCATCGAGCTGGACGCCCTGCCAGAACGGTTCGCCGTTGATCCAGAAGTTCTGATAAAAGCCGCCATCGGGTCGTTGCGAGCAGGCGAGATAGATCAGCGCGCGGAAGGGCGTGTCGGTGTTGCCCGAGGCCAGCAACCCGGTGGCGCTCTGCACTAGATCGCGGGTCCAGACCAGGTGATAGCCGCCCAGATCTTCGTCGCCTTTGAACTCGCCCCAGGGGATGCTCAGCGAGGCGATCATGGCGCCGGGATAGATCTTATCCTCGTGCGCCAGGAGCAAGCTGTGGCTGCGGTGGTAGAGGTCGCCACCGTCGCTGCTGACCTTCTCCAGCGGGCGAATCTTCCTGCAGACGCGCTCCCACTGTTCGATGAACCGCTTACGCTGCTCGGCAAAGGGCATCCCGAGGGATTGGAAGAGGGTCGTGACCGCGTCGTGGAGACCATGGCCGAAGCCGAGCGCCAGCGTGAACTCGTGACCCTGGCTCAGATCCAGCTCCCCGGTCAAGGCGATGTTGCCATCTTCCGCCACATCGAACTCCCAGTCCATCTGGAAGTTATCGGCAAGATCGGTCGTGCCGACGTAACCGCAGGAGCGCTGGAGGAAGGGGATAGAGGTGCCGAGCGCCAGCCAGGTTCCGTCCTTGTGAGCCGTCAAGATCTCACGCCCAGCCACCTCGACGGCATTTCCGTTGTTTCCCCAGCCTCTACCGTTGAGGTGGGGCGCCAAGAGGACGAAGAGACGCAACTTGTCCAAGACGCTGCGGTCCCCATCCAGGCGCGTGTGGATCAGGACGCAGGCTTCGTGCGGATCGGCAATCACTTCCTTGATGATCCGGTAGCGCCCCTCGCGCTCGACGTTGGTGATCCGGAAGCCGAGAGCGTGGTGCGACAATTCGGCCACCGTACTGTCGAGATGGCGGCGCTCGTCGTGGAACAACGACTCGCCGTCCGTGATCAGGTACTGAAGGTCGCGGATTTGTGGCCGGTCGATGGTCGGGTAGTAAACCTCGTTCAGGATGCCGGCGGAGACGGTAAACCAGACCCGGCTGGAGGCCGAGTACGCGGTCCCCACCCCGTCTTTGTCGCTACGGGTCCAGCGCGGCGGGATGCCGGGTGGTCCAAAGGCGTGATGCTCGTTGCGAAGTATCGCCATGCTTCTCCTCAAAGAGTCTGCGGCAAAAGGGCCGGAAGCCGTCCAGGGGCCCTGTCCGTGGGGTGTACATGCGACACGAGGGCGCGGTTGTGTTCATCGAGAGGAGCAATCTCGGGGATCTCGTCGATCAGAGACTCTGGCAACGTTAACTTGCTCACCGTGCGTTCTCCTTGCTGTTCAGGGCCCAGCCATAGGGCAGCCATTCGATCCTGGGGTTGCTGCCGGTGTCCAAAGCCCTTTTCAGCTCGGGCGAATAGCGGGCCGCATAGCTCAGGACCGATCCAGCGACTTGCTTGAAGTCGCCGCCGTACCAGAGATACAGCCTGGTCAAACGCACGACGTCCTGGTCGGGATCGAACTGAAACCAGCGGCCGTGGCCGTGCACGTAGAGCGACTGGTCTTCAAGTTGCTGGTCCATCCGATCGGCCCGGTACGCCTCGTCGCGCAGCCTCGGGCAGCCGACGGCCGCGCACACCAGCGCGAAGTGGATGCGGGGCTCCTTGAACTTCGGTCGAATCTGCTCATTCTCAATCTGATACAGGCTCCACGTATGCGAGCCGACCTGCCAGCGCACGTCGTCCCACCGCTGGTCGGCCGGAATAGCTTGGATGGAAGGGACCGCGTAGTAATCCAGGATCAACCGGAGGGTAAACGCGTTGTAGGCGTTGAGTAACAGCGCGAGCTTTTGGTTTCGACCCATCTCGTCGAATGGGGCATTGGCCACCCTCTGGATGTACGCGTCCAGCTTCACGGCGTCCTGTTTCAGCCCTTGGTAATCGACCCAACCGTCCTCATCGACGTGGGACTTCAGCAGATCGTCCAACGTCGCGTGGTCGAAGGTCGGGCCGTCGGGTTTCTCCTCGTACGCTTCCCGGAGGATGACGCTGGGCGGACCGAGCGAGCTTGTCAACCACTGTCTCAAAAGATCCGGGTTGAACTTGACGAAGGCGGCGGCGCTGAGCGCCGCGAGCGCGATCAGCGCGGTGATCGTCGTGCCCCAGGGCCAGCCCTTCCGCTCGACGTGGTGGTTCGACTTCGCTTCGCTCATTGAGGCGATGTCACTGTGCTGCTTGAGCGCCTTGCGAGCCAGGCGGGTTATGTACACGGTCACCGCGATGGTCGCGGCCAGGCCGACGATCATCATGGCCCACTCAGCGGGACTCCGGGATTGATCGCCGCCGGCCGTGGCCTCCAGGCCCGCCCGGCCGACGTGTCCCAGGTACACGTACATGAAGGTGCCCGGCAGCATCGCCAGCCAGCTCGTGAGCACACACGTCCAGAAGCGGATTCCGGTCAGCCCATACAGATAGTTCTGAAGGTTGAACGGAATGGCCGGCGACAGGCGCAACAGGGCGACGATTTTCCAGCCACCTTCGCTGATGGCCTTGTCGATCGCGTCGAATTTGGGGTACTGCTCGACCTTCTTCGCGATCCGGTTGCGAGCCAGGCGGCGGCTGATCAGGAAGGCCAGGGCCGCCCCCGTCGTCGATGCCAGGGAGACGATGCTGGTGCCGCCGACCAACCCGAAGAGCGCACCAGCCGCCAGCGTCAATGCCGAGGCCGGGACCAGCAGAACCACGGCCACCACGTAGAGGAGCCCGAAGACCACCGGCCCCCAGATGCCGAGGTCGCGGATCCAGTCCTCCATCGCCTGGACGGCCGGCCCGATAGGCAACTGCCGGACGATCAGCAGCACGCTCACCGCAATCAGCGCGATGGAGACCCACTTGATGATAACCGCGTACCTATTCACGGTCACATTGAACCCTAGGGGCGTGGATCCCTTGTAGACATCCTTTTCCTTGGTAGCGCTCATGACGACCCTACGCTCCTCACCCTTGTACCGCACAACGTCCGTCGCTCTACCGATGACCAAATAAAGGCGATGCTGAACATGCTGAACCGATGCCGCTGCGGGGCGCCGACTGCACGCTGAAGTCAGCCGACCTTCGATTTGTCAGAGCGCCCGTCACGCCCTTCCTCAGCGCACCTTGATTCCGTTGTGTACCTCGAGTCGCGCGCGGCCATCGAGTTCCGCACAAGCCTCCGAGGCGGCCTGTGTTGCGAGTTGCTTCATATAATACCTCCGGCATTCCCCTTCGAGGTAAACGGCTCCGGATCGCACCTTCACGGTCAGATTCCGCACCTGCCCGTGGGTCTTCAGCCGCACGTGGCGCTCGATGCGGTCTACCGCGACTTCCGCGGACCTTGGCTCCGGGGCTCCCTGCGGCATGCTGCTCATCGGAAGCTCCTGTGCTCAGAACTCTCAAGCCTGCGATGGTCCCCTCTGCCTGTCGACGGCGCATCTTTCCGCGACGGATTTTCGGCGGCGCGCCAAGGTCGCGGGCCCCTCGTCGCCGCTCCGCAGGAAGGCGGTTCGCCGGTGATTCGCGACGGCGCGCGATCGGCTCGTGTCCCAGCGATTCAGTCATTGAAGAACAAGAAGTCGCCGCCGGCGGCGCCGCTATGGCACTCGATGCACATCTTGAACTTTCCGGCCACGGGCATGCTCTTCATTTCAGGCGGCGTCACGTCGATTTTGCCGTCCGGCATGTACTTCGCGTAGTACCAGTCGCCGTTCTTGGCATCGTAGCCCTTGGACCGGTGCATGACGGTGATGGCCATCAGCTTCTTGTCCGGGCCGTAGTTTTCCTTGACGATGACCGATCCGTCGGCCAGGTCTTTCCGGTCCTTGGCGGCCCTCTCGCTCAGGTAGGTTTTGATCAACGCCCCGTGCGGGCTGTGACCTTCCTGGAAGTCCGGGGCCTTGCCATTCGGCGCATTCCACTTCGTGTAGTCGCTCTGCTTCAACCAGGCCCAGAGGCGCTCGTAGTGAGCTTGCGTTGCCTTGGGACGGCCGGACTGCGCGTCGCCTTTGGGGGCCGGGTAACACAACCCCAGCGTGAACAGCGCGACGACCGCGAATGCCGCGACCAACATTGCCTTCTTCATTGTCGTCTCCCTTGTACGAACGTGCCTGAAAAACTATTAACGGACCGAGCACGCCACGGGCGCGCTGTGGCCTCGCCTCGCGTTACCAGTCGGCCTGATCCACTAGACGGTGTTCGGGGCGAATCCTTACAGCAAAAAGTACGCCCAGGGCCGGCGGGACGAGAGCATCCGGTGCAAAGTGTGAAATGCCTCACACCAAAGAAGTCCAAGGTACGGGCGCGACTGCAAACGCGCCATGACTCGCGATTACGTCCGGGGATCTAGCTTCGTGGTCGCCAAAAGCGCGCGGTGCGCGCCAAAAGCGCGCGGTGCGCGACAACCGAATTCTGCAGCCAGCCATAAGAACCAGGGGGCGAACTCCAGCCAGGTGACCACGAAATCAAAGAACAACGTCCCCTGGTAGCCGCTCCCCAGGATGGAGACGTCTTGCCAGTGGTATTGAAACCAGAAGCGGAGGTAGTACAGCATCGTCAGGCCGGACAATGCCAGCCAGGCCCGACTTCTGGAGAATGCCAAAAGCGGCAGCGCCCAGGTCCAATACCAGGGATTCTGCGTGGGCGAGAGGAGCCAGAGCCACGCCAGCGTGAGGAAGGCTGCTTCGAGAAGGACGGGCACGTCGGGCCGCCTCCAAGACCGCCACGCCAGCGCCCCAGCAACCATCAGGAAGACGGTTGCAGTTATCAATCGCGCAATGAGGAATGCCGCCTGCGCGCCGTCGACCTTCAAGAATTGCGCAAGGTTGTCGACGACGGCGTGTCGCCAGGCATTGGGCACCACGAGAAACCAGGCGGCCGGCTGATCGGGCCGGGCCTCGCGCGGTCGAAGGTTTTCAACAACCACGAGAAACAAAAAGTCGTTCATTTCCCAGTGGCCAAAGAACGCTTGCAGCCCGCTCCGGGACGCGGGCGGCTCGGAATCAGCAGCCGGGAAAGCAGGCGGCGCCCCCGCCCGCGGCACTGCGCCCCCCTGATTTGACGTCTGCGGTAAAGCGGCCGGTTGGGTGAAGGCCAGCGGAACAATTACCGCCGCAGAGACCAACAAGAAGGTGACGCAGAACAGCGCCGCCGCTGCAGGCCCGCGGCGCGCCAGGAGAAAGACCACGAGGAGCGGCGCAAGCACGACGGCGAAGAGTTTTGCGCCGACGGCAAGCGCCAGCAGCGCGCCGGCCGCTGCGGGAATGGCGGATTTCAGTGTCCGTCCTGTCGTGCGCTTCTCAAAGCCCGCGCCTGCCGCCAGGCCCACAGCCGCCGTCGTGAAACAAACGGCGATTGAGTCCAAGTGCCCGCTGTTCGCAAATTCCTTCAACACGAGCGGGCACCACGCATAAACAATGAGCCACCCGGGGTGCTTGCCGGCCAGCTTCAAGAGCCGGGCGAGAATCAGCATCGTTAGGACGTCGAACACAAGCAGGACGGCCTTGAGCACGACGATACGTGCGGACACGCTGGCCGCCCTGGGCGTGAACCAGTGCGCAACCGCGAAGACGGTCTGACTCACGGGGGGATAGATTGTCGTCAGCTCGCCAAAGTTGATCCGCCGCAGGATCTCGGCGAGCGACGGCGATGAATCGCGCACTTCCACAAGCCGCGCCAGGTCCGCCGGATGCTGCGCGGCGCTCTCCGCGGCAAGCACCTGACGCGGGGCGTAGCGGTAGGGGTTGACGCGGTTGGCCGTTGCCGCACCGTCCCAGACGTAGCGGTAGAAGTCGCCCTCCTGAATCGGCTCGGAGAACAACATCGTCGCGCGAAAGACCACCGCGGCCACGACGATCCAGGCGACAAGCGATCGGTCGGCCGGACTTCGTAGCGCGACGACCAGGGACACCAGATACAGGCCAAAACACGCAGCAAAAAGGGCCAGCACGGTGAGGATCGGGCGCTCCTGAAAACTTCTCCCGAAGGCGAAAGAACGGCTGAGGATGGCGATCGCGATCAAGAGGAGCCACTGAACGACCGCCAATCCGGCGAGGCGGATCGCTGAAGGCCGGGCGCGGTGTGGCACCCTCGCGTCCTTGCGAGGATCCGTCGCCACCAGAGCATCGTTGCCGTGCGGATCGTCGGTCATTTCGTGGGGGTCATTTCCATGCGAACGAAATCGTCCCACCAGCTCTTGGCGCCGTACTTGGCGATCGTGTAGAGGATTTTGGCGCCCGCCTTGATCGTGCCCATGACGGTGCCGCTGATCTTGCTTTTCCCAATCCGGCGGCGGTAGGGGACCGGAACCTCCCGAATCCGCAAACCGGCGGCTGCCGCCTTGATCTGCATCTCGACGGTCCAGCCGAAGTTGCGGTCCTCCATTCCAAGGCGGCAAAGGGCCCCGTAGTCGATCGCCCGAAACGGTCCGAGGTCCGTGTATCGGACTCGCCAAATGAGCCGCATCAGAAAGCAGGCCAGCTTGTTGCCGTAGACGCTCTGCGGCGGCATGGCGCCAGGCTCGCGCTTTCCCAGGAGGCGAGAGCCCAGCACGAAGTCCGCGTCTCCGTTCATGATCGGCGCCGCGAGCTGCGGGAGCAGCTCCGGATGATCGCTGAAATCGCCGTCCAGGAAGACAACGACCCGCGGCACTGGGTTGCCCAGCCGCAGTTGATCGTGAATTTCCTGCAGCCCCCGCAAGCAAGCGGAACCGTAGCCTCGCCGTTCTTCCCTGACGACCTTCGCACCGCGGCGACGAGCGACCTCGCCTGTCCGATCCGACGAACCGTTGTCGACCACGATGACCCTCGCCGCGGCCGGCAGGTCGCGCAGGACCAGAGGCAGGGAACTCTCTTCGTTGTAGGCGGGAATGACGACAACCACCGACCGCTGCAAGTCGGCGAGTGAAGGATCCCCGCCTCCGACGCGCGCGGGGGCGATTCGATGCGACGTAGCGGTCGTTTGCATGGTCACTCCTGTCGCCGGAGACGGTCGGCGTAGTCCGGCGGTGGCATCGGAACCGAGATCGGCTCGGACGATGGCTGCACGCCGATGAGCCGTCCAAACACCCAGCCCACGGGCTTCTCCGGCTCCGGCGGTGGCAAGCTGCTGGAATGCTTGGGCGAAGGGATCTGCGCGCGGTCAGAGAGCCTGAGCCACAAAGCCAGACCCAGTCCAACGGCCGCGACCAAAACGGTCAGAATCGCAAGTCGCTTCATCAGGCATGCCCCCTATCGCGTTCCGGATCCCTCGAAGACGGGCGATCCACGTGTGCCCGAACCGCTCGGCGCCGAGTAGGGCTGCTGGGCGTGGGCGCCCCCTGTGATCGGCCCGGAGCTTCGACCGTGCTGGCATCCCACGAGGAGCGACATGCCGATTGCCAACCAGATGCCGAAGGTGAAGCTCAAACGGGCAGTGCGCATGACGACTCCTTTCATGACGTGACTCCAGTCGAGCCGGAGAATACATCCGTATTATCGACACCGTTCACTCGTCGACTGTGTTACTTGTGTCACACTGATCGTTTGAGGCGTCTCCGTACCCACTGGGGGTACTTGTAGATCACGTAGAAACCGACCGGGTAGAAGAGGCCCAAGAAGAACCACTCGGCGGCGGAGCGGCGATCCGATGGCTTGACGGTCAACGGCACATCCTTCTAGCGAGTTGCGGGCCCGGAGGTCAAAGAGCCAGGGAGTGCACGATGCACTCCCTGGCTGGCCCGCCGGAACACGCATGGCAACGCAGGCCTTCGCTTGAAGGGGACCTTACCGCCGCGGGCTGGAGCGCCCCTTGGAGCGGTCGTTCAGTCCCCAGTTGTAGTCGAGGTACGACACGCGGACTCCCGGACTTGTCGCAATCCGCTGCGCGTCGCGCGGCAAATACGGAGCGATCATGCGCAACTGCGCCTGCAAGTCGGCCCCGAAGTCTTCCGCGAACCACTTGAGGATCGGCGAAACCTGGATGGTCCCGCGCTGCGCGTCGAAGGTGAATTTGCCGCGGTCCGCAAAGAACGCCTTGGCGTTCACCGTGAGCTGATCGTCAAGCTTGTCGGGCATGTACGCCTCGTTGAGCAGCCGCGGGCACCCGATGGACGCACACACAATGGCGAAGTGGATTCGCGGCTCGCCCATCTTCCGCAGCACGTCGTGCTCGATCTGTTCGAGGGAGTAGTTGTTTCCCTCGACGACGAGCAGCAGGTCTTGCCAGATGTTGTAGCCAAAGACCTTGGCGGTGTGGTTCCGAATGCTGTCCGTCGGGTACTCGCGCAGGATGCCCTTGATCGTCACGGCATTGTAGGCGTTGATCCAGAACGCAAGCTGCACCTCGCGAGGCGTGGAGCGGTCGAACTTCGCCGCGGAGAGCACGGCGAGGTATGCGTCCAGCGCCCTCTGGTCCTCGACGGAATCTTTCCACGAGGCGTAGTCGACCAGCCCGGCCGAGTCGGCGTACTTCTTCAACAGATCCGTCCAGGCCCGGTGGTCGATCCGCTCGACCGGAATGCGGCTGGAGGGAGGCACATTCGCCCCGACGACGACGGTCGGGCCTGCCAAACAGGGTGCGATTCCGACGCAAACGATTCCGGCGAGCAGGGCCACCCCCATCACCGCGCGGAGGCCGGTAAGACGCATGATTCGACTCCTTTCCGTCGAGAAGATCCGTCCTGCAACAAGCCTCAGGCTCATAGCCTGACGAAACACATTATTGAGAGAATCCGCGGCGACGTCTGTGAACTCCGGCACACTCGCTCGTTTTGTGCGTCGCGGGCTGTCTCATTGACTCCACTTCCGCTAGCAACCACCTGAATACGCTTGTCCGCCGAAGCGGTGCGTGCTGTCACACTCGCGGTTCCTGATCGGTTGCAGATTCACGTTCCAGAGCGGCTTGTTCAACGTCTGGTGCGTACGCCCGTGGTGTCGGCCCGTTGTGCGTCGTTACGCGACGGGCCCGCCTTTTGCAAAGCGTCGATGATCGGTTGCGGCGAAGCGAACAGGCCGTCGAGCAGGATCGGCTGGTTTGGGTTTCCTGCCGGAAAGACCGCGTAGAACGGGATCGAGCCAGCTTTGTTGCCCAACCGCTGAAGCAGATCGTCCACCTCGGGGGCCGGATGCGTCTTATCAGCTTTGAGCGTGACGATGCCGTTGGCTTCGACGAACCGGCGTGTTGCGGTGTGGTTCAAGGCCGCCGCTTCGTTCGCTTTGCACGTCAAGCACCAATCAGCCGTGAAGTCAACCAAAACCGTCTTGCCTGCGGACGTGTACCTGGCCAACAACTCGTGAGAATACGGCTGCCACGGCAACTCGTTATTGTCGCGTTGGCTGGAAGTCGCGTCCTGAGCGGAAGCCACGTGGCGCGCTGCAAGCGACCGATCGACCTCGCGATCAAAGCGGCTCTTCATCACGCCGTGCAGCCAACCGAATGAAACGAAACCTGCGGCGGCCGCGATGGCGGCAGCCTGGATCCACACGCGCGCCTTGGCATTCAGGCTTGCGGTCGACAAGGTGCGGCCGATCCACCAGCAGGCGGCCCCTAGGCCGATCATGAAAGCGACAGCGGGAACAACATACGGGATGAGCATGAAACTCAGCAGGTAAGCCACCGTGGCCAGCATCACGAACCCGAGGATGTGTTTGAACGTGTTCATCCACTCGCCGGGCTTCGGCAGGAAAGCGATCAGCTTCGGAAACGCGCCGACGAGCAGGTAGGGACTGGCCATGCCAATTCCGACGAAGGCAAAGACCAGGTAGGTGAGCAGCGGCGGCTGAGTGACCGCCCACGTGAGCGCCGAACCCAGCAGCGGGCCGCTGCAGGGAGTGGCCAGCACGGTCGTGAGCACGCCCTTGCTGAAGGCGCCGACCGCCCCTTCCCGGTGTGCCAAGTCGCCAGCCGCGCCTGATCCCACAAAGCCTGGAATCGGGATTTCCCAGATCCCCAGGAAACTCAGCCCGAAAACAAACACGATGGCGGCGAGGACGATGTTGAACGTGACGCTGCTGAACTGTTGGCCCCAGCCCAGTCCCAAGAACG
Source organism: Planctomycetia bacterium (assembly GCA_016177915.1). Lineage (GTDB taxonomy): Bacteria > Planctomycetota > Planctomycetia > Pirellulales > S012-138 > JACOUI01. Next base: position 32,781 of record JACOUI010000315.1, read on the forward strand.
CCGCTAGAGTCGCCAATACGAGAAACACCGACATCATTCCCAGGGAATACCAGAGGTTCAGCACGAACACTCGGCCGCGGCTGTCACCCGCCTGCTGAGCGAAGGCCATGATCTTCAAGCCAATCACCGGCAGCACGCACGGCATGAGGTTGAGAATGAACCCCGCGGCAAACGCCATTGGCAACACGATGAACAACGGCAGCGTGCTGGCCGAAGGGTTTGCTGCTTCCAGCTTGTTGAAGTCCAGCGGCGCCTGCGTGGGATTTTCGCTGGGGGCGCCGGCGGCCTCGGTGCGCGCGGTAAGATCACGGTTGTCGACGTTCAACTTGGCGGTAAACGGATGCTTTTTCGGCGGCAGGCATCCCTGGTCGTGACACGCCTGGACCAACAGGTGTCCGGAAATCGTCAAGTCACGGGGATCGACGGCGTCCGCAATCCTTAATGGAGTGGTCCAAGTGACGGCGCCTTCGTACTCGTGCAGCTCAACGTCGATCGACTTGTGTCGCAGCGCGATCGCAGGACGGGATGGCCTGAACGCCTCAGACACTTCAACCTGGTCGGACGGTTCGATGTGAATCTGGGTCGCCAAGAACGGCTTGGGCTGCGTCATCGCATAAATGTGGTACCCATCGCGGATGGTTGCCGTGACCGACAGCTCGCCGGTCCGGGCGCCTTCGTTCACGGAGAACTCTGCGCGGACAGTGACCACCGCCTCGGCGTCGGCCGGACCTTTCGCCGGCAATTGAGCGTGAGAGGTCCCCGCACAAAGCGTTGCGACAAGCACGTACAACGCGAACCACGTGAAGCGCATGTTGACCCGTGGAAAAGAGTGTTCGTTGCGTGCCGTCCTGGCTTCCGTGTACCCAAAGCCGGTTGTCTGGCCGCAGCAGCAGCGGCGCGATCGGCTGTCCCGGTTGGCAGTCGCGCTGTGCGATTGCCTGAGCGACCACGAGAAGAGGCGTTTGGGATCGAGTCATCGAGCTCCCAGAACTGGTTGGCGAATGTGGGCCGGTTGAGAGCTCTGTGACTCGACCCCAGCAACCCAACTCGTACCCGCAACCTTGCAGCCTCTGGGGCGGCAAGCATGGGCGCTTGTCGCCGCGTCTATTCGACCACCTTCAACTGCGACGGCTGAATCCAGACGATCTTCCCGCTCCGTTTCAACACCTTGCCGGTGACTTCGAGCGCCAACCCCTCGAACCTCTGTTCGTACACCTTGGGATACAGCTTGTGGGCGTCTTCGACGACGTAGACCTGGCCGTCGGCCGCATTGACGGCCAAGCCCAGCTCGTTCGGTGAACCGATCGGCACCACGCCGTGATCGCAACCCGCACAGCCACTCTTGCCTTGGACCGTCACGAACGGCTCGGCGGCGGCCCGCGTCGACGCCTGTTTGTTCGCGGCCGGCTGTGCGGCGTACTTGGCTGGATTGGCCAGGAACATTTCACGCTGCTTTTCCGAGGGGAACAGGTACCGCAGTCCCTGATGCACGACGGCGATCTCCGGCTTGCCCGGCACATCCTTCTTCATCTCGACTCGACAGACGGCACAATTGCCGTCCAGCGCCAGGTCGACGTTGGCGTACTGGTCGGGATGGGCCTGAAATTCTTTCTCCTGCTCGTCGCTGGGAAACAAGAACAGCCGGTGTTCGTGCAGGAGCGCGTTGCCGATCTTGCCCGGCACTCGCTTGCCCATCTTGGCGTAACACACGGTGCAGTCGCCACCGAGGGCCGGCACGTACTTGGCCGGATTGGCGAGGAACATGTCCTTCTGCTGCTTGCCGGGGAAATAGTACGTCTTGCCGTCGTAGGTCGCCTGGTGCCGCGGATCGCCCTGGACCCACTTCTGCATCTCCACAACGCAGACCGCGCAGTGCCCATCCAGGGCAACGTCGCTCTTGGTGCCTTGGGTCTTCGAGCCCGCTTGCGCCCGAACCACAGCAGCGCTGCTCAGCGCGATCGACAGCGCAGCGAGGGCCAAAAAAGTTGCGGCGAACGCAGGATGATTGCGGCGAAGAGTCTTCAACATCTCGATCTCCTCATTGGGTTAAATTTGGAACAGGAACGACGTTTGAAAGTCTGACGCGGGCAGTCGCGGACAAAACCGGACGACGATCAGCCGCTAAGCCGCTGGAGCGCCGCAGTCACGTCAGCCGGTTCGGCACGCTTCGTGTAGTCGGTGTTCACGAACGCAAAGCGGATGGTTCGATTGCGGTCGATGACATACGTAGCCGGGACAGGCAACTCGTAGGTCTCGTCCCCGTTCTGCTTCGGAAGGTCGATTCCGAACTGCCCGTAGAGATGGCGCAGCTCCGGGGGCAGCGAGAAAACGAGTCCGAACTGCCGGGCCACCCTGTTCCCGCGGTCGCTCAACACCGGGAACTGGAGAGCGTGTTTTTCTGCCGTGGCGAGCGAGTTGTCGGGCGTCTCCGGCGATACGGCAACCAGCGTCGCACCGAACCGCTTGAACTCCGGCAGCGCCTGTTGCAGGGCCCGCAAGTTCGAGGTTGCAGTACGGGCACCAGCCGCCTCGGTAGAAACTCAGGACGACCGGCCCCCGCCTGAGCAGTTCATCCAGCCGCACTGTGTCGCCGTCCGCGCCGGGCAACTCGAAGGCGGGGGCCTTTTCGCCGACGCCCAGGCTTCGCTCAGCGACGCCGGAACGGGCCAGTTCCTCGGCCTGATCCACCATGACCTGGCGCACCTCCACCGGAGCCTGTTTTGCGAAGGCTTCTTGAAGTTCACGCAGTTGATCGTTGAGGGGGGCGTCCGTGCATCGTGTCTCAGGCATTTGAGGTACTCCTCAATGGTGAAGCGTCCAGGTACCGGTTCGTTCCCGTGGGGAGAGAAGCCAGGCTCCTCGGTTCGAGCATCACGCTGACGCATGCCTTCTGCTGTCAACCATCAGCCGACCGGGAACCGCAGCCGCGGGATCAGCTCATCCGATTCACGACAACCGTCTTGCCCTCCGCCGTAAGCGATTTCAGGTAGGGTTTCACGGCCTCCACGAGCACCTGCTTGGGACGGAAGCCGATCAAGCGGGCTTTCACCTGGCCGCCGTTGACGATCACGACATGGGGAATCGACGAGATTCCGTATCTCGCAGCAGCATGAGGCGCTCGGCCCACATCCACCTTGACGACCTTGAGCTGCCCGTCGTACTCGCTGGCGATTTCGTCCACGATCGGGCTTTGCGCCCTGCAAGGGCCGCACCACGGCGCCCAGAAGTCGACCAACACCGGCACCTCCGACTGCAGGACTTCGGCGTCAAAGTTGGCGTCGTTGCAGGCAATGGGATTCATGTTCCGTCTTCCTGTGGGTTGTGATTTTCGTCGCGACATGCTGCCGGCGGGCCGTCCAGATGCAGGCACTCGTTGCTACGCGGCCTCGACGTGGCGCCGCGCTTCGCGACCTTTGTCCGGAGCCGGGTCATTAACGACCCCGTAGATTTCGCGTCCTTCATGGCCGTCTGGCAGGTGTTCCGTGATGGGCAGGCCCTCCGGCGTGACGAACAGCAAGCAATGGCAATACTTGTACTGCTTCATCTCGTCGCACGCGCAAACCCACCGGCGGCTCTGCTCGACGTCGGTCTGCTTGTCGAGATAGAAATTGCACGGACACAGCGGCCGTCCCACCTCGTCCACGTTTTGTGCAAGTCCCAGCACGACCGACTCCGTCACGGCCGCATTCGGATGCGCCGACGTGCCCGTCTTCCGTCGGTACTTCGCGACGTAGCTTCTGATCCGCGCAATCGCTGCATCGGATGGCGGCGGTGCTGTCGTCATGGTCCCTTCGTCCCTTCCAACGAGCTCGATGGAGGGGATGACGAGCGGAGGGCCGGATCCTTACACCACCCGTCCAGAAACCCCTCTGCGGGTTGGCGGCGCCGGTGCGCAAGGCGAACCGCCGGTTCAACATGTGGAGGCCAGCATTTGCGGGAAGAGATTCATGCGACCCTGATGGAAGAGGGGGCACAGCAGCGTTCTCGAATTCTCGGCAAGGCGCGAAGCACCGCTTCGCGCCCCCGTTCGATAAGCCGCGACGGAGCTGAGAAATCGAACCAGGGAATGTCGCCCACGTCGGGGCGGATGATAAGGTCGGCGACGTTGGAGACGTGGCGGCGGAACATGTTCTCGCCGATGTCGTTTATGCGCATGAGGACGTCGACAGCGGTCGGGCAGGTGGCGATTGGCTGAAGCGCCGAACTGACGTCAACGGCTACCCAACATCCGGTCTGGTACGTCCGTGAGACGAGCGTCGGCAACGAGTTGAGGACGCCGATGTCGCAGAGCAGTCTTCCGTCGAATTCCACTGGCGGAAAGACGCCCGGTATCGACGCGGAGGCGCGCACTGCGCCGCGAACGGGGCCGTTCTCCAAGATGACCGGCACCCCTTCGAGCAGGTCGACAGCGACAATGCTCAGCGGGATCCGAGCACTGGCGATATCTGCGTCCGGCAGGAGGCTGTCACACGCATGGCGGAGGACGTCTCCCGCCAGGAGCGAGGAGTTCCGCAGCATCTGTCGGCAAAAAGAGTTCGCGCGCAGAAAACTCGTTAACCGGAGCCACCACGATTCCCTCTCCAGGGCATGTTTCTTGCCAGGACCATGCGACCCAAGAAGCCGCCGCTGATGTTGCTGGAACGCGGAAGAAGCCAGGTATTCGAGGATTTGCCGTTGGACGCGTCGGATGTCCGGGTCAAACGCATAAAGCGCCCCGGCAAGGCTGCCGATACTGATGCCCGCAAGCCGTTCGATTTCCAGACCGGATCGCAGGAGTCCTTCCATCACGCCCAGATGCGCGACCCCGCGGGCCCCGCCGCCGCCTAGCGCCAGGGATATTCGCTGACAAATCATGGTCGCGTCCTCCTGGGCGCCGGCCCGATCTCTTTGCAACCGGGCGCGGCGCCGCGTCACATGACGGCCGACGACCGCCTGGCGTCACAGCGACTTCATCGAGGAGGGCAAAGTCGCCGCCGCCGGCGCCGCTGTGGCCCTCGATGCACATTGCGAACTTGGCGCCCTCGATCCCCAATTCCGCCCCAAACAAGTAGACGGTGTTTTGAGCGAGTCCTTACGGCAAAAGAGGCGCCGGCAGACGCGGCGAGGGGACCGTCTGAAAAGAGGTGTGAAGTGCCCCGCCCAACAGCGATCGGCGCCCTAGGACGGCTTGTGCGACTCCAACACGCGCTTCAAGCGCTGCCGGGATTCGTCGGGCAGCGTGACTTGGGGCGCAGAGGTATCGGCTTCGATCTCCTCGGCCTGCTGCCGAGTTCGCTTGTGCAGATGCTGGAGGTCCTTGCGAAAGGCGCGACACAAGCGGCACATGCCCAGGTGCGTCCAGAGTGAGAGACGCTTCCAAAACGGCAGATTCCGATCGAGCGATTCGGAGAGAAGCTGCGAGACGTCTTTGCAACTGAGCATGGACCCGGCATCCCAGTTAGCTGCTTTCCTGTTGCCAGCGGCTTCTCATGCAATTAGACAATTGCAGACGAGCGCGGTAAAGCAGGACCCACAAGTTTGACGCGCTAATCTCTAAATCCTTACAGATTTCGTCCGTGCTGCGGTCGTCCATTTCGCGAAGCACGAAGACGTCCGCCTGCCGCGGCGGTAACGTGTCGAGACACCCGCGCAGAATTCGCCAGAATTCCTCGCGTTCCAGGGAATCGAGCGGCTCCCGGAGGTCCGATCTCCGTTTTGGCTTCCACCTTCCGTTGCGATCGAACAGCGCTTCGGACAAGTCGCTGTCCGCGTCATCGTTCAACGTGCTGGTGCGATTTCGCTGGCGAATGAGGTCGACGATCTTGCGTTTCAGAATCCCCAGCAGCCAGGCGCGCTCCGTTCCCTTTCCGGCGAATTGGTCGGTGTGCTGCAAAGCAACCAGGAATGTCTGTTGGACGACTTCTTCAGCCGCCTCCCCATTCCGCAACCGCGAGAGTGCGTACCGGTAGAGGTAGTCGCCATGCAGGTCGACCCACGCCGCGGGATTCAGCGCTTCCTTTTCGTCCGCTTCGGTCAACTCGTCCCTCTTTCCCTTCGGAGGCGACCCGGGGTCCGTCGCCGACAGGGACGGACTCGCCAAGTCCTCCAGGCGGCGCCGAGATTGTCGCCATCCCCGGGAGAGCCTGTCGATCGTGCGGATTCTACGGATGACAGGGCCGGCATTCGGTGTGCGGCCGCACAGTTTCGCCAGCCACGGGCCGACGGTAACGAGACATCTCCGCATGCTTCGAGCTTCCAAGCCGGGCTTCCGAAAGGATGGAGGCACCGTAGGAGGCGCCGCACCTCGGGCCGTGCTGTTGTCGGCCGGTGCCTCTATCCTGGACCTTCAACCAGGTCGAGCCTTCGCGGCTCGGTCGGCGTTTGACCAATGGCGGAGACTTTGTTTGATCTTCTCCCAGGACCAGGCTTCCACCAGCGCCCGCAGGACGAGAGACGGCGAGCTTTCCGCGTAGCGCAACGCGTAGAATGCTTCGACAACCGACATGTCCAGCGCGCGGGCAATGGCCGGCGGGCGATGGCCGCGGCGGATTCGCCGCCGCACCGTTCTCCCTGCATTCAAGTAGAACTCGGCCTCGGTAACAATGCCGCGCACTTCATCTCGCCGGCCAGTCCGTTCGGCAATCGCCCTTCTGTTCCAACCCCGCTCGTTTACTTCGGACATGACGTCCCCCCTCTCTGACGTTTGGCTGTTAGGCTGCGGCGCGATGCGTCGATTCCCGTCCCTTGGACGGCATCGCTCTCGTGTCTTCGGTGTCGGGCATGCCATGCGCCGCTGTAAGCGACGATCGGCGGCCCGATACGAGTACCGCCACGCCCAGCAACGCCAGCGGCACGCCGAGCGGCAAGAGCCAGAACGTGATCGTCATCAGACCCCCCGCAAGCACAAACGACACTCCAGCGATCAGTCGCGGCAGCTCGCCGAAGAGACATTCGACCGAATCGCAGGATGATTGCTTGCCCGTCACGGAAGGCTCCCTTTACTGGCTCGGGCGACTTGCCCTCTCACCAGGTTGACGGCTGGCAGCCGAATTCCTTACGAACCGCGTCCTGCTCGCAACCAGCCTCGTTGGCTGCACGTGCTGCTGGTGAGCGGAATTTCGAGTCGTCTGGGTGGCTCGGGCGGCCAGTCGTCCAGCGTGCGCCCTGGTGATGCCCGACACGGCGATCCCGATTTCCAGTCTTCGACGTGTGACCTTGTTCACAGACATGCCGAGGCGCTTCCCTCAGAATGCCAGAATCATCGCACTGCGGCAGTTCGTGCGAGGCGGGTTTCCAAGCCAACAAGATCAAAGGAGCACGCGATGTCAGGAGATCAAGCGCGCCGCTGGCTGGTCGTCGCCGTGGCCATCGGCGCCTGCGCCGCCATTTGGGGGATTCGCGCCGTCGGAAACCCCCAGTCGAAGGATCGCCAAACGCGCGACGCCACAGACCCGCAGCCCAGGTTCGCGCCGCAAGTCGTCGTGCAACCCTTTCCGCCGATCGTCGACGCGCCCGTGATTGCGGCAAGGAAAGTGAGTTCGCAGGTCCACGACAACGAACTGGTGCTGGGTGTGGTTGTCAACGGGGAAGCGCGAGCGTACCCCATCAACATGCTCACCGGGCCCATGCGGGAGATCATCAACGACAAGCTCGGCGGCCGCGCGATCGCCGCCACGTGGTGACATCTCTGCCACAACGGCGTGGTCTACGCCCGATCGGTCAAGGATCAAACCCTCACGTTCTACGTCTCCGGCCAGCTTTGGAGGAGCAGCCTGGTCATGGCCGACGCCGAGACGAAGTCGCTCTGGAGCCACATCCTGGGCGAGGCGATGGACGGGAAGCTCAAGGGGACGGTGCTGGAGAGCATCGCGTCGGAAATGGTCACGTGGAAAGCGTGGCGAGAGCAGCACCCGGATTCGACGGTGCTAAACCTCGACCGGACGAGTCGGGAATACTCCAAGGAATTCTACCGCCAGCCCAAGCAGTTCGTGTTTGCGTTCATGGTAAACGGCAAGCCGCACCACTGCACTTTTGCGACCATGCGTTCGCGGCCGATGCTTAGTTTGAAGATTGGCGACGAGCCGCTCCTGTTGACCTTTGATTCGCAAAGTACATCGGCAAGGCTCTACTCTCGACGTTTGGACGGCCGCGAACTGACTTTCGCGGAGGTCAATGAAGGCCGTTTGAAGGACGACGAGACCGGCTCGATCTGGAACCGCGGGACCGGGCTGGCGTTGGAAGGCCCGCTCAAGGGCAAGTATCTGGACGCCAAGGTTGGCGTCGTCAGCTACACGCAGGTGTGGCGGGAATTTCACCCCAAGAGCCAGGCCATCGAAGCAGGCGGCGCCCAAAGGGGGGCCGAGAAATAGCCGCCCGTGGTCGTCGTTAACCGTCGCGCCACTCTCGGCGGCCGTTCCTCCAACCCGCGCGTATCTGAGCAAGCCACGGCTGCCCCCAACGTGCGCGATTTCATCAGTCCCCTTTACATCGAAAGTGTTCGTCGGCCTTCTTTTCGAACAGCGTCAGGTCGGCCTTCTCCAAGTCGATGAGCGTGGCGAGCGGCCTCGTGCGATCCAGCAAGACCGTTGTGCTGCCCACGCGCTTGTTGATCCGCCACGGGTTCAAGGTCTCGTCGTCGGCGGCGATCACCGCCAATCGGAGGTCTTTGATATTGTGCTCGGCCGCCCATTTTGCAAAAGTCTCCTTGTCGCCTCCCACCCAAATCACCCACACGCGCACATACCGCTGCTTCATCAGCCCTGCTTCCTTTTCGGCCAAGTGGCGCGCCAGCCGCAACGTCGAGTCGTCCAGCTCCTTCACGAAGGAGCAGACCGTGCGGTTTCACTCGAGGTTGGAGGAAAGAGAACCCATCTCCCTCTTGCCGCTCGCCTGCACCGCCCCGAGGTCATACGGCAAGCTCTTGCCAATGATCGGCCCGGAAACGGGCAACGTCTCGCGCTTCCCGAAGAACTCGTCGGGCGGCTGTGCGACGAGGACGGTGCTAGCGAGGAACAGACTCATCGCAGCATTCATGGAAGAAACTCCTCTGTGCGAGCCGTGCGCAGTAAGGGCCTGGCGATCACGAACAGGTGGGCGGTGGCGACCTTGTGGGCGCGCGCGGATTCTGGATTTTCGGTTTGGGATTTTGGATTGGGGGGCGTTTCTAGCCGACAATCATCCCGCGACCGGCGCGAGGCCGGTGGTGGGCGATCTTACGGGCGGGCGGCAACCTGGTCCTGAGTGCTAATGTCCCAATAGGTGATGCCGCGCCCCGTGCCCGAAAGGATGCGCCGGCCGTCGGCGGAAAAGCTCACGGCCAGGACATGGTGCTCATCGCCTTTCAGGAACTGGTGCTCGCCCGTCTTGACATTCCACACCCTGACCGTTGTGTCTCGACTCCCGGAAACGAGCCGTGTGCCGTCGGGCGAGAAAGCTACGCTCTCAACCCAACTGGTGTGGGCAGTGAGGGTGCGCACGTTCCGCCCGGTTTGCAGGTCCCACAGGAACACTGCTTTGTCCCTGGCCCCTGAAGCGGCGAATTTCGCGTCGGGCGAAAGGGCCACACAGCGAACATAGTCGCCATGCCAGCCCAGACGGCGGAGACTGCCAGTCTCCAGGTCGACGTCGACGACCGACTCGTTGCTGCCGCCGGCCAGTGCGCGCCGGCCGTCGGGCGAGATGGCGGCCCCTTCGATCAGGCCGACTTTCGGCTCGATGCTGCGAATCTGCGTCCCGCTGCGCAGGTCAAATAGGCCCAGCGTCCTGGGATCGCCGCACAAGGCGCGGAGTCCGTCGCCGCTGACGGCCACGGTAACGAGGCGCCGATCCAGTGAAGTGCTCGACGAATTGACCTCCAGCGCGAACTGGCGGACTTCCTTGCCGCTTTCGACGTCCCATTGGCGGAGCGTGTTGTCCAGGCTGCCGGAAACCGCCCCTTGGCCGTCGGGCAAAAACCCGATGGACCGCACGTAACCGCTGTGGCCGACCATCGTGCGCAAAAGCCGCCCGCTCTCGACGTCCCACAGGCGGAGCTTGCCATCCCTGCTTCCGGTCAGCGCTTGCCGGCCGTCGGGCGAGAACGCCACAGAGCCAATGCCATCGCCGGTTTCGCTGAAGGCGTGAAAGACTCGGCTCTTGGGTTCCTCGCCGAGGGCCGTCGCGCCCTCGGAGAGCGCTGCCGCCATGACGAGAGCAATGATCGTGCAACAGGCAGGCTTGATCGACTGCATTGTCCGTCCCTTTCTTGCTGGAGGCTTGAATTACGGCAGAACGCTGTTCAATCGCTCGTCAAACTGGCCCACGAGGACGTAGCCGAAATCCCCGTCGGCCCAGATCACGGCGGGGCAGGGATGCTCTGTGCCGGCCGGCTCCGTGGCATGCACAAGGCGGCGGGACATCTCGGATGCGACGTCGAAGTCGCCGGGGAGAAACTGAAAGAGTGAGTACTTCTTTCCACCCGGGCCCAGCCAGAGCGAATAGGCCACAGCGTGGCTCCCCAAAGCGCACTTCCTGCCGCCGCAAAGGCGGAACGCGTCGCCCAGCTCCGGCACGCGCACCGGAAAGGACACTTGTTCGCTCAGTCCCGCCTCCAGCCTGGCGCGGTCCGACGTCTCAACGCTCAGATAGTCGTCGTCCAGGTGGTTGAGGTGATTGTTAATGGCCAGCAGGGCGATGGTCTGCAGCCGGGAGCGATGCTGCAAGTATTGGTAGAGATTGACGCCTCCCGCCAGGACCAGCACGGCAGCGGCGGCTGCCATCAGCGCCGAGCGGCGTTGCCACCAGCGCCGGCGCGGCGCGAGGCTGGCCACCTGAAGCAGTCGATGCTCCAGATCCGCCGGCACGTTCAATCGACGCAGCTCGGCCCGCAGACATTCGTTCTCCTCTAGCAGTCGCTCCCACTCTTGCCGTGCCCATGCTCCCTGAGCGCTGACGCGCGCTTCCACGTCCCTTCGCTGGGGATCGTCCGGCGGCAAGGCCGCCGCTTCGCCCATCGCGCGGCGCAACTCCGGAAGATCGGCGTTGTTCGACTCAATTAAACTCATCGGTACTCCCGACCGTCTCACAAGGGGCGCTTTTGCTGGCGAGGCGTTGGTGAGAGCCGCCCGGCGACGACCTTGCCGCAAACGCCGTCAGACTCGGCCAGGCGACGCAGGGATTGCCGCAGCAACTGCCGAGCGCGGTGGATGCGCGACAGCACCGTACCCAGAGGCAGGTCCAGCGCTTCGGCCACTTCCCGGCAGCGGAGTCCGTCCAGGAACACCATCAAGAACGGCTCCTTGTAGTGGCCCTCCAACGCATCCAGCGCCTGTTGGAGCAACTCTCGGTTCGACAACGCGTCCAAAACGTCCTGGCCCGGTTCCTCGGCGATTTGGTCCAGTAGCTCGGCTCCCCCCGTCGGCTGCACGCGCCGCGAGCGATCGCGGACCGCGTGGGCATAACGGTAGCGCAGGATTTGAAATAGCCACGCCCTGGCTTGCAGCGGGTCCCGAAGCGACTGAATCAACCGCCACGCCTCGCAGAATGAATCCTGGACCAGGTCTTCCGCGATCTGGGCGTTGCCGCACAGCCGATGCGCAAACCGGTACAAGTCCGCTGCGTGGCGACGTACCAAGTCCTCGTAAAGCTTGCGATCGCTCTCGACCCGACTCATTCGTCATCTCAGCGAGGGGCGGAAGATAAGTGCCCAGATGGCTGCGAATTATTTCAACAAAAGCTCCTCGTGCACTCTGGGATGAGAAGGCTGCCGCGAAGGGGCGCCCGAGCTGGAGGACGCGCCGGGATCGTCGGCCCAGGCGCAGGAGGTGTGTCCAAGGGCGCTGCCTGGGGAACAGCATTGGGAGATTGCAAATTCCCACTTCCAGGATGGAGCTCTGGGCGCGAGGGTTCCGTGAGGCAGCCCACAAAGGAGCTTGCTTCCCGCACGAGGCAACCTCCTGGACCCTCGGCGCAGCGGCGCGTCCGCCCACACCCAGAAAGTGCGCGCCAGGCGGCCCGATGCGCTCGCCAAGCTCACGTTCACTTGAGGCGCAGACTGCGCCCGAGTCTAGCGTGCTCAGGCCGAGCAGGCGGAAAACCATCGATCGCGCCGGCGTTCGGGCGTGGGGCGCCCAACGTACGGCATGTCGCCGATTGAAGTGCCGGGCAGGCTGTCCGAGGAATGCGTGGCCAAACGAGATGCTTGATCGGTCCCCGCAGAAGTTAGGGCCGGCAGCCGAACAACCTTCGGCAAAGGCACTTGCGATAGGTGGGCATTTCGAATGGCGGGGTCCGAAAACTCAGAGGGCCCAGGGCTTGCGATGGTCGGCGATGGCTGCTGTGCCGCAAGTACGCCCCCGGCGAAACTCCGTCCGCCAGCGCAACCCGGCGCCGCAAGCAGCAGGGCTCCGCAGGCGACGAGGCAAAATCGCCCTTGCCGCGTTCCCAACTGCCGGTGCTGTTGAAATTCTTGGCGCTCGCACTTCCAAATTTTCCGCATTTGCGCAACCCTGACGCCCTCGATCCGGGGAACGGTCTCTTTGCCACAATGAAGAAATCGGAACCCGAGGGGCCGCAGAGTGTGACGCGGCATACATTCCCTGTAAACGAACGTTCAACGGAGGCGGGCGCGTCTGGGAAAGTCGGACCGCTGCGCCCTGCGCTCGCTCATTGGCAGCACTTGTCACGGTTCAGTGGGCAGCATCGCGGGCAGGGAAGCTCTTCGCCCGTGAGCGGGCAAATGTACCCTTCCGGACGGGCCTTGGTCGGTTCCGTTCCCGCCACGGCCGCGACGATCAGGCTGCCGAGACCAGCAAACGGCACAACCAAGAGCGCCGTCCAAATCCACTTGCGCATAGGTCACCTCTTGAAAAAAGGGGTTGCGATCTGGGCCGGCGCCGAGCCGGCCAGGGTCAATTTTTCCTCGAATTTCGTTACTGCGTCAGTCCGTTCATCT
>JACOUI010000316.1 GCA_016177915.1 Planctomycetia bacterium
GCCGTCGGCCGTCAGCAGCACTTCCAAAAACGGCGCCGTCGTCAGCACAATGTGCCCCTTTTCCGACGCCCGCACCACGTCCAGAACCTGCACCTTGGCCGGGTCGTCGGTCGGCGATTGGATGTAGTTCCGCCAGAAGCCCGACTCGTGAAAGTTGTAGTGCGAGTCGGTGTTCACCACGCCCGGCACGCGCCGCCCCTGGTTCAAGAGCTGCAGCCAGTTGAAGACGCGGTTGTTTTCCTTCCGCCCGCGGATTTCCACCAGCGGCTCCTTCAGCATCCACTCGATCGGATGGACCTCGATCACGTCCATGTAGGGGAGGCTCTTCTCAAACCCCTGGTCCGGCAGGCCGTCACCGTTCTTGTCGTAGAACAGCCAGCCGATGTCGGGATGGTTCTGCTGGATCAGCTTTTCGCTCTTGCCGTCCCAGAGGGCCAACCGCTCGATCTGCACGCTGGGGTCCTCGTCGGTCACAGGCGCGCCGCCGTCCTGCGTCCGCGGCTTTTCCACGAGCGGAAACGCGTTCTGGTGGTTGATCGGCAGCGGTTTGCCCGTCAGCTCGATGCCCGAGCACGTGGCCATCAGCTTCTCGACGGCGAGGCGCTTGAGGTGCGGCGTGTACGAGGAGATGCGGTTGTGCTCGGTGCAGGGGGCGAACTCGATCTGCTCGCAAAGGATGTTCAGCACGCGGCCGAACTGGCTGGAGGTGTTGTCGCCCGAGGGGCTGGAATGGTTGTGAAAGTCGGCGCTGATCCAGCCTTCGCTCTTGACGCTCCGCACCAGCTTTGCCGAAAGCGGCGTCTCCTTGCCGCGAGCCACTTCGATCTCCACAAACGCCGCGTCATGTTCCGGGCCATAGCTGACGATCGCCTGGTACTGGCCCGGCGCGATCGGCTGCAAAAACTGCCCCGTGTGCGAGTAGTGCAGGTTCTTGACGGCCGTTTCGCCGCTTTCGGGTCCGAAATCCGGGTCGGGCGTGTCGCCGACGCCGCGGAACTGGATTTTGCAGGGGATCGGGCCGCCCGTTTCGGATGTGATTTTGCCGCGGACGTAGCCGGGGTCGGACATCTGCACGTCGAACGCCGTGTGCCTTTCCGTGTCCACGTCGAGCGACACAGTCTCGCGGCCAATGCCGGCGACCTTCAGCGTGTGCTTGCCCTTGGGAAGAGCGAACTTCAGGACGCCGTCGGCGCCGGTTCGCGCGTGGCCCAGCGGCGGGTTTTTCGCATCGGCGGCGGGAATGAACACGTCTGCCCCGGCGATCGGCTTGCCGCCCATGTCGCGCACGCGCAGCTCGACCGCCGCTTGCTCCTCGCCACGCAGATTTCGCGCCAGCTCCAGCACGTGAAACAGGCTGTTGCCGGGAAAAATCTTGCGCGCGATTTTGTACGTGTCCTCGGGTCCAAGTGTCACGCGGTCGGCCGGCTGGGCCTCGACGGACTTAAGGCGCTGGAGTTCCAGCACGTTTCCCTTGGCGAGGGGATGGTGGTCCTCAAACAGCACGCCATAGCCCTGCCCGAAGTTGCGGTCGTTCGTCCAGAACAGGTCGCCCGAGTTGTTGGGGGAGCGGTCGAACGTGCGGTCGGCGCGGACGGCGTCGGAGAGGGCAACCGTGAGCGTCTTGTCGCCGCGGTTGGTGTAGACGGTTTCGACGAGGACGTAATCCCAGCCGTCGCGGAGCGTGTAGGTCACGTCGGCCGCGGGCAGCGCGTCGGTCGCGGCCGAACGGCAAGTCAAGTACACCTGCTCCGACGATTCCCTGAGGTTCGCCAGGTCGCCGGTCTCGAACGTTTTGCCCGTCGCCAGCTCCGCCCCGGCCGCGGCAAAAGCGAGCTGCTGCCCGGCCAGCTTAGGGTAGTAGCAGCCAAGCTGATCGTTCGTCGGCCGTCGCGACAGGTCGATGATGCAGCCGCCGACGTCGCGGACGGTCATGTTGGCGTTGCGGCCGGGGATGGGGTCGGCGATCACACACACCAGGCGATCGTTTCGCAGCACGAAGTCGCCGTAGATGCAATCGACTTCCTTCCCCTGTGGCGCGAATCCCTCCCAGGTCTTTTCCGTCAACCGCACCAGGTCCGCCGCACCGGCCGGGCCGGCGGCGAAAACGAGCATCAAGGCGATCAACGAGAAGAAACGGCGAAGGCAAGCCATGATCGGCTCCAAGATCAAAAGGGGCTGCGGGGGTGTCGGTAGAAAACGAATTGCCCCCTAACCTACGGCGTGCGCGCGCGGAGTTCAACAGTTGGCAGGAGGCAGGAAACAGGGGGCAGGAGGCAGGGACGGAGTCAAGGAGTCCAGAGTTTGCGGCTTTCATCCGCCGCCGCCGTCTCGTCCACGCGCCGCGCCTTGATCCGCACGTACGGCGCGACGTACAGGCTGCGATGGGCGAAGGTCCCCGGCGCCGCGTTGGGATCGGCGTGCATCGGCTCGGCCAGGTCCTCGACGACGAAACCCGCCCGGCACAGCGCGCCGATGATCTCCTCCCAGCGGTGCAAAAACTCCAGCGTTCCCTCCTCGCGGTGCAGCGAACCCTGCACGGCCGGCAGCGGGCCGCTGCGGTAATACGGCTCGACCAGCTCGTAGCCGCGCGGCGAGGGCGCCGTCGCCGCCTGCAGGCTGGCGGGCTGCTTGTGCTGGCTCACGTAAACGCCGCCCACTTTCGTGACGCGGGCCACTTGCCAGTAGACGGCCGCGATGCTGGCGACGTAACAGGTGCTGACGGGCTGAATGACGATGTCGAAGGCGGCGGCTGGAAGAGCACCGAGGTCGTCCATCGACGCTTCCACGCAGCGGATGCAAAGGCCCCGCTCCGCGGCCACCTGGCGGTCGAGGGCCAGCATTTCCGGGCTGAGGTCGACGACGGTCACGCTTGCGCCGGCGGCGGCGTACTGCGCGCTTTGCCTACCCCCGCCGGCGGCCAGGCACAATAGCTCCTTGCCGGCCACGTCGCCCAGCCAGCCGCGGGCGTCGAGCAGCGACAGGGGATCGGCGAGGTCCTCGTCGCGCGCCGGGCGGGCGAAGCGCTTGGCCGCCAGGGCGCGCTCATCCCAAGCGCGCCGGTTGTGATCGTGGACGGACGACATGCCGAATTTGGACGGGTGGAATCGCCGGCGACGAATGAAACGATATCTCGCCGACGATTCAGACCGGTTACGGGAAAGCAGAATTGCGGGGTTTCGACGGGGCGGCGACGGGAAAACTCATCGGGAGTTGGAGCAGACTTCGTAGCGGCGCATCGCGCGGCGGCCGCAGTGCGAATAGTCCGCCGGTTCCGCGCTTTCCGCACGTGCGGCGGCGCTGCCGGCTTCGACGGCCATGGCCGGCGCCGCAGCCGCGACGTCGATTTCGGGCGCGTCGGCGTACCTCCCGCGCCGCGCCCGCCGAGCGAGCCACCGCCGCCGGTGCCCGCGCGAATCCAGCGTCGTCCGCAGCTCCGCCTGCTTGACGCCGAAATCGACCAGCTCCAGCGTGCTGCGGCGGATCACGTTGCCGCGCGTGTCCATCTCCTTGGAGCTTTGCCCGATGACGCCGCCGGGCACGTCGCGGCACTGCACGACGAGAGTCGTCATGGTCCCGCCGGAATGTTTTTCGTCGATCCGCAGGTGCGAGGCGGACTTGATGTCGTCTCGGACGCGGCAGGGCATGTCGAGGGCGATGACCCATTGCCTCACGTGCCGTTCCAGGTTGCGGCTTTGCGTGTCGATGGTCGATGACTCGCGCTTCAGCACGTGCGGCGCGACCGCGCTATTGTAGAACGTCGTCGTCGTCGTCTGATGGATTTCGTTCTTGAACGACACCTGGTAAACCCGGCAGGCGAATTTCTTCTCCTCGATTTCAACTTCGACGGTCTTGTCGGCCGCCACATCGTGGACCGTGGCCGTCGTGTCCGCCGGCAGGTCCTCGAACGTATGCCGCACCACCTGCGGGGGCGGGACGATTTGCTTGCCGTTGGCGTCGACCGTCGTCTCGATCTTGAGCGTGTAAGTCTCGTCGTCGATGGCCACAAGCGTGCTTTTCGTCATGGTGACGGTCGTCTCGCGTTGCCCCTTCTCGTTGACCGTCTCGCTCGTCTTGCGCACCATCGACCAGGAGCCGCCGCCGAACTGGGCCCAGGGGTGGGTCGAGCGGCCGACGCGGCCGTCGTCGGCCTGCGCCGCCGGCGGCAAAAGCGCGGCCAGCAAAGTGCAAATCGCACCAGCCAGAACGAATCGGATTGGCATTGAAAAGCTGCTCTTGCGAGGGGAAGCCTCGGCCGGAAGGGCGCTCCCGGACCGGAAATCGATCAGCCGATTGTGCCGTGACCACGGCGGACTGTAAATGCCCCAGGATGCAAAGTCTGATGCAAACTTCGTCTCAGATTCGGGGCGCGCAGCTCTTCCCGCGTGCAGGCTACTGCCTGAACTTGCTTCTACTTATAACTTCGCGGCAGGCGAAATTCCAACAAAAATTCTAGGTTCGCAGCCCGATTGAATCTCCACGCCGCCAGTGGTTTACGGTCCCAGCAAGGCCGTAAATTCCGGGTCTCCGTAAAACCTTTCCAGGTCGTTCTCTGCCGGATCTTTGCCGGGGGAGGAAGGATCCCAGAGTTCGCGGAGGACGAGTTTTGTGGAAGGATCGAGCTGGACGGCCTTTCGGGCGTGTTCCAGCGACTTGGCGCGGTCCTGCTGCACGATGTCCTGCGGCGCGCCCTGCTCCTGGTTCCAGCGGTGCTTCTGTCCGTAGGCCGCGGCGATGTACATGTGGATGCGCGCGTCGTCGCCGAGCCGCTGCAGGAAATCCAGCCCGTGCTGAATGGCCCGGACGAACCCGTCCGGAGGAGGCTCGTAGAGGCTGTTGAACGTGGCCTCGATGGCCCACTCGCGGTTGCGGGGCGCCTGGGCCAGCGCCTGGGCGTATCCAAGGGCGGCGTCGGTGTATTGGCCGGCGAGGTTCTGGGCCTTGGCCCAGGCGGCGAAGTCTTCCGGGGATTGCAATTGCGCCAACGGAACGGCGCGAATGCGGTCGACCGCCTCGGAGAGCATGTCGCCGGCGCGCTCGCGCACTGCCCGGTCGTCGATCCGCACGTTCGTGAGGAGGTTCACTTCCCGCGCGACTTGCTCGGCCAGCGTGAACGATCGCAACAGGTGGAGCCGCGTGACGAGGTACCAGGCAAGAAATCCCAGCACGCCGAAGAAAACCGCCGTGAGCGTGCCGAACGTGCCGCCGACGGCCGGGGTGGGGCCAATCGCCGTCCCCAGCGATCTTGTAAGCTGGCCCATCAGCTCCGGCACGTTGGCAAGCTGCGTCAGCCCCACGCCGACGAGGATCTTCGTGAGCCAATCAGAAATCTGCTCGAGGTTCGTGTTGGAACGGTAGCTCGGCGGTGCACCGGCGGGCGCGGCGCCGCCCGGGGCGGCTGCTGCCGCCTCGTCCTGACGGCTTCTGGGTATTCCGAACAGGAAGCCCAGCAAGCCGCCGATGAGGAACGATGCGCCGCCCAGCAGAAAGCAGACGCCCAAGGTCGCCAGCAGCGCCGTGAGCGATCGCGCAGCGATGCTGACGGCCGCGCAATAGACCAGCATGCCCACGATTCCGATGATCACCCCCAGCTTCGCGTAGCGGAGCACGAGCCGCACGTCGCGGGCGTTGGGCGAGCTGGCCAGCAATTCGCGGAGCGAGTCGTCGAGGAATTCGCCGCGGCCCCCCGGGAAAAAATTGCGAAAGAACCTGTGCAGCCAGTCCATGGGGGCCTCCCGGATGATCGGCGACTCGCCAGGAAATGATCGTGACGCACGCACTGCTGCCAGGCGTCAATCTAATCCGCTAGAGGACGCCGAGCGAGCCGGCCGGCGAAGATTTCCGGGCAAAAACGTGCAGTTCCGCGAGGCCCTACCCGTGTTGCCAAACAATCGACGGCCGGCCTGCAGAACCTTCGGGCACGGGCAGTCCGGCGTGGTTGAGAATGCTGACGCCCACATCCATGAGGCGCAAACCCTCGACCCGCCCGCGGCCGGCGGCCTGCAGTGGCCGGTTGCTGATGAAAATGCCCTCCCAGTCGTGGTTGGCCTCGTCCGGTCCGGTGTCGTTCTCATGGACGAAGATCTCCGGCCAGCCGACCGTGCCGACGCTGCGCCAGCTCAGGTTGCCGAAATAACAGAGGAGGTCGGGGGCGATGTTTCGGCACTCGTGAAAAATCGCCTCGGGTCGATAAACGCGCGTCGGCTCGGGCTGAAGCGGAATCCCCTCCAGTTCTGTGATGAGCCGGTCTCGCCAGCGCTCGTAGTCGGCCGGCGGAATTCTCCCCTGTGGCTCGCGGCCGGCGACGTTCAAGAACACCCGCGCGTAGTAGCCGCCCTCGCTCCAGGCGATGGTCTTTTCCCAATCGACCTTTAGTTTGGCGAGCGGCGCCGGCTGCGAAGGGCATTCGCGCAGGACGAGGTAGCCCTGCCGAACGAGCCATTGGTTGACGGCCACGCCCCCGTGCATGGCCCGAGCGCCGTGATCGGAGACGACGAGCACGAGCGCCTCTCTGGGCAGCACGGCCAGCAGTCGCCCCAGGTGCCCGTCCAGCTCGCGATAATAGTCGCGCATGGCATGGCGAAACGGATTTTGGCTTCCCTCGCCGGGAAACCGGGGGTGCACGGGGTCGCCGAAGTGCCAAAAGCCGTGGTGCAGCCGGTCCGTGCCCATTTCGACCATGAAGAACAAATCCCATGGATGCCGCGCGGCCAGGTGCGTCGCCGCCTGGAACCTGCGCCGCGTCCCGTCGCGAATCTCGTGCCAGAGCCGTGCCTTGTCGTCGGTGCGAAAGTCGCGCACGTCGAGCGGATAGTCGCCGTCGGCCGCGCGATCGATTTCGGCCGCCAATTCCGGCGGATGGACCCAGGCGGCGGTTTTGTCGGGCGTCAAAAAGTCGGCGACCATGATTCCGCGCGGCGGCCGCTCGATGGGAAAGGTCTGCGGAACGCCGAGGCAGAGGCACGTCCGCCCGGCGGCGGTGAAATGGTCCCACAGGCGCGGCTTCTGCACGGCCGGCGAAAACGCGATCGACATTTCTTCGTAGCCGCGGCTCGTGCGATTGCGGAAGCCGTAAATGCCAAGCTGACCGGCATCGTAGCCGCTGGCCAGGCAGCTCCAGGCGGGCACGGTGATGGGCGGATGGCAGCTTCCAAGCGGGCCGAAGCTGCCCGACGCCATGAGCCCCGAAAGGTGCGGCATCTCGCCGCGGAACTCGTCGAACACCAGCCGCGGCGGAGCACAATCGAGCCCGATGATGGCGATCGGAGGCGGCATGCGCAAGCGCGATCCTGTATGATGCGTAGGCTCCCTCC
>JACOUI010000328.1 GCA_016177915.1 Planctomycetia bacterium
GTGACCGAGGGGAACTCCGGGACGGTCGATGCCGTGTTCACCGTGACGCTGTCGGCGGCCAGCAGCGAGATGGTCTCGGCGTTCTACGCCACGGCCAACGGCACGGCGACGGCCGGCAGTGATTATGTGACGACGTCCGGCACGGTTTCGTTCGCGCCGGGCGAGACGAGCAAGACCGTGGCAGTGGCCGTTAACGGCGACACCGCGCTGGAACCGAACGAGACGTTCTTCGTCAACCTTTTGATTCCGGTTGGTGCAACGCTGCTGGACGACCAGGGCGTGGGGACGATTCGAGATGACGACCTCGTCCTGTCGATCGACGATGTCACAGTGACCGAGGGGAACTCCGGGACGGTCGATGCCGTGTTCACCGTGACGCTGTCGGCGGCCAGCAGCGACATGGTGACGGCGGACTACGCCACGGCCAATGGGACGGCGACGGCCGGCAGTGATTATGTGACGACGTCCGGCACGGTTTCGTTCGCGCCGGGCGAGACGAGCCAGACCGTGGCGGTGACCGTCAACGGGGATCTCTCGGTGGAACCGAACGAGACGTTCTTCGTCAACCTTTCGAATCCGGTGGGCGCAGCGCTGCTGGACGGCCAGGGCGTCGGCACGATCCAGAACGACGACGTCGGGTCGCTGCGGATCAACGATGCGTCGGTGATCGAAGGAAACTCGGGGACGGTGAACCTGGTCTTTACGGTGAGTCTGCCGGGGCCGGCGGTCGCGCCGGTGACCTTCGACTTCGCGACCGGGCCGGCCCCGGGTTCCTCGGCCGATCAGGCGACGGCCGGGACCGATTATTATTCGGCGAGCGGCCAGGCCACGATCCCCGCCGGACAGTCGTCGCGCACGATCGCGGTGACCGTGCGGGGCGACACGACGGTCGAGCGGCACGAGAGGTTCGCCGTCAACCTGAGCAATGCCGTCAACGCCTCGATCGCCGACGGCCAGGGCGTCGGGACGATCCGCAACGACGACACGACGATCGCGATTGCCGACACGAGCGTGCTGGAAGGCAACTCCGGCTTCAAGAACGCCGTCTTTACCGTGAGCCTGGCGCAGCCCAGCGCGCTTTCGGTGTCGGTGCGATACACGACGATCAACAACACGGCCATCGGGTGGAGCGATTACCTGCCGCAATCGGGAACACTCGTCTTCCAGCCCGGCCAGACCCAGAAGACCATTTCGATTTCGGTCATCGGCGACAGGATTTTTGAGAACAATGAAACGTTCTTCGTGTTCTTGAACTCGCCGACGAACGCGGGCATCGTCGATGGCGTAGCCGTCGGCACGATCCTGAACGACGACGGGCTGCTCTTCGGGCCTTCGTCATTCGGGGGCTTCTCGCCCTTCGGGCGGCACCGGCGGTAACGCGGGACCGGGGCAGTTCGTCGGAGAGCATTCGCTTCCGCAGACGGCCGGCCGCGCTCGCGTCGGTTAATTGACAAAGCCCGCGATCGCGCTGAAGTCGATCCGCCAGCCGCCGGGCCCGCGGCGGAACTCGATGGGAACGTTTCGGGCCGGCCGTCGGCCAGCTCGCGGAGGACGGCCGGGAATCACGGTCCGGCGGGGGCGTCCGTCGGCTTCGTGTCGCCAGAGCTCGTCAAGCGGCTGACGCGCGGCGTGGCGGACACGCAGCGCCGCGACTTGACTTCGCGCAGCTGATCGCGTGCGTCGAGATAGAGCAGCAGCATGATGAACGCGCCGATGAAACAGGGGGGCGCGAGGAGGATGACAGGCTTGAAAAAGAGCGCGCCGATCCCGGCAGCGGCCAGAGCAATCGTCCACGCCAGGCGCCCCCTCTTCCAGCGCGCGACTTGCTCGGCAAGCATCTCGTTCAACTTGCGCGCGATCTTGGCCTCTTCGTCACTTTGGTTTGTCGCGCTCGCCATCGCGATTCTCCTTTTCACCCGACGGGATCCGTCCGCGTTGTTCCTGGCTTACTTTGCCTTTTGCGAACCATACGGCTGTCTGCATCAAGTCGTCGATTTTGGTCGGCTCGAAGCCCGCTTCCGTGAGCTTGGTTGCTGCAAGCGCATGCCAGTCGTCTTCATTCATCTTTTCGCCGAAGAACTCGTCTCGCGCCCAATTGCGAATCAGCCGTTCGTACGCGCGCCACCGTCGTCTTTCCCAGTAAAATCGCGCAAAGTAAAAGCCCAGCGGGATCACGATGAGGGTGATCGCGCCGGAAACGACGACTTGAGCCCACGTCAGCAGCGTTTGAGCGTCCAAAGCCGCCCCCGAATTGCAGACCGCGCTCGAAACGGTCGGCATTATAGGGCCGAGGGCCGGCTCGCACCAATGGCGAAGCGATAGTGCTAGCTGGCGGAGGATTTGCAATTACCCGTGCGCGGAGGCGGCGACTTCGGAAACGGCGCGGATCGCCGCGTCGACGTGCTGTTCGTCGTTAAAGGGACCCAGGCTCATCCGCACCGTGCCGCCGGTGGAGAGCGTGCCCAGCGACTGGTGCATCAAGGGAGCACAGTGCAGGCCGGCGCGGACCTGCACGCGATAGGCCGCGTCGAGCATGGCCGCCACTTCCTGCGGATCCAGCGGCGAAACGTTGAAGCTGACGACGCCGACGCGCTTTTGCGGGTCGCGCGGGCCGTAGAGCGCGACGCCGGCAATGGCGGACAGGCCGTCGAGCAGCCGGGACGTGAGCGAAAGGTCGTGCTCGCGGACGGCCGCGACGCGCCGCTCGTGCAGGTAGGCCACGCCCGCCGAAAGGCCGATGATCCCCGCCGCGTTCAGGTTGCCGGACTCGTATTTGTCGGGGAGGAAGTCGGGCTGATGGTCGTCCTCGCTTTTGCTGCCGGTGCCGCCCTGGCGGACGCTTTTGAGCTGCGACTCCAGGCCGGGGCGAATGTAGAGCACGCCGCTGCCCAGGGGACCCAGAAGTCCCTTGTGTCCCGGCGCGGCCAGCAGGTCCACGGGCAGCGAGGCGACGTCGATTTCGACGTGGCCCAGCGTTTGAGCGGCGTCGAGGAGAAAAAACGCGCCGTGGCGCCTGGCGATGCGGGCAATTTCGTCGGCGGGCTGCAGAGCGCCGGTGACGTTCGAGGCGTGCGTGAGGACGACGAGGCGCGTGCCGTCGCGCAGGCGCGCCTGGATTTCATGCGGATCGACGATGCCATCGGCGCCGACGGGGACGCGGTCGACCTCGATCCCGGCCGACTCTTGCCAATGCCGCAACGGGCGGAGGACGGAGTTGTGCTCCGCCAGGGTGGTGACGACGTGGTCGCCGGGCCGCAGCAGGCCGGAAATGGCGAGGTTGAGCGAGTCGGTGCCATTGCAGGTGAAAATGACGTGCCGGGCGTGCTCTGCGCCGATGAGGCGGGCGACGCCGCTGCGTGCCGAATCGATCAGGCGGCCGACCTCGGCGGCCTGGACGTAGTTGCTGCGGCCGGCCGGGGCCCCAAGCCGACGCTGGCAGTCGTCGACGGCGCGGTAGACGGCCTCCGGCTTGGGCCAGCTCGTGGCGGCGTTGTCGAGATAGACGCGGTCGAGGAGGGTCACGGGTGAGTCTTGGTCGAACGAGGGGTTGGGCGAGTTGCTTGGGGTCTTGTTTTGTCGAGTGCTTGGATGATCGTCGGTCGTCGCACGCGCCAGAGCCAGCGAACATCGAGGCAGAATCCCGGCAGTACGACGCTTCGGAACAAATGATCGATGACCCGCACCTTGCGGTATTCTCCGTCACCCAAGGTCAAAAACGTTGCGGAGCGTTTGTCGGGATCGATGATCCAATACTCCCGAATCCCTGCCTGCTCGTACCTGCCTTGCCATTCGACCTCGTCGCGGAGCACGTTCTGGCCGACGGCCAATTCGACGGCGAGGTCGGGAAGGCCGCGGGCGATTCCGCCTCCGCGGACAATCCTCGATCGACGCTTCGAGATGAACGAAATGTCCGGCTGAATGGCGCGGTCTTCGAGCCAATAGGCGACCGGCGCCGTGTGCACTTCTCCCAAATCGCGCCGATCGACGAATTCGGCCATCACTCGTGCGAGCCACAGCGCCAGGCTGTTGATCGGAAAATCCTGCACGGCGTGCGCACGGACAATGCCGTCGATCAATTCGGTCTTCCCACGGTATCCGACGAGAGCAAAGAATTCTTCTACCGAATAGCGATGCGATCGCGGGATGAGAGTGGACATGGCGGCCTCCTCTCCGCCCATCGTATACGTCGCTCCCCGAGAGGCAAGCGACGCAGGACCGGCTTCCAGGCGCTACCGCAGGCCGTGGGATTGGAAGGCGTCGGCGCTTGACATTCCTCGCTCGTCGCTGGGCACTTACAATAAGTGCATGGCCGGCAACTCATTTGGACAGGCGTTCCGGATCACGACGGCGGGCGAAAGCCACGGGCCGGCGTACGTGGTCATCATCGACGGCGTGCCGCCGGGGTTGGCGCTGTCGGTCGAGGACTTGCACGTGGACCTGGCGCGGCGGCGGCCGGGCCAAAGCGCCATCGTTTCGGCCCGCGACGAGCCGGACGTGCCGGAGATCCTTTCGGGCGTGTTCGAGGGGAGGACGACCGGGACGAGCCTGGCGATTCTCGTTCGCAACCGCGACCAGCGCAGCCGCGACTACGAAGACATCAAAGAGCTTTACCGGCCGGGGCACGCCGACTACAGCTACGACGCCAAGTACGGTTTCCGCGACTATCGCGGCGGCGGGCGATCGAGCGCGCGCGAGACGACCGTCCGCGTGGCGGCGGGGGTCGTGGCCAAAAAGGTCCTCGCCGAGGCGTTCGGCGGACGCGTGGTGGGATACGTCGTGCAGGTCGGCGATATTCGGGCGAATATTCCCGACCCGGCGGCTGTGACGCTTGAGCAAGTCGAAAAACTCCCCGGCGGCGAGCCGAACATCGTGCGCTGCCCGGACCCGGCCGCAGCGGCCAAAATGATCGAGCTGATCGAGGCGATGCGAAAGGACCAGGATTCGATCGGCGGGGCGGCGGAGGTCGTGGCCGCGAACATTCCGGCCGGTCTCGGGGAGCCGGTGTTCGACAAGATCAAGGCCGACCTGGCCAAAGCGCTGTTCAGCCTGCCGGCCGTGTTGGGGGTGGAATACGGAATCGGCTTCGGCTGCGCGACGCTGCGCGGCAGCCAGAATAACGACGTGTTCACGGCCCAGCGCGGGACCGGCGGCGAGCTGCGCGTGGCCACCCGCACCAACCGTCACGGCGGGATGCTCGGCGGCATCACGACCGGCATGCCGCTCGTCCTGCGAGCCGCCGTTAAGCCCACGAGCAGCCTGCCGCGCGCGCAGGAGACGATCACCAAGGGCGGTGACAGCACGACGATCCGCACCAAGGGCCGCCACGACCCGTGCCTCCTGCCCCGGTTCGTGCCTATGGCCGAGGCCATGGTGGCGATCGTCCTGGCGGACCACTGGCTCCGCTGGCGCGGCCAACGCTCGTAAGGGCGGCGGCTCGCCTGCCATTCTGCCGTCGACGCGCTCGTGATTCGGCAGTTTTCTGGGAAAACTCTTCGCAACCTTGCACGGATTAAGGCTCCAACCGCCACTATTCCTTAAGGGCGCCCCTTCATTTGCTGGCGGCGATAGCGTCTCAAAGATTGGCCTGCAAGCGACTTGCGGCCACGACCGCTTTCTGACAGCGGAGACAGCGACATGCGACTCACGTTGCGGACGATGCTCTGTTACCTGGACGATCTTTTGGAACCGGCGGACGCCAAGGACATTGGCTCGAAGATCGAAAACAGCGAGTTTGCCACGAACGTCGTCCACCGCATTCGCGACGTCATGCGCCGGCCGCGCTTGGGCGCCCCCACGCTTGTGGGCCGGGGCGGCGGGCTCGATCCCAACACCGTCGCCGAATACCTGGACAACGCCTTGAACATGGACCGCGTGGCCGACTTCGAGAAGGTCTGTCTCGAATCGGACGGCCACCTGGCGGAAGTCGCCTGCTGCCATCAGACGCTGGCCTTGGTGCTTGGCGAGCCGGCCGAAATCGAGACCTCCGCCCGGCAGCGGATGTACAAGCTCTTGGCCCGGCACGACGAGGAAGTGCAGCAGGCGCGGCAAGGGGCGCCGGCGGCGCGGGCGCGCCGTTCCGACGACGGCGACGGCCTGGCGGAGTCGGCGTCCGCCCGCGAAGGGGCCGAGCTGCCCGATTACCTGGCGAAGCAACCCAGCGGCACCGGATGGCGGATCGCCGTGGCGCTCGTGCTGTTCGTCGTTTTGGGCGGGGTGGTCGTGATGGCCATCAATCCGTCGTGGCTGCGGTCGATGTTCGGCGGCGGGGCGATGGTCGCCGAGGGTCCGGCGACGAGCGGTCCGTCGAGCACACCGTCCGCGACGCCGACCACAGCAAAGACTCAAGGGACGGACAAGAACGGCACAGACAAGGCCGGTCCGGAGAACGGCACGTCCACGCCGAGTGCCGCGACGCCGGGGGAGACTCCGGGCGAATCGCAGGGAACCCCCGCCGCGTCCACGCCGGCTGGCGCAGCGCCGGCGGGCGACCCGCTCACGGACAAACCCGAATTGAAGCCGCCGGTGCCGGAGCCGCTGCCGGCGGCGGGCACGTCCGCCGAAAAGCCGCCGCCCGCTCAGCCGGCGGAGCGCGCCGTGATGGGCAAGCTCGTTTCGCCTACGCCGATGTTCAGTTCCGAGGCGGCTGGGCAGCCGTGGCGGCTGCTGCCGGTGCTGGGAACCGTTTCGCCAGGCGACCGGCTGATCTCTCCGCCGACGTTTCGCAACAGCATCAGTCTCAAGTCGGGCGTCACGGTCTATCTGCTGAGCGAGTCCGAGATGGCGCTCGATCTGGCCGAGGACGGCAAGACGCCGCGATTGGACCTGCGGCACGGACGGATCGTGGTGACGACCACCTCGGACCTGGACACGAAGTTCTTGGTGCGCGTGGCCGGCCACGACGCGCTCGTCGTGCTGCGCGACGTGGCGGCCACGCTGGTCGTGGAGGCGCGGCCGCAGGAGCGCCGCGGCGTGGATCCCGTCGCGCATCCCAAGCCGCTCGTGGTGGACGTGTATTCCGCCGCCGGCCAGATCACGTGGGAGGAAGCGGGGCGGGCGCACGACCTGACGGCGCCGGCAAGGCTGACGCTGGGCGCCGACGGCCCCGTCGCCGAGAAGGCCCCCGCCTGGATGACGTCTGATCTGCTCAGGGACATCGACAAGTCGGCGGCCGACGTTTTCAACGACGAATTGCGGCGACAGGCCGTCGAGGGCCGGTCGCTGGTGAGGGGTTTGTTGGAGCTGACCGACCATCGCCGGCCGGAGGTGCAGGCGCTGGCGATCCGGTCGCTGGCGGCCGTGGACGTGCTGGAGCCGCTCGTGGCGGCGCTGAACAACAAGACGCAGGTCGGCGCGTGGAACGCCCACCTGGAGACCTTGCGGCTGCACGTCAATCTCGGGTCGGAGCGGGCAGTGCAGGTCAAGTCAGCCTTCGAAAGCGTCCGTCGCAGCGACGGCGACGAGCTGTTCCGCATGCTGTGGGGCTACTCCAACGAGCAGCTCACCATGGAAGGGCAAGCCCAGAAGCTCGTCGATTACCTCGAGCACCCGAATCTTGACTTCCGCGTGCTGGCCATCAACTGCTTGCGCGACATCACGGGCACGACCGGCAGCTACCGGCTGACGGCGACCGATCAGCGGAGCAGCGTGCGGTCGTGGAAGCAGAAGCTGGATTCGGGGCAGATTGTCCACGACGAGCCGGCGGCGAAGAAGCAAGATTAGGGTCGAACGAAAAACAAATGTCGTCTTTCGCTCCGCGAAAGGCGACAATTCGGGAAGTTATTCTTCGGCCGCTCCTTAGGCCAGGATCGGCTCGATGATCTTGCCGTGAACGTCCGTGAGGCGGATGTCGCGGCCGCTGAAGCGGTAGGTCAGCTTCAGGTGATCGATACCCAAAAGGTGCAGCATCGTGGCGTGCAGGTCGTGGATCTCCAGGACGTTTTCCACGGCGTGGTATCCGAACTCGTCGGTCGCGCCGTAAACGACGCCCCCCTGCACCCCGCCGCCGGCCAGCCACAGCGAAAAGCCGAAGGGGTTGTGGTCGCGGCCGCCCGTTCCCTGGGCGAAGGGCGTGCGGCCGAACTCGCCGCTCCAGACGACGAGCGTTTCGTCCAACAGGCCGCGCTGCTGGAGGTCGGTCAACAGGCCGGCGATCGGCTGGTCGACGGCCTTGGCGTTGTTCGTGTGGCCGGTCACCAGGTCGTTGTGCTGGTCCCAGCGGTCGGCGCCGACGCTGGGGCAGGTGAGCTGCACGCAGCGCACGCCCCGCTCCACAAGACGCCGCGCTAAAAGGCAAATCCGTCCATAGATCGCCGTCGGCTCGTACGAGGAGTCGAGCGCGTACAGCCGGCGCGTCGCCTCCGTCTCCTGCGAGAGGTCGGTCAGCTCCGGGACGGCCATTTGCATGCGATAGGCCAGCTCGTGGTTGACGATGGCCGACTCGATCTCGCGCTCGCGGCCCAGCCGCTCTTGCCGCTCGCGGTCGAGTTTTCTCATCAGATCGAGCTTGCCAAGCTGCTGGCCGCGGGTTTTTTCGGCGGGCTGGATGTTGGCCACGAGCGGGTCGCTGTGGCCAAAGACGGAGCCTTGAAACGTGGCGGGCAGAAAGCCGCTGTTGAAATTGTCGAGCCCGCCGGGCGGAATGAGACCGCCGTTGAGGACGACGTAGGCCGGGAGGTTTTGGGATTCGCTTCCTAGCCCATACGCGGTCCAGGCGCCGAAGCTGGGCCGGCCTTGCTGGCCGTGGCCGGTGTGCAGGAAGTAATTGGCGTTCGTGTGCTCAGGAAACTTGGAGGTCATCGAGCGGATGACGGCCAGGTCGTCGACGTGCCGGGCGACGAAGGGGAAGAGCTCGCTGACGGGCGTGCCGCACTGGCCGCATTGCCGGAACTTCCAGGGGCTGCCGAAAGTGCTGCCGTTGTTATTGAACTGCGTGGGGAGGATTTTGGCCGCGAAGGGCTTGCCGTCGTCCTTGGCGAGGCGGGGCTTGGGGTCGAAAGTATCAACCTGCGACGGGCCGCCGTCCATGTAGAGGAAGATCACCGACTTCGCGCGGCCGCGGTAATGTCCCGGCCGGGCCGCGAGCGACGAGCCGGCAGCCGGTTCGAGAGGCGCGGCACGACCTTCGTCGGCCAGAACCGAGGCCAATGCAATGGCGCCAAACCCCATCGCAGACTGCGAGAGCATCTCGCGCCGCGTGAGCGGCGGCGGAGCAAGGCGGCGGCAGGGGTAGGTCGGCAGCGACATAGCGCCTCATCCGTCATTGCAGCCCGCCCAAAGTGCGAAAGGCGCAACGCAGGGCCGCTGGACGGCTGCCTCTATCGTAACCGCTTTCGCGGTGTGGGGAAGGCAAAGGCGGGCCGCGGCCTGGGCAGTTGCACGCCCGCGGAGTCAGAAGATGCCAAACAGCCTGCGCTGGGCGACGTTCGTGCCCCCCGCCTCAGGACGCGTTCTTTTCTGCAATACCGCTTGCATCCTCGGTTGCAGCGCGCCGAAACTATACGGCAGACCGACGAGGTGAGTGCAAATGTCGAATGAGGCGCCAAAGACGGGCAAACTGACACGGGGCGGGCCGGTCTCCGGAGCCGATGGGGCCGTTTCGTCGCCCGCCGACGCGACGCTCGACCATTTCCTGGCGGAAGTGCAAGCGCGGACGTCGGCGCGGGTGCTCGTCGGCCGCTGCGGGCCGGCTTATAGGACGCAGACGCAGCTTGAGCTGCGGCGCGACCATGCCGCGGCCCTCGATGCCGTGATGGCGGAGTTGGACATCGAGCGCGACTTGGGGGCGAAGTTTTGCGCGCAGCACGCGATTTCTGAAGTGCAAACCGAGGCCGCCGGCAAACACGAATTCCTGATGCGGCCCGACCTGGGCCGGCGGCTCTCGCCGCAGTCCAAGGCCCTCGTCAGTGAGCGCTGCCCGCGCGAAGCCGACCTGCAAATCGTCGTGGGCGACGGGCTGTCGGCCGCGGCGGTGGCCAGGCAAGTGCCGCGGCTCTTGCCGCTTTTGATCGAGCAGGCGGAAAAACGCGGCCTGGCCGTGGGCAGGCCGCTGGTCGTGCGGCATTGCCGGGTGGGCGTGCTGAACGACGTGGGGGAGCTGCTCGATCCGGCCGTGGCCGTGTTCTTGATCGGCGAGCGGCCGGGGCTGGCCACGGCCGAGAGCCTGTCGGCGTACATGGCTTACCGGCCGCGAGCGGGGCACACCGACGCAAAGCGGAACCTCATCTCCAACATCCATGAGCGCGGCGTAAGCTGCGAGTCCGCCGCCCTGCGGATCGTGGCGCTCGCCGAGAAGATGATCGCCCTAAAGCAAAGCGGCGTGGCGGTGAAGGAGGATCTGCCCGAGATCGTGGCAATCGAGCGGCAGGCGTGAGTCCCCCCGGATGCAACCGGCGGGCTTGAAGCCGGCAGCGCCGCGCGCTGGAGGGTAGTGTCCGTGGGAGTCGAGAGATGACAAACACCGCCCGGTTGGTTAGCCTTTTTTGAGCTGTGTCCCTCAACCCGCGGCGAACTTGCTCCATGAACGAACCTATTGCGTGGCGGATTCGAGATGCCCTGCCGGCCGACCTGGACCTGGTCGTCGAGTACAACCTGCGCCTGGCCTTTGAGTCGGAGTCGAAGGCCCTCGACCGCCAGGCGCTTTTGCGCGGCGTGGCGCGGCTGCTTCAGGATCCCGTCAAGGGGCGGTACTTTCTGGCCTGCGATGGCGAGCGCCCGGTCGGGCAGTTGATGCTCACGACCGAGTGGAGCGACTGGCGCGACGGCTGGTTCTGGTGGATCCAGAGCGTCTACGTGGAGAAGGAGTTTCGCCGACGGGGGGTTTACCGGGCGCTGCACGAGCACGTAATGCGGGAGGCCGCCGGCCGGGGCGACGTCGTCGGCCTGCGGCTCTACGTCGACGAGCAGAACCACACCGGCCAGGCGACGTATCGGTGCATGGGAATGTCGCCGGCGGGGTATTTTGTGCTGGAGCAGATGGTGCGGACATAGATCGCGCCGGCGACATTCGGGGCGGCGGTCGGCAGCGGCGACGAAGATGAGCACGAGGAAAAACGACTGCCCATTTTCCAGGCAATCCGATCGCGCTTTCGTCGAACCCGTGTCCAATGGGTCGTCGTCGAAAGAACTCGCCGCGCAAGTGATTGCGCCCGCCGCTTCGCGCTGCCCGGCTCCTGGCACACGGATTGCACTACGATCTCCCCGTCCCGATGCCTCGCGCCTCGGCGCGGAAACGGGACGTGGCTGGGGTCGCGTACTCGTGCCCCCAGGCCCGTTTCCACCGTCCCCGAGGGTCCCTCGTATGGAGCGGAAGGGCAGGGCCGAAACGTTTGGCTTCCTCATCGACATGGACGGCGTCCTCTATCGCGGCAGCGAGCTGATCGCGGGGGCCGACCATTTCATCGCGCAGCTTCGCTCCCGCGAAATCCCCTTTCTGCTCCTCACCAACAACAGCCAGCGGACGCGCCGCGACGTCGTCGCCAAGCTCGCGCGCATCGGCATCGACGTCGAAGACCAGCACATCTTCACGAGCGCCATGGCCACCGCTCGCTTCCTGGCCCAGAAAAAGCCCGGCGGCACGGCCTTCGTCATCGGCGAAGGGGGCCTCTTGACCGCGCTCCACCAGAACGGCTACGCTGTCGTCGACCACGACCCCGATTTCGTCGTCGTCGGCGAAGGGCGAACGTTCAACCTGGAGCTGGTCGAGGCGGCCGTGCGGATGGTCCTCTCCGGGGCGAAGCTCGTCGCCACGAACCTCGACCCCAACTGCCCCACCCAACACGGACTTCGCCCCGGCTGCGGCGCGATGACGGCCATGCTGGAGATCGCCACGGGCGTGAGGGCCTTCAGCGTCGGCAAGCCCAGCCCGATCATGATGCGCGCCGCCCGCAAGGAGCTGCGCCTGGCCACGGACGAAACGACGATGATCGGCGACACGATGGAGACCGACATTTTGGGCGGTGTGCAGCTCGGCTTCCATACGGTGCTCGTCTTGAGCGGCGGCACGCGCCTGGAGGACCTGCCGCGCTACGCCTACGGCCCGGACCTCGTCGTCCAATCGCTCGACGAGCTGGGCCGCACGCTGGACGAGGCCGGCTGGCAACCGCCCTGGCTTTCCACCGCCCCCCGCGACCGGGACGACTCGGACTTCCTGGTCGAGCCGGTGACCTGACGCAGCGACGCGCCGGCTCAGCGGCCGCCGTTGGGGGCGGGCGCGCGGCGATTCATCGAGTCGACCCACGCATCGCGCAGTTCGCCGACGGCGTCTTCGCACCAGAAGTTAACCTGACGTTTCGCGATCACACGCTCCAGCGCTCGCAGGCGGATCGCGTTGGGCTTGACGTCGTCGAAGGGCGACATCAAGGCCCCGTGGGCCAGGTCGGCCACGTCGCGGCGTTCGTCGGTCAGGCCCTTCGTGATCATGAGGTCGATCATCTGGTCCAGGTATTCCTGGCCGTGCTCTTTGAAGTCCTTTCCGATCTGGGCCTTTTTCTCCGGGGTCCAGTGCTTCGCGGTCGGTCCGGAGGCGACGACGCTCATCGCCTGGATGAGCGAACAAACGGCTTCAAGGCGCACCTGCCACTTCGGATCGTTCAGAGCGTCGCGGAGGAGGACGATGAGCCGCGGGACGTCGTTCTCCAAGAAGTAGGGAAACGCACGGACCGCGGAATAGCGCGATTTCCAATTCTTGTAATCCAGCCCACGGGCGACGAGCAATTTGGCGATTTTCTCGGGGGGCAGAATGGGTTGTTTGTCGTCCGGTTTTCCGAACAGCACGTAAACGGCCTGCAGCTCGGCCTCGTCGTTGGGCGGATTGCGCAAAACGGCGAGCGCGCGCTCAATCCCTTCCTCAACGTCGCCTGCGCCTGGCGGTTGCGGCTGTGCGCCCTGCGCGTTTGCGGGCTGCTGCGCCGCTTGCTTGGCAAGTAATTCGGCCCACTTGTCCCGAAGGTCTTCGGCCGTGTCGCGCGACTCGCGATGAACTTGCCCTTTCGCCAGCACGCGATTGAGGGCGCGAAGTCGCCTGGCGTTGGGCGTTGCCCAGTCATTAGACGGCAACGCCACGATCGCACATTCGGCGACCTCTTGGTGTTCGTCCGTTAGTGCCTTCGTAACCAAAAGCTCCACGATTTCGTCGAGATACCCGTCGCCGTGCACTCTGACGTGCTCCTTCATGTGCGACGTTTTCTTGCCATCCCATTCCTGGTGGTCCGGCCCGATCTCCAGCACCCGGATCGCGTGCTCCAGCGAGTACACTGCCTGCTGGCGCACGTTCCGCTGAGGATCGTTCAAAGCATCGCACATTAGGGGAATGAGAGTGGCAAGATCATCTTCCAACAGGTATTGGAAGGCCCATGCAGCTTCTTGCCTCGATTCCCGATTGCGGTATCGCAGACCGCGCGCCACGAGCAATTGCTTGACCCTCTCAGGAGGATCGTATCGGCGAAGCGCGTCGAATTGCCCGAACAGGACAGACACCGCTTCGTACTCCGCACTCTCATCGGGCGGGTTTCGCCAGACGGGCAGCGCCTGATCGATCGCTTGCTGGACTTCCACGGGGTTCGGCGCTTGCTGCACGAGCATCCAGGCGCGGTTCGGCGCAGGCGGCGGCAGTTCGCGTTTTGCACGAGCGTCGTCTGCCGTGGAGTAACGGTTAACGAGCACCGCTACGGCACAAGCCACAGGAACCAACCAACGCACGAGCCGGTGTGCACCGACGTCGGCGCGAGTGATGCTGCGAGGCGGCGTCTGTCCTGATTTTGCGTTCATGGTGTCACCCTCAACGACGGCGCCCGGGCGAGTACCTCTGGAGGCGCATGTAGGCGACGTCGCCTGCGTAGAAGTAAAAGCGGTCGATGGGCCCCGCCGTCGCATTCGGATCGCCCGGAATGAACGCATTCCCGTTTTCCATCGGAACAAAGTGGGCGTCAGGACTCATGATGTTCACAGTCGGCTCCCAATCCGCGCTGTCTTTGTTGTCGGCGCGATAGTATTTCGTGATCCCGCCGACGTAGGTTCCGTCGTTCCGCCGCGTGGCTGACTCTCCCCGGTGTCCACTCTTGTCCTTCTTGTTCATCGTGTCCGGTGCGCCTGGCTGCAGGATCTGGTGGCCGACTTCATGCAGCGCAACCTTGTTGCCAGCCACAACCGCGTCGGCGCCAAAGACTGTGGCGATGTCGGCATCTGCGCGATTGCTTCGCACGCCCTCCCCGCTCAGTCGATCACCCGCACGTCGCGTGAACAATATTCAGCGAGCGTCTTCCGCAAGAGGCTTCCTATCGTCCTTCACTGGGAACGGATCGAGTTCGACCCACCCCACGATCTGCCGCTCAGGATCGGGCGCAACGACACGGAGCACTTTGTGGCGCGTGTGTTTCAATTCGAGGATGTCGCCGGCGCGGACGGTGAGCTCGCGCGCCACGAGGTCCGACTCCTCGACTTTGCGGTACGTCAGCCGTCCAGTCTCCAAGGCCGGTAGTTCGATCTTGGCAACCGGCGGCTTCGCGCCGGCGTCAGCCGGCATGATTTCTTTCACAAGGATCTCGTGCCGCTGCATTTGGCCGGCGCCGCGCAGCGGAATACAGTACGACTCGCGGCCCGGCCGAATCGCGGCATATGCCTTAGCATCGGCGACCTTCTTGAATGTCATTTTGCGCTGGTCGTTGGCCAGCGTTTCAACTGTTTGGACGCAATAGAGCGCCGTGTCGAGGGGACCCAAAAGCGGCACGACGTCGCCGGGCTTGAAGTCCAGATAGTACGTGCGGTAGTCGAAGAAATCCTCCATCGGCAGGCGCAGCAGGTCTTTCGACGAAAGGCGGTCCAGCGCAAGCTGAACCCGGAGATTCAGCCCTCCTTCTGCGCCGGTCGCGGGATGCTGGCGGTCCAACCACGCACGATGTTGCGCCGCCATTTCCGTGGGGTCGTTCCTGGGTTTTGACCGCGGCGCGCGCTCCACTGTTAGCTCGTCGGGTTGAGCCTGGAGCTTGGTCTCGAGACGAGGGAAGGGGTTGAACTCTACCCAGCCGACCACCTGCCGCTTGGCGTCTTGAGGGACCACGCGCAACACTTCGTATGTGGCCTGCCGGTCGGCCGTGCCGAACGTCACGTTGTCGCCAGCGGCGACGGTGACCTTGCGCGGCGGCGCCTCGGGAACATTCAACACCCGAACCGGGTGGATCACGAGCGTGGCTGCCGGTTCGCGCGACCCGTCGCCGCGCTGCCTGATTTCAGTGACGTCGAAGAACTGCGTGTGGAGTCGCCCGCAGCAGCCGACTGGCACAGCGTAGCCCGCGCGGATTACACGCAGATCCTCGTCCAGTTCCGCTTCGGGAATTCTCTCAAACTTGTAACTTGCGGCGCTGAAGCGGTAGACGGCACAGCAAGGCGGCCCCAGCATCGCTAGCACGTCGCCGGGCTTTGTCTCGTTTGGGAATTGGACAGCAAAGTCCCCGGAGGAGGCGTAGGAAAGGTACTCGCGCGGGGCGCTGCCCCACACCGTCAAGACGCGATCGGCGATGCTGGCGTCGCGAAACGGGGCCAGCCCGGCGCTATGGATGGGCGATGCCGGTAGCGTCCGCGGCTTCCCCTTTTCTCCCCTCACCATCTGGAACACATCCGGCGGAAGGAGCTTCTCCACGCGCCGCGGAAAATCGTCGGCCAGCACGCCGGGCAATGTCACGAGCGTCAGTCCCGCGAAGTACAGCAGGACGCGCCGGCGCAAAACGAAGGGCAAAACACAGCAGAGGTTTGTCATGTTGCCAATCGCCTCTACTTGAGGACCGTAATCCCGGCCGCAGAGTTCTTCAGATTGTCAAGTGGAATCCACTCGTACTGGCCCCAGGGGTTGTAGACGCGGATGCGTTTGCCTGCGACGTCGACGCTATCGACGACGTAGCCGTGGTCACTCGCCGCATTCCCCGCCTTCGTTTCGTCCCAAGTCGAAATGACGACCTGGTCCCCATTGTCCAGTGCAGCCTTGATCGCGTCGAAGAGCGCCTGGTCGGTCGCGTAGTCGCTCGAGTCGTGCCACTCCCAGTCGTTCCCGGTCAGGACGCTCCAGGCGTAAGCCACCGAGTCTCCAGTACCAATGCGGTGATAGCCGCTTGGCCTTCGTGCAACTTGGCAAACGCCTGCTCCAACACGACGTTCCACACCTCCCATTTGCCGGTAGACGTGTCCCAATCGAACGAAAGGTTGGCCATGTCCGGACCGCGGTTCAGCAGATCTTCCTTGTCGATGCGGATTTCCTCGAGGTCGCTGAAAGGCTGCCACCCAGTGCCGTAGACGTTCCTGGTGTCGTGCAGCTTGACGATGTAGTGGTCGCCGTGGTCCTCAATCATGTCGTAGATCGCCTGCCAATTCTCCCTCGCGAGGGCGGCCACGGCGGCCAGGAAGTAACAGTCGCCCACCTGGCCCTGTCGGACGTCGTTCTCGTGAATGCCGGGGTTGGGCGACTGAACTGGATCAACCAGCGTTGCTTCGTCGTTGTAGGCGGCGAAAAGCGTGATGTCCTCAACGATTGTACACGTGGCCGAGTCCGTGCCGTTGAACGTCGGCTTGGTGCCCTTCAGGTCGGTCGGCGTAGGAATGACGTCGTACCCCGCCGGCGTGCTTGTTCCCGGGATCGTCGTTTCGAGAGTCACCACAAATGTCTCCAAATCGCCTTCGGGCGTGTCAGCCGCCGCGTGGAGTGTGATTGTGGCGGAGTTCTGTCCGGCGGGGATCTGGACCGTGCCGTAGTCTTGTTGAGGCAGATTCAACAGCACTGCGCGATCGCCCGCGACAATGTCGTTGGGAGAGGCGGCCGCCGTTACCGGCTTGGGCGCCGGCCCACCTGTGCTGGTCCAATCCACCTGGTAATACACGTTCAGCGGCGTTGCCAGCGTCTGGTCGCCCAAATACACAAACGTCAGCGCGACCGTGTCTTCCGTCCCTTCGACGGCAAAGAAGTCGCCGGTGATCACGACGACGGTGTCGTAAATGTTGCCTGCGTCCACCGCGGTGCCCAGCGTGGCGTTCACAGGATTGGACAGCGTGACAGTGAATGATTCCGTCAGCTCCGGCCCCTGGTCGTCAACCGTCTTGACTTTGACTTCCTTGGTAGTCTGCCCTGGGTTGAATCGCAAGATCTCGTCGTGCGCTTCGTAATCGAGGCCGGTAGCCGCTGAGCCAGGCACCGTCTTGAACTTGACCAGGACGGGCTTCTCGCTCGCGGTGGACAAGTGAACGTAGTATTTCGCCACGCGCCCCTCGGCGACGTCCCGTTGGTTAGCCCCGACGTTAAGGGACACCGTCGGCGGCGAATCGTTGTCGTAAATCGTGCCCAGCCCGCTGCCATCGGCAATTCCGGCGCCAGTGACGCCTGCGATCTCCACGAAATAGACTTCCGTCGGCTCAAACGTGAGGTCGTCGATGATGGTCACGGGAATCTGAACCGAGTTCTGACCGGCGGGAATGACTGCTTGTCCCGCGGCTGACTGAAAGTCCTTGTTGGAACGGGCAGTTCCTGAGAACCGTTGGCCAGTGGCAGGATCGGCGTCGCGTTCCTTCGTCGTGTAGTTGACGGTCACGTCCTGCTGAAGTGGTCCGCCCTCGAGCGTGATTGTGAACGTCGCCGCGCCGGCAGATTCGTCTACGGTGACGTCGTCGATCGACACACGAGGTCCCGTTGCCGTCCCATCGTTGACCACGATCTGGCAAAAGGCGACTCCGCGCCCGATCAGCGCGCCGGCAACGTCGATCACTTCCAGCCTGAACCATTCGTCTGGTTCCGCGTCACCGTCGTCAACGATCGGCACCTGAATCGGCACCGAAGAAGCACCGGCGGGCAAGACGACTTGCGCGAAGCTTGTCCCTCCGTAGTCCGACGGCGCAACCGCCGAATCGTCGCGGGTCGCGTACGTGATGAGAATGTCTTGTTCGGAAACTCCGCCTTCCAGCGTCGCGTAAAAAACCGCCGTACCGCCATCTTCAAACACCGTCGTGTCGAGGACGTCGACGAGCAACATGGGCGCGTCGGGATCGTCGTTGTCCATGATGTCCGCAATCGCCGTCCCGTCGTCGACCAGCGCTCCTTGCGCGCTGACCAAGTGGACGCGAAACGACTCGACGCCTTCGACGGATAGGTCATTCACGATGGAGATGTTGATCGTCGCGGAAGTACTGCCCGCGGGGATGATGACCTGCTCAATGCCAGACGCGTCGTAGTCATCAGGGGCGACCGCCGAGTCGTCTGCGGTGTAATACGTTACGGCAACGTCCTGGCTCGTAACGCCGGAGAGGCTCACCAAAAGCTGGACTTCGCCGTCGCTTTCGAAAGCCGCCGAATCGTTGATGCTAACGGCCGGGGGCGGCGGCTACCCATGGTTCTTCTCCGCAGCTTGTAGAGTGCGAGCAATCCGTCGCCCTCGCGCGACTCGTGAAATGATGCCTCCTGGAGTCCGCGCGCTGAGCGCGAATCTAGCGGATCGCCAAGTCGACTTCAAGCAAATTCCGCAAACTGCCAACCGCGCGCCAAGTGAAAAAACGCGCAGACCCGCGTACTGCCGGCCTGGCTACTCGGCATCCTGGATGCATACTACGAAAACTCTACTTTCCCTGCCGTTTCGCCGCTGTCCGTCGGCGCGGTCGCGCGATTGCGCCGGCTGCCCTTTCTTTGACCTTGCCAGGCAGTAGAATCGTCCCTGCCTGACCGTTCCCTGCAAGGATCGACTGCGAGGATCGACCGTGGCTCTCCGGCAAAAAATCCACATCGTCGGCATCGGCGACGACGGCCTCGACGGCCTGACCACGCACGCGCGCCAATTGATCCAGCAGGCCGACCTGCTCATCGGCGCGGAGCCGACGCTCAATCGCGTCCCCGCCGGCAAGCAGCAGCGGCACATCGTGGCCGACGACCTCGACCCGGTCGTGCGGATCATCGCGGCCCGGCCCGATTCGCGGATCGTCGTCCTGGCCTCGGGCGACCCGCTCTTTTACGGCGTCGCCCGCTACCTGTGCGACAAAATCGGCAAGGAACATTTTGAGGTCGTCCCGCACGTCAGCAGCATGCAGCTTGCCTTCGCCCGCGTCAAAGAAAGCTGGGAAGACGCCTACCTGACGAACCTGGCCAGCCACCCGCTGGAAACGGTGCTGGAGCGGATTCGCATCGCCGGGACGGTGGGACTCTTCACCAGCGAAACGGCCACGCCCGCCGTCGTCGCCCGCGAACTCTTGGCCCGCGGCATCGATTACTTCTCGGCCTACGTCTGCGAAAACCTGGGCTCGCCCGACGAGCGCGTGACGCACGCGCAGCTCAAGGAGCTGGTCGGGCAGGAGTTCGCCCCGCTCAACGTGCTGGTGTTGGTGCGCAAACCCGGCGCCCCGGACCGGCCGAGCGACCGCGTGGGCAAGCGCCTTTTTGGCAATCCGGATGAGGCGTTTTTGCAATCGAAGCCCAAGCAGGGCTTGCTCACGCCGGCCGAGGTCCGCAGCCTGGCCCTCGCCGAACTGGACCTGTCGCCCGCGAGCATCGTGTGGGACGTGGGGGCCGGCAGCGGTTCGGTGGCCGTCGAGGCGGCGCAGATCGCCGCCCAGGGAACGATCTACGCGATCGAGATGGACGCCGACGACCACCAGCTCATCCGCGCCAACGCGGCCACGTTCGGCGTGGCGAATCTCGTGCCGGTTTTGGGCCGCGCGCCGGATGCCTGGAAGGACCTGCCCGATCCCGACGCGGTCTTCGTCGGCGGGACGGGCCGCGAAATCCGGCGCATTGTGGACGAGGCCTACCGCCGGCTCCGGCCCCGCGGCCGGCTCGTGGCCAACGTGGCCAGCATCGAGAACGTCGGCGAGGTCCACGCGGTGATGCACGGCCACGCGCCCAGCGTCAAGGTCTGGCTGATCAACGTGGCCCGCGGGACGTACCAACTGGAGCGGATTCGGTTCGAGGCGCTGAATCCGACGTTCTTGTTGTCGGTGGTCAAGCGCGCTTAGGATGCTGCCGAAACGGTTCGATTATGGACTGGTGGAAAATCGCGATCGGAATCGCGTTGATTCTGCTCCCCTTCGTGCTCCTGTTCTGGTTCTGGCCCCATGACCGCAACCAGGGCCGGCAACACGGCGGCGGGTTTCGGGGCTATATGCGAATCAAGGGCGGCGGCCGCTAAACGCACGCGCGAGTCTGCGACCCCTGTGAATGCGAGTCACCGGGGGGCTGACGTTCCCCGCTCGCCGACGGAGGCAACCATGCCCACCATCCTCGACCGCGACCTGGCCCATCTCATTCACTCGCTGCACAACAAGCAGGCGCAGGCGCAGGCCCACGTCTGGATGCGCGGCGAAGGCGCGGTCGTCTACGACCAGAACGGCAAGGCGTTCCTCGACGCGCTGGCCGGCCTGTGGAACGTCGTCGTCGGCCACGGCCGCAAGGAGCTGGCCGACGCCGCCGCCCGCCAGATGTCCACGCTGGCCTACGCCACCTGCTACGCCGGCTCGACCAATCCGCCGGCGATCGAGCTGGCCGAGCGGCTGTCGGAGATCTGTTATCCGAACATCCGGCGGTTTTACTTCACCTGCGGCGGGTCGGAATCGAACGAGGCCGCCTTCAAGACCGCGCGATTCTTTTGGAAGACGGCCGGGCGGCCTGAGAAGGTCAAATTCATCAGCCGCCGCTTCGCCTACCACGGTACGACGCTGGCCGCGATGACCGCCACGGGCCTGGAGTCGTACTGGCCGATGTTCGAGCCGCGCGTGCCGGGCTTCTCGCACATCGAAAGCCCGTACCCCTACGTTTCACGTTCACCCCGCGCGACACGAGCGACCGTCGCACGCCCAGCCAGGCTGCGGCCGACCTGTTGGAAGAAGAAATCCTCCGCCAGGGTCCGGAGACCGTGGCGGCGTTCATCGGCGAGCCGGTGCAAGGGGCCGGCGGCGTGATCGTTCCGCAAGACGACTACTGGCCGCGCATCCGCCAGATTTGCGACCGACACAACGTCCTTCTGATCGCCGACGAAGTGATCACGGGCTTCGGCCGGACGGGAGACTGGTTTGCCCTCTCGCGGTACGGCATCAAGCCGGACATCGTCAGCTTCGCCAAGGCGATCACGAGCGGCTACTTTCCGCTGGGCGGGATCGGCGTGAGCGACCAGATTGCAGAGGCCATCGACGCCGCAACGGACCAGCGGACGTGGATGCACGCCTACACCTACTCTGCGCATCCCACGGGTTGCGCCGTCGCGCTGGCC
Source organism: Planctomycetia bacterium (assembly GCA_016177915.1). Taxonomy (GTDB): domain Bacteria; phylum Planctomycetota; class Planctomycetia; order Pirellulales; family S012-138; genus JACOUI01. The sequence continues at coordinate 21,219 of JACOUI010000328.1, forward strand.
AACCTCGACATCATCAAGCGCGAAGGGCTGGTGCAGCGGGCTGCGGAATTGGGGCAACTGCTCCTTTCGCGCCTGAAGACGCTCGCGGCGCATCCCAACGTGGGCGACGTCCGCGGGCTGGGCCTGATGGCCGCCGTCGAGTTGGTCGCCGACCAGAAGACCAAGGCCGAGTTTCCGCCGGAGTCCAAAATCGGCCCCAGGATCCACGCAGCCACGCAGGAGCGGGGGATGTTCACGCGGTTGCGAGGTGACGTGTACAACCTGGCGCCTCCTTTTATTACGACACCTGCACAGATTGAACGGATGGTGCAGATTCTGGGGGATTCGACGGATGCGGTGCTGCCAGCCATGCGCGGCGCACCTTGAGGATTGCAGCTCTAAGCGTCTTTCAAAAAATCCTCAACGTCGTCCCAGTCGATCGGGTAGCCCTTGCGCCGCGGGAACGCGTAAACAATGTCAACGTGGTCCTCGCGGTCGCTGTCGGGGAACGTCCAATGAATGAAAATCAGCCTGAAGCTGTGCTTGCCCGATTCCAGGTAGGCCTTGCGAAGCTGTGCGGTCGGATACCCCTGGCGGACGTGCTCTGGAACGACATCCAGCAAAGGGAACGACGACGGGTCGCGTTCCAGGGCCTCAAACGTCTCTTGCAGGAGCTTCTTGACGAGCTGGCTCGTCGCGGCGATGGCCTTGAGTTCGCGCTTCACGTACGAAGAGTCGATCGATGCCATGATCAGGCACCGGCCTCTTTTTTCTGGCCACGACCGAAGTAGATGCTGCGCCAATCCTCGCCGTGCGCTGGGCGTTTGGCCGCGCGTTCGATGCGCTTCGACAGTTCGCGATGCAGGCGTTCGTCGACCAGGTCGGACAGCCATTCCGCCTCGTCGTCGTCCAGCCCATCAAGTTCGATGCGATCCGGAGCCAGGGAAGCGAAAACAACGTCACCGCGGCGGCTGGAATTGTGAGTCGCGTTGCTGGCGGCCATTTCAAGAATATCGTCGCTCGTCAGGTTGGCCCATCGGCGGAATGCGCGACGCAGTTCACGGTTCCAATTGGGAAAGAAGCGCCCAAAGAACCGCCGCAGCGCGGCGGCTTCCCGCCTGGATAATTCGGCCCTGATTCGTTCCGAGGGGCCGTCAAAGCAGGTCGAAATCCTGCCGGCGCTTCTGAGCTTGTTCAGCGCCTCCGAGATTTCATCGCTGAACTCCCCCAGCCGCCACTTCTTAAAGGTGAAAAGACGCCATTTTGGCTTGGCGCTCTCGTCGGCAAGAAAAAGTGTCTTGTGAAGACTGAGCGGACCGACAGCGCCGCGCCGCCACAGGCTTAACGCCCAGAGCACCGCCAGCTTCTGAATCACTGGTTTGTGCAACGCAGCCACGTATCACCCCGCGGCAATGGACAACAAGATTCTAGCATCGGCCGACATTCGCGACATCCGATCCAATCGGACCGACCCGCATGACTCGCAACCCTGCTGCCGCCGCTCGTCCGCTTGACACCCCCGGTGTCCACCGATACATTTACTTGGCTGTAGCAGCAGTAAGTTTCGTCAGATTGAGGACTTGCCGATGGGGAGCGCCCCCTGGCGGGGCGTCGCCGACAGGACCTTAAGAGTCCGGCGTTCGCGGAACGGCGCTGCGTGGGTCGTGCTTTGCGCGGCCACACAAGGCGCTTTTTCCACTGTATAGGCACGCGGTTGTCGTGCATCCGTCATGGCCCGCCTGGAACTTACCGGCTTAACCAAGCGGTTTTCGGGGGACGTGACGGCCATTCGTGATTTGAGCTTGACCGTCGACGACGAGTTGCTGGTGCTTTTGGGACCAAGCGGCAGCGGCAAGTCGACGACCCTGCGGCTGATCGCCGGGCTGGAAACGCCCGACGACGGCCGGGTCTGCATCGACGATCAGGTCGTGAATAACCTTCCGCCGGCGCGGCGCGGCGTCTCCCTGGTCTTCCAGGAACTGGCGCTCTACCCGCACCTGACGGTGAAGAAAAACTTGTCCTTTGGCTTGGAATTGAAAGGAGGAATGAACGGGCTGTCGCGGCTCGGGCTGACTTGGCTCAAGGCGCGCCTGACGGGGTCGTCCGCAGCAAAAACGCGGTGGGCCGAGATCGACGACGAGGTGACGAAGGTCGCCCGCATGTTGTCGATCGAGGGCCTGCTCGCGCGTCGTCCCGACGAATTGTCCGGCGGCGAGCGGCAACGTGTCGCTCTGGGCCGGGCGCTGGTCGGGCGGCCGCGCGTGCTGCTTTTGGACGAGCCCCTCGCGCACCTGGACGTTCGGCTTCGCGAAACGGCCCGGCGCGAGCTAGTGGACCTTCGCCGGCGACTCGGCGCTTGCATGCTGTACGTCACCCACGACCAGGCGGAAGCTCTGGCCCTGGGAGACAGGATCGGCGTGCTCGACGCGGGGCGCCTGCGGCAACTGGGAACTCCCCAGGAGGTCTACGACGCTCCCGCCGACCGGTTCGTGGCCGGGTTCCTCGGCTCGCCGCCGATGAACCTGCTGGACGGAGAACTGTCCGGCGGCGAAGGGACGGCGTTGTGCTTCCGTGGGGCCGGGTTTTGCCTGCCGCTGGCCGGCGCGCCGGTTCCCGTCGCGAGCCAACGTCGCTTCACGCTGGGCATCCGTCCGGAAGCGATCGAGGTTCGGGGGAGCCAGGTCGGCGAAGGACGGGAACAACACGAACCGCTGGTTGGCGAAGGGTGCAGCACCAGGTGTGCCGCCGCCTTGGACGCCCGCCACTGGCTGGGAGACACGATCGTGGCCTACGTCCTGCTCGGCGCGGCGCGTCTGGCCGTGAAGTGCGGCACGCGGACGCCGAGCGGAAGATCGATCCAAAACGCAACTGCGCCCGACCCAATCTCATGCAACATTCCCCATGACGAAATGCACTGGTTCGACGCCCAGAGCGGCCGACGAGTGACCCGCCTGGAGCGCCTCGAAGGGTGCAACGAAATCGCGACCAACTAGCACTGCCGGCCCCGGGCCTGGGACGGGGCACTCCACGACCGGAATCGCACGCACCATGAACCCTGCCGAACTCCTCAAGCTCGTCGACGCGATCCACCGCGAGAAGAATATCGACAAGGAGATCGTGTTTGAGGGCATCGAAGCAGCCTTCGCGTCCGCGCTGCGCAAACACCACGGCGAGGAGATCGAGATCAAGGTCACCGTCGACCGCCAAACGGGCGTCATCAAGGCCGTCGTCGGCGGCACCGAGCTTAGCTCCGAGGAAGTCGTGGGACGCATCGGCGCCCAGACCGCCAAGCAGGTGATGATCCAGAAAATCCGCGAGGCCGAACGCGACTCGCTGTTCGACGAGTATTCCGCGGAGCGCGGGCAGCTCGTGACGGGGATCGTCCAGCGCTGCGAGGGCGGCACGGCCACGGTCTCGCTCAATAACACCGAGGCCATCCTCCCGCGCAGCGAGCAGATTCCCGGCGAGTCGCACCACGTCGGCGAACGCGTCCGCGCGACCATCTACGAGGTCCGCAAGCAAGGCTCGCGCGTCAAGGTCGTCCTCAGCCGCATCCGCGCCGAGCTCGTGCAGCGCCTTTTCGAGCAGGAAATCCCGGAAATCGCCGACGGCGTCATCGTGATCCGCGCCATCGCCCGCGAGCCAGGCTACCGCACGAAGGTCGCCGTCAGCAGCACGGACCAGCGCGTCGACTGCGTGGGGGCGTGCGTCGGCGTCCGCGGCAACCGCATCAAAAACATCGTCGACGAGCTGGCCAACGAGCGCATCGACATCGTCCGCTGGAGCGACGACATGCAGGCGCTGATCCCCAACGCCCTGCAGCCCGCCGAGGTCGACGAAGTCATCCTGTGCTCCATGCTCGGCCGGGCCATCGTCCTGGTGCGCGAAGACCAGTTGTCGCTGGCGATCGGCAAGCGGGGGCAGAACGTGCGCCTGGGCAGCAAGCTCTGCGGCTGGGACGTCGAGATCATGACCCGCGAGGAGCTCGACGAGGCCATCGAACGGGCCGTCGGCGGGTTCTCGCAGATCGAGGGCGTCACGCCCGAGCTCAGCGAACGTCTGGTCGGCGAGGGCTTTTTGTCCTACGATGATCTGTCGATCATCGAGACCAAGGACCTGACGGAAATGGGAGGTCTGACGGAAGAGCAGGTCGAGAAGGTCCGCGACGTGGCGGAGGCGCTCGGTGCCGAGCAGGAAGCTCTGGCCGACCAGCGCCGTCGTGAACGGCAGGCCGAGGCGGCCGCCGCGGCGGCCGCCAGTGCCGCGGCAGCCAGCGCCGCCACGGAACCGGCCGCCGCGCAGTCCGAGAACGGTCAACCGCCCGCCGCTCCCACCGGCGAGCCCGGTGCGACGGAACCGGAACCCGCGGCGCAACCAACGACGGCGGGAACCGGCATCGCCGAGAGTGTTGCCGAGTCTTCGTCCGGCGATGCCGCCGCCGCAGCGGGGCCGCCGGCCGGTCCAACCGACGACCCGGCCGACGACCCGGCCGACGGGCCGCCGCCGGCCGCTCCGGCCGACGCGGCCGACGCGGCGGAAGGGAACGATGAACCGACCGGAGGCGCTACGGCCGGATCCTAACGACCACCCACAGCCGACCGGGCTTCGCGCTAGGAGAAATCGGCATGTAAATAACGCAGCAACGAGGCGCCGCGAAACGCCAAGGCGTTTCCCCGGGCCCAGGAGCAACCGCTTGGCCGCTCGACTTTACTCGCTCGCCAAAGAACTCAACTTCGACAGCAAGGTCCTTGTGGATCTGTGCCCCAAGGCGGGCATCCACGGCAAGGGATCGGCGCTGGCCAGCTTGACCGATGACGAAGTGACCAAGCTGCGCGCCTACCTGGCCGGCCTGTCGTCGCGCGCGGCCGCCAAGCCCACCATGCCGGCCTCCGCCAAGGCGGTCTCGACTCCGATCCCCGTCCTCAAGAGCCCCAAGACCCCCGCCCCGGCCGAGCCGCCCCGTTCACTGGAATCCGCTCCGGCGCAAGCCCTCACGGAAGCTCCGCAGGAAACCCTGGCCGAAGCGCCGGCTGAAGTCCCGTCGCCGGCGCCCGGTCCCGGCGAGCCGGCGCCTGGCCAGGCCCCGATGAGCACGCCGGCTGCGGCCGCCTTGGCGCCCGCGGCGCCGCGCGTACCCTCTGGCGGTGAAGCCGCGGCCGAAGAAAAGCCTTCCCAGCCCGTCGCGCCCTCCCCTGAGGCGCCGCCGCCTTCTGCGCCCGGTCCCGTGCGCAGCGAATACGGTCCGCTTTCCAACATCGGACCCTTGCGAAAGCTCTCTGGCAGGGGAGAAAAGCGGGCGGACGGTCAGAGAAAACCGGGCGACAAGCCCGCCGACGGGGGTCGAAGGGCCGGCACGGGTCCCGTGATTCGCGTCGGCCAGATGCCGCAGGCGCGGCCCCCCAAGGCCGCCCCCGCAGAACCCGAACCGCAGAAGCCGGACATTCGCCTGCCCCTGGACGCCCTCCGCGGCAAGAAGCCGCTGGGCGAGAAGGTCCGGGAGCAGCTCGAAAAGAAAGTCCGCGACGCGGCGGCCAAGGACACCACGCCCGGCGGCGTCTCGATCAAAGACCTCGTCGGCGGCCGCGGCAAGAAAATCAAAGGCCGCGCGGCGGATACGACCGAGTTCCGCAGCGCGGCGGTCAACCTCGAGGAGAGCCGCCGAAAGCGAAAGCTCCGCACGGAGCCGGGCGTCGCCGCCGCCGTCGACGAGCTGGTCGAGGAGCGGCAGGCGCCGCGCCGCCGCATCGTCCGCCAGAAACGCGCCGGCGCAGCCACCAGCCTGCCCCGCAAGACCAACGTCGTCGTCCAGTTCCCTTGCACCGTCCGCCAGCTTTGCGAAGCGACGGGCGTGCCGGCGGGCGACATGGTCAAGAAGCTCATCGACCTCACCGGCACGCTCAGCCGGACGATCAACAGCGTGATCGAGCCCGAGATGGCCGAGCTCCTGGCCGCCGAGTTCGGCGTCCAGGTCGAGTTCCGCCAGCCCCTCAGCGTGGAGCAACAGGTGCTCGGCAGCCTGGAAAGCGCGCCCGACGACGAATCCCGCCGCGTCACGCGGCCCCCGGTGGTCACGTTCCTGGGCCACGTCGACCATGGGAAGACGTCGCTCTTGGACCGGATCATCGGCACGAAGGTCGTCGAAGGCGAGGCCGGCGGCATTACCCAGCACATCCGCGCCTACCGCATCGATCACGAGGGCCGGCCGATCGCCTTCGTCGACACGCCGGGCCACGAGGCCTTCACGGAAATGCGCGCCCGCGGCGCCAACGTCACCGACATCGCGGTCCTGGTCGTGGCCGCCGACGACGGCGTGATGCCCCAGACGCAGGAGGCCATCAGCCACGCCCGCGCCGCCGGCGTTCCCATCGTCGTGGCCCTCAACAAGATCGACCTCTACGGCATCGACGTCGACCGCGTCTTTCAGCAGTTGGCCGCCAACGAGCTGCTGCCGACCGAATGGGGCGGCGACACCGAAGTGGTCAAGTGCAGCGCGCTGACGGGCGAGGGAGTCGACAAGCTCTTGGAGACCGTGCTCACCATCGCCGAGCTGCACGACTTCAAGGCCAACCCCGAGCGCCCGGCCGCCGGCACCTGCCTGGAGGCCGAGCGGCACGAGGAGCGCGGCGTCGTCGCCAAGTTCCTCGTACAGGGCGGCACGCTCCGCGTGGGCGACGTCGTCGTCTGCGGCACCGCCTTCGGCCGCGTCAAGGCGATGTACGACACGCTCGACCCCCACAAGCGGCACACCGAGGCCCCCGCCTCCATGCCCGTCAACGTCATCGGCCTGCACGAAGTCCCCAACGCGGGCGAGCGTTTTTACGTCCTGCCGAACCTCACCCAAGCCCGGCAGATCGCCGAAGACCGCCGCACGGCTTCGCGCGAGACCGCGCTGGACGGCGCGAGAAAGCACATCGCCCTGGAGGACCTCAAGCAGCGCTTGGAGTCGCTCGGCCACGACGAGGTGCAGACGCTCAACGTCATCCTCCGCGCCGACACGCGCGGGTCCATCGAGGCCATCCTCAAGGAGCTTACGAAGCTCGAGCACCCGGAGGTCAAGATCAGGATCCTGCAGGCCCTGGTCGGCGGAATCTCCGTGGCCGACGTGCACTTGGCCGACGCCTCCGACGCCGTGATCCTCGGCTTCAACGTCGTCCCGGACGAAGACGCCCGCACTCTCGCCGACGCCAAGGGCGTGCAGATCCGCCGCTACGACATCATTTACCGCGTCAGCGAGGACATGAAGGCCGCCCTGGAGGGGCTGCTCAAGCCCGAGGAGCAGAAGCTCGAGCTCGGCCGGGCCCTCGTGCAGCGCGTGTTCCCGATCGGCCGCGCCAACGTCGCCGGCTGCCGCGTGATGGAAGGCGTGATCAAGCGCGAGGCCCAGGTCCGCATTCGCGTCATCCGCGACAGCACGATCATCGGCGAGTACCCCCTGGAATCCCTCCGCCGCGAGAAAAACGACGCCCGCGAAGTCCGCGAAGGCCAGGAATGCGGCATCAAGCTCGCCGGCTTCAACGACATCAAGGAAGCCGACGTCCTGGAAGCCTACAAGATCGAAGAGGTGGCCCGCACGCTCTAGTGCCGCCGCAGAGCGACCCCAGCCCCAGGGACGGCCCCCCCGTTCGCTCTGCGCTGCCTTGGCGCCGTCCGCCCTCGCGATCGCCTTTCTCGCGTTCCCGCTAAAGTGAACCATGAGCTCTCGACGACTGCAAAAAGCCGCCCAGGCCGTTCGCCAGGTCGTCAGCATGGCCATCCTCACGGAGGTGAAGGACCCGCGGGTCCGCGACGTCACGGTCACGCACGTGGAAATGTCGGCCGACATGCGCTATGCCACGGTCCACGTCTCCATCATGGGCGACGAAGTCCGCCAGAAGCTGGGCCTCGCCGGGCTGCGCCATTCGGCCGGCTTCCTCCAAGCCCGGCTGGCCGAAAAAATCGAGACTCGCTACACGCCCCGGCTGCAGTTCGAGCTGGACCAAGGCGTCAAGCGATCGATCGAGATCGCCCGGCTGCTCAAGGAAGTGCTCCCCGGCTCGGGCGCGGCGTCGCCCAACGCGGCCGAAGGCGACGATGACGAAGCCGACGGCGAGAATCGGGGCGACGAAACGCCCGACGAACCCTCCGACGAAAACCAGGACGACGAAACCGACGACGAACCGCGCGGGAACTGACGCTCGCCGCTTCTGCCTCGCCCCGCCCTCAAGGTCTTCTACTCCCTACCGCCCGCAATCGGCAATGGCCAGCCTCAATCGCACCGCCCTGTTGAACAAGACCTTCAAGGTCTTGAGGAAGCACTACAAGCCGGTCCCGGTGGACGCCAGGCGGTCCGTCTCCGAGCACCTGCTCTACGCCCTGTGCCTGGAGAACAGCTCGTACGCGTCGGCCAACCGCGCCTACAAGGCCCTGCAGGCCGAGTTCATCGACTGGAACGACGTCCGCGTCGCCACCGTCACGGAGCTGGCCGAGGTGCTCGCCGGCACGGCCGACCCGCCTGCCGCGGCGGGGAACCTGCGCCGCTTTCTGCAGTCCGTCTTCGAGTCGCGCTACAGCTACGACCTGGAGAATCTCCGCAAGGAGAACCTCGGCGTCGCCGCCAAGAAGCTCGCCGAAACCGACGGCACGACGCCGTTTGCCGTGGCCTACGCCATGCAAAACGGCCTGGGGGCGCACTCGATCCCGGTCGACCGTGGCGCCCTCGGGGCGCTGCTCGTGGTGGGCGCGATCACGCCCGGCGAGGCCGCCGAGGGGGGCGTCCCCGGCGCCGAGCGGGCGATCGCCAAGAACAAGGGAGCGGAGTTCGCCTCGCTGCTGCACCAGCTCAGCGCCGACTTCGTCGCCAACTGCTACGCCCCCAGCCTGCAAAAAATCCTGCTGGAGATCAACGACGACGCCAAGGCCCGCCTGCCGAAGCGCGGCGCGAAGAAACCCGAGGAGGAACTCCCGCCGCAGGCTGCCAAGGCGAAAGAGTCGAAGCCTGCGCCCGTGCCCGTCGAATCGCGCCCCGCGCCGGGCGGCGCGGCCAAGGCGGAACCATCCAAACCGACGCCCAAAGCCGCCGCCGCGCCCGCCGCCAAAGCTGCCGCCGCGAAACCCGTCCCGGCCAAACCGGCGCCCAGACCCGCCGCCAAGCGCAAGCCCCGCTGACGTCAAACGCAAAGTGGCCTGCGATGCGTTTTCTCCCATTCGCGCGTCGCGCGCATCCGCACCAGCCATGCCGCCACGAGCGCGCCTGCCAGCGCCAAACCAGCCAGCGAGGCGTACACCAGCCGGTCGTCCGTAATTGAACCCGCCAGCGGCGCCCCCAGGCTCCCCACGCCGAATCCCAGTGTGTTGCTGATCCCGTAGCCCAGGCTCCGCCGCCGGGCGGCGACGAATTGCGGGATCAGGCTGTTGTAAATCGGCTGGTTCATGAACTGCACGAAGGACACCGCCGCCGCCGCCACGATCCGCCAGCCCCCTTGCGCAAACGCCATCGCCACCAAGAGCGGCACCAAGGCGAAATAAATCACCGCCAGTTGCCGCTCCAGCTTCCCCGGCCGGCCGAGGCGCCCGGCGAGCATCTGGCCGGGCACGCCGACCAGGAGCACCATCGCGGCCAGAAGATTGCGAAACACCTCGTCCTTCATCCACGTCGGCCGCAGCGCCAGGCCGCTCAAGTAACGCGGCAAAAAGTTCATAAGTCCGGCGTAGACCATGCCGGAGAAGAGCCCCGCCATGCAGAGCACGAAAAACGGCGCGGAGAGCGCCGGGCCGTCCGCCTTCGTTTCGGTTGAAGCGGTTGTGCGCGTGGCCGCGCCGCCGTGGCGGTCGGTGAGCTTGAGCGCCATCACGGCCGCGAGCACCATTCCCGGCACGGCCAGCACGAGGTAATACTCGCGCCAGTTGAGCGTCCCCAGCACCGCCGTGGCGAGGAACGGCGCGCCCGCGATCCCCAGCGACCCCAGGATGCCGTGATATCCCAGGGCCGCCGTGCGGCGGTGCGGCGGCGCGGCGTGCGAGATGAGCGCGAGGCCCGCCGGGTGGTAAATGCTCGCAAAGCTCCCCATCAGGAACATCGTGCCAAACAGAATCGCCAGCGAAGGCGCATGCCACGCCAAGACCGCCGTGGCCGCGCAGCCCGCCAGATACGTCACCAGCATCCACTTGGCGCCGAACCGGTCGACCAGCCACCCCACAAAGAGCGCTCCCAGGCCGAAGGGCAGCCGCCACGTCATCCCCAATTGCCCCATGGCCTGTTTGCCCGCGGCGGCGTCGAGATGAAACTCGCGGGCGATCAATTGCTCGACGCTGGGAAACGCCAGCTCATAGACGTGAACGAGCGCATGCGCGCAGGAGACGATCAGCACCAGGCCCAAGAGCGACGGCCCGGACCCGCGCTGCGCAAGACGGCCCGTTGCGTCGTTCATGCTCGGGTACGCTCGGCGAGCGCCGTCAGCAGGCGCCGCGCCGCCCCGGAGTCGATCGCCTGCGCCGCCAGGGCCGCGGCCTCGGCCGGTGCTTGCGCTTTTCCCACGGTCCACAGCGCGGCGGCCGCGTTGAGCACCACGACGTCCCGCGCCGCCCCGCGCCGGCCTGCCAGCACGCCGCGAATCACCTCCGCGCTTTCCGCCGGGCCGGCGACGCGCAGCTCGCCCGTCCCAGAGCAGGTCAACGCGGGGCAGGACAACCCGGAGCAGGACAGCCCAAAATCCTCCGGCCGCCAGGCGAACGCTCTGCGTCCCTGGGGCGTGACCTCGATCACGGCCGTCGGGCCGGCAAGGCTCACTTCATCGAGGCCGCCTTCCCCGTGCACAATTACGCTTCGCCGCGTGCCCAGAAGCCCGATCGCCTCGGCCAAGAGCGGCGCGGCCTCGGCCCGGCCCACGCCGATAAGCTGAAACGGCGCGCCGGCGGGATTGGTAAGCGGACCCAGCAGATTGAAGATCGTGGGGAAGCCAAGCTGCTTGCGCACGGGCGCCACGTGCTTCATGGCGGAGTGCAGCCGCGGCGCATAGCAAAAGCAGATGCCGAGCTTGGCGAGACAGTCTTCGACGCAGGCCGCGTCGGCCTCGATGTTCACGCCCAGCTCGGCAAGCACGTCAGCCGAGCCGGTCCTTCCGGACGCGCTGCGGTTGCCGTGCTTGGCGACGGCCGCGCCGGCGGCGGCCGCCACGATCGCCGCGGCCGTGCTGATATTGAACGTGCCGCTGCCGTCGCCGCCCGTGCCGCAGGTGTCCAAAACATCCGCGCGCGACGTGCGGATCGGCGTCATGTGCTTGCGCATGGCCCGAGCGGCCCCGGCGATCTCGGCGACGGTCTCGCCCTTGAGGCGCAGGCCCGTGAGCAAAAGGCCGATCTCGCCGGGCGTACACTGCCCTTGCATGACGGCGTCGATGGCGGCGGACGTTTCCTCGAGCGAGAGGTTCTCGCCCGCCGCCAGCTTGCCTAGTTGCGTTTCAATCATCGGCCGCTCCGCCACGAAACTGCGAAGCGTCCATTATCGATCAAAACCGCCCCCGCGAAAGGGCGGGCGTGAAGCGGCCGCCCAATGCGGTCTACGGCGTCGTCTTGGCCGGCTGCGCCTTGGTCGACGTCGCGCCTTCCTTCGGCGGCTCCTCCGGCGCCGGCTCCAGCGCCCAGCCCGCGCTCGCCCAATCGCCGCGGAAAACGTACTTCTTGAGCTTCAGCACGCCGGCCGCCTTCCAGCGGTCCGGAAGCTGGATGCCGTCGCCCAGCATCTGCTTGTCGAACGCTTTCTCGAATTCGTCGACGAGCTGCCGGCGAAGGGCCGACTCGCCGGGGCGAAGCTGCCGCCCTTCCTGGTAGTCCGGCGGCAAGGCCTCGACCAGCCCGCGATCAATGATGTACCGCTCGTCCTCCTTCTCCGACCGGATGCGCCGCGTGGCCTTGAAGCCGTCGGCGCCTTGCTCCAGGTGGTACAGCGCCGTGATGTTCATCTTCAAGTTCTGCGGCTCGCTCCTTCCCACGCGGAAGTACGTCCCCCGGATCGTGACGAGGACATGGTCGCCCGCCTGGAACTCGATCGTGATCGGGTCCTGCTCGGTGAAGCGGATCTCCCAGGGCGGGTCGTCGGCGTTCTTCTGGAACCGCTCGGGAACCTTGCCGAAGAAGGCCGTCATCTCCGCCTCGAACTGGTCGCGGTCCAACAGCCGGCCGCCGTAATAGTGCCGCGCCAGGTTGTTGAGCATCGTTTCGTGGACGTGGACGGTCATGTCGAAGTCGCCGTCGATCGTCGGCGGGGCCTCGTGCGCCGCCACGTCCGCCCCCAGCGCCTGATACCACGTGACGCGGAGCGCGTCTTCGGTCGTCGCGAAGACCAGCTTCTGCGGAAAAGCCCCCTGCTTGAGCAGCGGCTTGCGGAATTGGTTCATGAACTTGTCGTTCGTCTTCCCCAGCCGCTCCTTGGAGGCGCTGTCCAGCCGCCCCTTCACCCGCTGCGCCGCGTGCTGGCCCGCGATCTGGTTCGCGCGCCCGCGGTTCTCCTGCACCCGGCTCCAGGCGATGCTGTCGGCCTGGCCGGCAAAAAACCCGCCCCGGCCCGAATCGACGCTGATCGGGCTGGCGTTGGTCGTGGCCGCCGCCGTGGCCGGGTAGTCGTGGAATCCCTTGTGATCGAGCGAAACCTGCTTGAGCGCCCGAAAACTGGTGGTGCCGCGGCTGACGATCGTGGCCCCGCTGTTGTAGCCGGTCGTGTCCGACTGCGTCGTTCCCTGGAAATGGCTGTGGATCACGGCCAGGCGGTCGTTGGGGATCAGCTTCGCCGAGACCTTCCCGGTCGTCACGCCCGTCCCCTCGATCTGCGTTCCGAGGATCACGTCCGTGATCGGCGCGGTGTCGTTGACGTCCTGATTGAATCCGGCCGTCACTAGCTTCGCCGACAATGAAAGGAAGAGGTTCGGCCGCCAATAATGCCGGCGCACCTCCGCGCAGGCCTCCTTCGCCTGGCCGTGCTGCTCGAGCCAATCGAGCGCCGCGCCGGCCGCCTGAAGCTGCTCGCCGTCGGCTTTCTTCAGAAGCGCCTCGGTGCTCGCCGCCAGCGCCTCGATTTGCACTTTGTACTTCTCGCCCGCCGCTTCGTCGCCCGACACGCGCGCGTGAGCTACGTACGGCTCGAGCGCCTCGCGGACCTTCACCATCGCCGCCGTCTCCGTCCCCGGCAGCTCGCTGGCAAACTGCGAAAGGACGCCCGCCAGCGCGTCGGCGTCGGGCTTGGCGTCGTCGGCCACCTGCGCCTTGAGGGTCTCGAACTGCAAATACTCCTTCCAACCCGCGCCGGCCTTGCCCCAGCCGTTAAGCACCTTCTCCAGCGCCGCGGTTGTCTCCTTGAGCTTCGCCTTCGACGCGGCGACTTGCTCGGCCGTGACGGGCGAGAACCCTTCCGCCGCCCCGCGCACCAGCGCCGGCAATTCCGCGGCCGTCGGCGCCGAAAGCCCCGCCGACCAGGCCTCGAGTCCCGTCCGCACGTTCACGAAGTATTGGTTCTCGAGCCCCTTGGCGCCGCTGGCGTACTGGGCCAGCACGTCCTTGACGACCTTTGCGTCGGCCTTCTCCCCCAGCGCCAATTGCTCGCGCAGCGCGTCGCTCTTGAGGTACTTGTGCCAGCCCTCGGCCGACGTGCCTTTGAGCCACCCTTCCAGGTCCGAAAACGCGCGCTTCAGGCCTTCGCTGGGAGGCGTGGGCTCGGCAAAGGCCGTCCCGCCCAGCGCTCCCCACGTCACCCCGGCCCACGCCAACGCCGAAATCGCGACGATCAAGCGCCTCGCCTTCATGACGGTTCCCCTCCTTTTAAGCCCGGCCGCGTCCCCCTCTCAACCGGGCCAGACGTTCCGGCAGCAATGCCGCCGGTGAGTGCATCGGCCACGCCGGCCGTCGCAGTTCCGCACATTCTACGCATTCTCTGCAAACCGCAAAGTCCAACCTTTCCGGCCACACCCATTCTTCTTGGCTTACCTCTTCTCAAACGACTTATTCTGATTATTCTGTTTACTCGTAATTATCTTTTGCATTCATCTTATGTTCTTCATTCTTTGCAGTCTTTCTACGTGAACGGTCGCTTCCACGATGGTTGCAAGGAGAACGAGATGCTTGTCCGCTGCTTTCTTGGTGCCCTGACGATGCTTGCCCTGGCCCATTCGTCTCCCGCGCACGAGGTTGCAAACGCCAAAAACGCCACAAACAAGGCCCCCGCCAACGGTCAGCCCATCTCGGCCGAGACCCCGATCTGGCACACCGACTACGCCCAAGCCTATCTCAAGGCCAAGGCCGAGGAGAAGTTCCTTCTCATCTTCTTCGATGACCCACAGCAGACCGACTACGAAAAGCGATTACTTTCCCAGCTCCCCCAGTCGTCGCAGCATCTCACTCCCGGTCGTTACGTCCTGGCCCATCTGCCGCTGGATGCAAAGGTCACAACGAACGGCCAGGAGAGCGTTCTCGTCCAGCACGAGTCGTTCGCCGAGCTTCGCGGCGGACAAGGTGTGGCGATTGTCGACCTCATGCACACCAAAGCCAAGTTCTACACGTACGTCGTGAGCTGCTTCCCCTTCGAACAGGGCAAGACCTACGATTCCGCGACGATGGACATCGTCCTCACTCTCCCGCCCGGAACGATCACCCAGCGGACGATGGTCTTCGCCGTCCGCATGCAGCCCGAGGGCGCGCAGAGCACGCACGGCCAGATCGACGAAACGCTGGCCGGAGAGGCGGAGAGCCACTCGGACTACCAGGCCAACATCGGCGTGCAGGGCCACCACAACTGGGACGTGCGGTTCCACCGCATCAACGCGCGCCTGGGCGCCGATCTGGCCGCCCAGGAGGTCTGCGCCGAAAGCTGGCCGAACGAATCGCTCGTCGAGGCCTGCATCGACTGCGTTCACAGTTGGCGGCAGTCGTCCGGCCATTGGGACGCCGTCCGCTCGTACCATCCGCGCTACGGCTACGACATCAAGCGCGGCCGAAACGGCATCTGGTACGCGACGGGCATCTTCGGCCGCCGCTGGTAACGTAGGGTAGGCGGCCCGCCTGCCATTTTTTTGTCGGGCAGGCGTCTCGCCTGCCATTGCCGCCTTGGTCGCACCGCACACCTCTCCTGGCGGAGAATGCGCGTTCTGGTATACTCTGCGCGAACGTCCCGGTGGCTGTAGCTCAGTTGGTTAGAGCGCCAGACTGTGGCTCTGGATGTCGAGGGTTCGAGTCCCTTCAGCCACCCACAGAATTCGCCAAAGGCTGGCGGAATGCAGTTTCCGCCGGCCTTTCCTGCTCTTCGACCACGGCGAGGCCCGGACGATCGCACCCGGTTGACGGCGGCCCGGCAATCGAGAATCCTAGAGGGCGCGAAGTCGCGCCGCCAGGAGGCAGGCGGACGCCTGCCCCTCGAAAACGCCCTCTAGCCCGACCTGCTGCCATGATGGAAATGAAGGTCTTCAGCGGCCGCGCCCACCCCGAGCTGGCCCGCCGCATCTGCGACTACCTGGGCGTGCCCCTGGGCGCGATGACGATCACGAACTTCCCGGACACCGAGATCTACTGCAAGATCGAGGAGGACGTCCGCGGCCGCGACGTGTTCATCGTCCAGCCCACCTGCCCGCCCGTCAACGAACACCTGATGGAATTGTTGATCATGATCGACAGTTTCAAGCGGGCCAGCGCGGGCAACATCACCGCCGTGCTCCCCTACTATGGCTACGCCCGGCAGGACCGCAAGGACGAGGGCCGCGTCCCCATCACCGCCAAGCTCGTGGCCGACCTCATCACCCGCGCCGGCGCGGGCCGCGTCGTGGCCATGGACCTGCACGCCTACCAGATTCAGGGCTTTTTCGACGTGCCGGTCGATCACCTTTACGCCGCCCCGGTGCTCAACGACTATTTTCTCAAGCTGGGCCTCGTTAGCGACGACATCGTGGTCGTCAGCCCGGACGAGGGGAGCATCAAGCGCGCCTTGGCGCACAAGGCGCGGCTGGGCGGGCGGCTGGCCATCGTCGACAAGCGCCGCACCGACGCCGAAAAGACGCAACAGGAGAACATCATCGGCGGGCCGGTCGAGGGAAAGGTGATCCTCATGTTCGACGACATGATCAGCACCGCCAGCTCGATCTGCGGCGCGGCCAACCGCCTGAAGGCCTCGGGCGCCAGGAAAATCTACGTCGGCGCGACGCACGGCCTGCTCGTCAACAAGGCCGTGGACCTGTTGCGCGAGTCGCCGATCGACGAGATCGTCATCACCGACACGATCCCGCTCAAGCCCTTCCAGATGCTGCCGAAAATCAAGGTGCAATCGGTCTCGCGTCTGTTGGGCGAGGCGATCAAGCGGATTCACCGGAACGAGTCGGTGAGCCAGCTCTTCTAACGTTCGCAAGCGGCGGCTGTTCGTAGTGACCCGATTCAGTGCGCCGTGAAAAGGCGCTGGTCTTCCAGTGGGTGCAAGCCCCACCCGGCAACGGTCGCTCCAGCCGGAAGCAGTCGGAGCGGCAGTGGAGGTGACGATACTGTCGAAGCCTTCGATGTCA
>JACOUI010000329.1 GCA_016177915.1 Planctomycetia bacterium
CGTTGCAGCCGGAGCGGCGCGACCTTCACTGGCAGGCGATGCTACGAGCGATTGCGGCGCACGAAGTTGGCAACCGACCGAACCGCGTGGAGCCGCGGAGGCTGAAGTTTCGTCCTGGCAAATACTCGTACTTGATCGTACCCCGAAACGAAGAACGGATGAGGCTTTGCGCTTAAGCTGGTGCCATTCGACCCCGCGTCGGTGGAAGCACGACTGGCAGCTACCCGCGCGCACCCCATTCTGGGTTTTCAGCATGAGCGTCTACCGTGACGCGACCTTCCGGCTGGCCTCGAACTTTTGCAAAGCGGTTGCCAAGAAGCCCTCAAAAGTCGTGACATTGAACGTGTCCGTCGCCAGGGGCCTCCGATCATCCCGCGGGTCGAGGATGACGTAGAACGGCTGGCTCGACAGCGCGTAGCGCGTGGATTGCAGCCGCGCTTGCTCCAGGCTCTTTTCGTCGTCGCGGTCCACGTACAGTTTGGCGCGCACCATCTTGTCAAACAGCGCTCGCACCTCCGGGTCCGGAAAAACCTTCTGTTCCATCACGCGGCAGTTCGAACAGTTGACGCCGGTGAAATCGACGAACAGCGGCTTGTCGAGTCGCCGGGCTTCTGCCAACGCCCCTTCGTAGTCGTCGATGAACCAGCCTTCCGCGCGCGCAATCTCGTCGGCATTGGGACCCGGCGGCAGCAACGTTTCCAGTGCCACCGCGGCCACCCACGGAATGCCCCTGGCCTGGTACGAGGGCCAATTCCAAAGCGACATCCCGACCGGCGCCATCAGCACGAGCGTGAGCGCCGCCGCCGCCCAGCGCCCCAAACCAACGCGCAGCGGCCGCGGTCGCTCACCGTGGCCGATCGGCAAAAGCCCGAGAAAGTAGCCCGCCGTCGCCACTCCCAGGACCAGGAACAGCGCCAGCACGATCGGCCGCGACAAGATGCCGATGCCCCATTGGAGGTCCGGTACCCACAGGAACTTCAGGGCCACGCCCAGCTCCAAAAAGGCCAGGGCCGTTTTGACGGTGTCCATCCAGGCGCCGGCCCGCGGCATGCGGGACAGGGCCGCAGGGAACATCGACAGCGCGATGAAGGGCGCAGCAAACACGACGCCGTAGACGACCATGCCGACCGTGCACCGCAATAACCCCTCGCCCGTGCCCGAGGCCGCTTCCACCAGCAGGTAGCCCACCACGGGCACCGTGCAGGTGAACGAGGCGAGCGCAAACGTGATCCCCAGCAGCACGCCGCCGAAGTGCGCGCTCTTCGCGCCGCGCCCGGCGCGGTCCGTTCGGATGAGCAGCCACGACGGCACCTGAATCGTGAACAGCCCGAACATCGACAGCGCGAAGAGGATGAACAGAATGCCGATGCCAAGATTGAGCCAGGGATTCGTAGCGATGCTGTTGCCGGTGGCCGACAAATCGGCCCGCGCCGCGTCGCTTGTCGCGGCAAACGACAATAGCCCGATCGCCAATCCAATCACCACAAACGTCCCGGCGATCCCCAGTCCGTAGGACGCCGCCACGGCCGTTTTGCCGGCGTGCTTCCTTTCCGCGACCTTGCCGAAGAAGGAGATCGTGATCGGGATCATCGGGTAGACGCAGGGCATCACCCACGAGATCATCGCTCCCAGGACCGACAAACCGATCAGGCCCCACAGGCCTTGCTTGTTGGGGTCGCCGCCGCTGGGGATGGCGCCCTCGCCAGGCGCGATCTTTAACGGGTCAAGGACGGCCGTGAAGGGTGAATTCTCGTCGACGCACACTTTCTGGCAAACTTGCGTAAACAGGCTTCCTTCGATCCGCAGCTTTTCCAGCTCAAGGCCGTCCACGTGCGTGAGCGGCGCAAACCAAACGGCCGTCCCCTCGTGCTCCTCGACGGTCGGGTCGCCGTCGTTGAACTCCGGGCGCTCGTGAATCACCGGCGGCGTGGCGGCCCGGAACGACTTCGTTTCCAGCTTCGCCGTGAGCGCCGGATTGGGGTTGACGGTGATCCGGCTGGCTTTGGATGCGCCCCTTCCCTGCGTGATCGAAGTGATGTGCCAGCCCGTTTCGATCGTGGCCTCGATGACCAGGTAGGGCGGCTCGACGCCGACGGGCGGCGTGATCCAAGCTTCGACCTGCACATGATCTTCGCCGAAGTTCTCGATCGAAAAGTCTTCGACGACGCCCACCAGGGCGAGGCGGTTCTTGTCGCGCGGATCGTCCGCCCTGCGGTCTCCCTCGTCCTGCGCCGGCGGCGACGCCCCTAGACATACGAGCGCCAGCGCGGCAGCGGCGAAGGGCAGAGACCGTTTCATCGGTGGAACAACCCGGTTTGCGCGGACAACACTAGGAAGCTTGTTGAACGGCAGGCGGGCCGCCTGCCCTACGGCCTTACTTCTTCTCGTCCTTCTTCTCTTCTTCCGCCTTCGGCGGCTTCTTCGAGGCATCGAGCGTCGCCGTGAAGGCGTAGTTCTTCGGGATCAGGCAGGTCTTCGCGTTGCAGGCCTGCGCGTTGACGCTGCCTTCCAATTTTAGCTTCGTCACGTCCACGCCGGCCGCCAGCTCCACAGGCGCAAAAAACAGGACCTTCCCCTCGTGCTCCTCCACGTCGAGCTGAAACACTTCGTTGAAGGCCGTCGCCGCCTTGGGCGCCGCCTTGAACGCCGGCTCCTTCGCCAGCGACTCGCCCTTGAGGCGGATTTTCGTCCGCGACGGGCCCCCTTTCGGCTGCGTCAGCGAGTAAATGTGCCAGCCCTCGGCCACTTCCACCTCGATCACCAGGTGGGCCGCCTGGTCCCCCTGAGCCGGCGTGATCCAGGCCTTGGCCGAGACGACGTCTTCCTCCTGGCCGTGCGCCACGGGCGCGAAGCAGAACACGAGGGCCGCCGCTAGCAATGCCATCCGCTTGTGCATTGGATTCCCCTGATTTCGTAGCCGCCACGCTCCCGCGTGACGCAGCCCTTTTGGCGAAAGGGCCCTATGTGAGATTCTACGGCG
Organism: Planctomycetia bacterium; assembly: GCA_016177915.1. Lineage (GTDB taxonomy): Bacteria > Planctomycetota > Planctomycetia > Pirellulales > S012-138 > JACOUI01. Next base: position 2,981 of record JACOUI010000329.1, read on the forward strand.
GCTTCCGCCGTTCGGGTCGGAAGCACTCGCGGCCGCGCATCTGCCCGCCGCGCCGTAAACGCCGGCCACCCAAGGATTCTAATGTCAAACTCGCCCGGAATGAACCCCGCCAGTGTGGGCAGGCTCACAGTAACAGCAACCCGCAGCGCCAGCGAGGGCGATGGGGTGCGAGAGCTTCTCGGCGGGCAGCGTTTGCCTGGTGGGCTCGTGCTTCACCGGCTGCTGCCTACGAGCATCTTCCTCGGGGCGTTGGAACGGATGAACTGCCTCACCACGCCGTCTTTCTCCGCAATTTGGTCGACGACCTTCAGCTTGCACGGGCCAAGCAATTCGATTCCCAGGAGCTCGCCGTTGGCGTTGTAATTCGCCAGAGCGTTTCCCTGCTCAAACTCGCGGACCTCGGCGGCTTTGCCTCGGCGAACCTGAAAGTAGACGGCCATCAGTCGTCCCGTCTGCTTGTCGGTTGTCACGGCGACGCGAAACTCTCGTTTCATGGTCTACGACCTTGGGAACTTTTTCGGAAAAGCGGTGACGACGACAATCCGGTCGTCTCGTTCCTCGTAAACTACGTCGATCGCCTTGGTTGGCTTCTTGAACTTCCGAACTCGCTCGCGATTTGGCTGCGTCGGAAGCCCAATTTCGTCGGGATGCCGAATGGTGGCAAGCACGTCGCGCTCGGAAATGCCGCGTATCTGCATCTGTTCGAGCGCGTGGAAGCAAAACTCGACGATTGTTTTGCCGAGCAGCTCGGGAACTTGGACAAGCTTTGCCTCGCCCTCTCCAGCGCTATCCGGCGTGACCATTTTAGCACACTCTCCGCTCCATTGCTCAGCACACCATTGCCCACACGATACCGCCTGCCGATGGCAACGCAACCATGCGGCAATCCGCAACGGCAAACAGGGTGTTGCATTGCAAACTGCGACGGAATACGTCGATAACTGACGCCGCGCGAGCGCGCCCGGTCAAACCGCCTACCGCGCCTTCGTCTCCGACAGCGCCTCCACGCGTCGCGCCGTGAGCTGCTGGGCCTTCGCCTCCGCGTTGTAGCTCCGCGTGCCGTAAATGCCGACCAGCTTGTCGACGTACGCCCGCAGGTTCACGCTCGGCGACGGCGTCACGTAGTACAAAAGCCCGCCGCTTTCATCGAGCAGCGCAAACCGCGGTGCGCCGGCCTTGCCGCCCCCTTCCACCGGGACGAGCCGGCCGCGGCCGTCGAAGCCGCCGCCCACCGAGACGACCGCCGGCGCCAGCGGCGTCGAACCCGCGGCGCCGCTCGACGACTTGCTTTTGCTATCGCCGCGCCCGGCCAGCGCCTGCGACTTGTCGAGCGCCGCCTGCTCGTGGCGGATCTCCTCGAACCGCCGCAACCGCTCCGTCACCTTCCGCACCGCCTGCCGCTCGTCGCCGTTCCGCGCCGCCGCCATGGCCGACTCCGCCCGGTCGAACAGTCCCTCCAGCGACCAGTGCTCGCAGTCCTTGCAGACCATCGTCGACAACGCCAGGTCGATCTCCTCGCATTCCTGGCCGACGGAGGCCGGGCCGTGCGGGCTCCTGGCCGCGTCGGCGGCGGTCTGCCAGGTTTGCACGTGGGCGTGCGTGGGCGGCACCTCGTCGCCCTCGCCCAGCGGCTGCAACTGCTTCGTATAGACCCAGCGGAACTCGCCGGCCGGCGGGGCGATCTTGTACCACACGCCAAAGTTCGTCCGCACGGTTCCCACGACCTCCACCTCTTCGCCCCGCGCCAGCTTCACGTGCCACACGTCGCGGTCGTCGGCAAGCTGGCTGCCCACGAGCGAGACCGCCCCGTCGGCCACGATCAGCCCCACGCCCTCGCCCTGCAGCTTGACGAACCGCGACGAGACCCAGCTAAAGCTGCCGGCGGGCGGGCGAATGGCGCACCACCCGCCGGCGTCGTGCCGATAGACTTCGACCAGCTCGCCACGGCTCAGCCGGCCCGTGGCGTAATAGTTCTTGCCCGGCCCGGCCAGCGCTTGCGCGTCGTCGCCGTCGACAAAGGCCAGGTAAGGGAAGCTCTCAGCCGCCGTTGCGACCGTGCAAACGGCCAACATCCCGCATGCGATCCATGCCCGCAGCATGACGTTCTCCCGTAGGGCAGGCGGCCCGCCTGCCGTACCCTTGCTTTTCCATTGACGGAGCGCCAGCGCACTCGCCGCCGCGCTGCGCAGGGACGGACTGAAGTCCGTCCTACAGCCCTGATGGCCGACGGCACTGCTATCAACGGATTTTGGGAAAGGTAGCGGGCGGACTTGTAGCGGAGCGGGCCGTCTGGCTCAAGTGCATTTGGCGCGCCTTCCGCGTCGCCGCGTCGCCAAGAAGGCGCGTCGCCGCGTCTGTTTCTCTTCTCTACGCCGCAGGCGTTCCATAGCAAAGCCCAGGGTCGCTGCGCAGCAGCGCACCCTGGGAACCAGGTCCCATGGAAACGCGCCTACCCCGAAGGGGTTCGATAGCGTCCATCGATCGGCCATCGACCGTACGCCAGCGCCTCTTGCCGTCGTCGCGCCCGTCCCATCGACCACGGCCCGATGGTTACACCGCTACTTCGCCCCCACGCAGTAGATCGCCTTGTTCGACCGCAACAGCAGCCGCCCGTTGTGAATGGCCGGCGTGGCGTTGAAGTCCGTCCCGTCCGCCGAGAACTTGTTGCTGGCCAGCACCTCGAACTTCTCGCCCGGCCGCAGGACGAACGTCCCGTTGCGGCGCGTCACCGCAAAGAGCTTGCCGTCGGCCGCGACCACGGACGCATACACGTTCCCCGCCCCGGACACCCGCTCGCGGTAGACCTGCTCGCCCGAGTCGGCCCGCACGCAAAACGCGACGCCGCTGTTGTCGACCCAGTGCAGAAAGTCGCCCACGAGGACCGGCGAGGGGACGTAGGAGCCGACGTTCTTCCGCCATACGGCGTGGCTCTGGCTGACGTCGTTGCGGCCGCCGGTGCGCACGGCCAGCGACGCGGCGTTCCCCGGCCCGCCCAAAAGCGCGTAGACCACGCCCTTGCCCGCCGTCACAGTCGGGATCGTCGCCGGCGAGCGGCTGGACGTGCAGTACCAGAGGATGCCGCCGTCCTTGGGGCTGAGCGACCAGACTTCGCCGGGCACGCTGACGACGATCTCCTGCCGCCCGTCGACGTCGACCACCACCGGCGTGCTCCAGGAACCCTTGTAGCCCTCGGCCTGGGCCTTCCAGACCTGCTTTCCCGTTTCCTTGTCGAGCGCGGCGACGGATTCGCTCTCGGCGTTGGCGTTGACGATCACCAGTTTGTCGGTGAGCGTCGGGCTGGCCGCGGAACCCCAGTTGTTGACGGCCGAGCCGGTGCCCACGTCCGCCTGCCATACCTTGTTGCCCTCCAGGTCGCAGGCGAAGACGCCGCTCTTGCCGAAGAAGGCGTAGACGCGCTTCCCGTCGCAGGCCGGCGTGCTGCTGGCGTAGCCGTGCTCGGCGATGAAACCGGCGTAGTCGTCTTCGGGCAGCCGCGCCGGGAAATCGGATTTCCAGAGGATCGTCCCGTCCTTGGCGTCGAGGCACAGCAAATGCCGCACGAGCTTCGACGGCTCGCCGCGGCCCGCGCTGCCTCCATAGCCGCTGTAGCTCGTGACGAAGATGCGATCGCCGACGGCCACGGGACTGGAGGTGCCCGGCCCGGGGAGCTCCGTCTTCCACACCAGGTTCTCGGAGTCGCCCCAGGTCGTCACGAGTCCCGTCTCCTGGCTGACGCCGAGGCCGCCGGGCCCGCGAAACTGCGGCCAATCGCCGCCGCGCAAGAAAAGGGCGGGCGCGGCCGCAATCGCGGCGCACGCCAGACAGAGCGCAAAACGGAGAGAGCTGAGCTGCATGGCGTCCGTCCCCAAGAAGTGTTTTCGGCGGCGGAAAATCAGAGTTGAGCAGAGATAAAGAAGCACCCCGGCCGCCAGGGAGACGGCCGAGGTGTTTTTCGATTGCACTCCTCAATCCCCGAGGGCTACCGATCGGTCTTGTCGGTGGTGGGCGGGGGACGACGGCGCTCGCCGCCGCCTGCGCCAGGACCGCCGGCCGCGCCGGGCCGACCCGCGCCGAAGCCGCCGCGCTGCTGCGGGAAATCGAACTTCGCGCCCAGCATCTTCTCCCACGACGCCTTCTGGTCGGCCGTGAGGACGGCCGCCATGTCGGTCTCGTACTTCTGGGTCGCCTTTTGGGCCTTCTCGCGGGCCGCGCGGCGTTCCTCGTCGGTCGCGTTGGGATTGAAGCCGCCGCCGGCGCCGAACGCAGCCCGCCGGTCTTCGCCGAGCTTGGCGATCTTGTCCTTCTGCTCCTGCGTCAGGCCGAGCTTCTCGGCCACGGCCGGGGTCGAAAGGGAAGCGATGCCCTGGCGCTGGAGGCGAAGTTGGGCAAACCGCTCCTTCTGCTTGGCGTCGAGGACGCCGTTGATCGCCTCGGTGGCCTTCTTGGTGGCCCCTTCCATCTTGGCGCGGAGCTCCTCCATCTTCTTCTGCCGCTCTTCCTGGCTGAGGTTTTGCAGCTCGCGGAAGTTAAATCCACCGCCCGCCTGCTGCACGCCGGCCAGCGCCTCGGTGATCTTCGTCTTCTGGTCGTCGGTGACGCCGAGCTCCTTCTGCACCTCGGCCATGTTCAGAATCTGCAATTCGCCGCCGGCGCCGCCGCGGCCGAAGCCAAAGCCGCCCTGCGGACGCCGCGGCTGGTCCTGGGCCAGCGTCGAGCCGGCCAGGAGCACAACGCACGCCGCTCCCATCAACCAATGCTTGTGTCGCATAAAAGGTATCCCCAGGTAAGGAAGTGACGAAGCCCCAAAAAGACCGCGGCGAGTGTAGCAGAGACGGGACGCCGCAAGCAAAGCCCGCTCGCCCACCACATCGCCGGCCGGCCACGCGGTTTCACGGTCGCCGCTTACTAGGGTAGTAAACCCCCACGCTCCGACGAAGTTCCGGCCGCGCAACGATCAGATGCGGCTGCGCGCGCCTGACGTCGGCTGCGATGCCGTCGCCTACAAGACTCACTGGCAATCAACGCAAATGGCAATAAGACAGGGACTTGCAGCCGCCTCTTCGTCCAGCGTATTACGCCAGCAACTCCTCCACCACGCGCCCCTCCGCCACCAGCGGCAGCGGACGGTTCAGCTTGTCGCGGATCGTCTGCTGCGGGTCGATCCCCAGGAGTTGGTACATCGTGCAGAGCACGTCCTTGGGGCTGATCGGGTTCTCGGCCACGTAGGCCCCGTGCTTGTCGGACTTGCCCACGACGCGGCCGCGCGCGATGCCGCCGCCCGCCAAGAGGTTGCAATACACGTCCGACCAGTGCTCGCGGCCGACGCCCCGCTCCTTCGGGAAGATTTGCGGCGTCCGCCCGTGCTCGGTGAGGCACATGACGAGCGTGTCGTCGAGCATGCCGCGCTCTTCGAGATCGAGCAGCAGCGACGTCAGGGCCGAATCCAGCCCCGGTAGCAGCTCCGTCTGCAAGCGCTCATAGTGGTTGAAGTGCGTGTCCCAGGCGGAATTGGCCGTGCCGAATTCGTCCCAGATGACGGTCACGAGCGTGGCCCCCGCCTCCAGCAAGCGCCTTCCGGCGAGCGTCGCCTGGCCAAAAAGCGTCATGCCGTATTGCTCGCGCCGCTCCATGGGTTCCTTGGAAATATCGAGCGCGTCGCGCAGTTTCGTCGAGGTGATGAGCGAATAGGCCATCTCGGCGAAACGATCGACGCTGGCCGTGGCCTGCGTTTTGTCGAGCCGCCGGCGCTCGTCGTCGAGCTGCGACAAAAGTCCCCGCCGGCGGTCGAGCCGGTCGAGCGTCATGCCCGGCTGCATCTGGCCAAGCTGGGCGATCGTGAAGCGGCTCTCGGGCGTGATGCCGGCGTAGGGGTCGGACACGTTCTGATCGACGTCCCCGCGCCAGTGCTTGAGCACGCGCGTGGCCTGGCCCTCGAACTCCGTCCACACGGGGTTGTAGGCCTGGCCCAAAAACCCGCCGTACGGCCCGCCGCGGATGAACTCGCCGCAGCGGCTGCTGAATGGGAAGGGCAGGGCGATGTTCCGCGGCACCTCGGGCACGTGCTCCGGCCGCTCGCGCTGCGCCAGGTAATCGAGCACGCTCCCGAAGCAGGGCCAGTGCCGCGTGTCGTAGGGGTTCAGCTCCATCGGGATATCGACCCGCTCGACGCCCGACATCGTGTAGGCGGCCGAGTGGATGTTGTAGGGGTGCGACATCGAGCGGATGAACGTCACGCGGTCGGCGATCTTGGCCAGCTTGGGCAGGTGCTCGCAGATGGCGACGCCGGGGACGGCCGTGGCGATGGGGTTGAACTTGCCGCGGATTTCAGCGGGGGCGTCGGGCTTGGGGTCGTAGGTTTCGTGCTGGGCGGCGGCGCCGTAGAGATAGAGCAGAATGATTCGCTTGGCTTTCGCGGTCGGAGCGCCGTTTGAATCTGAATTTGTCCCGCTCGTTTTGGTCGATTCGCCGCCCTGTGCCGCCTTCAGCCGCAAGAGGTCCGCCAGGCCCAGCGAGAGCATGGAAAGGCCGCCGGCCTGGAGCATCTCCCGCCGCGTGAGGCGGTCGCAGAGGGTCCGGGCGGAGCCAAGGATGCGGAGCATAGGCGAACGCTCCCTCCCCCCCATGCGGGGGAGGGTTGGGGTGGGGGGTTGCGGCGGAGGGTTGGGGTACGGGGTAGGAGTGGGGGTTGCGGGCGTCGCACGTCATTGTGTGCAATTTCGGCGGAAGGGACAAGCGAATTCGTCCCGCCCCACCGGCCTCGCGCCGGCGGACGGAATGACCGGCGGCTAGACCGCGGGCACCATTCTCCCCGGGCATTGTCTTTCAGCCGCGAAGCGGCGACATACCGTAGCCGCGGGTGCCAACCCGCGGGACCGGCGCCCCAACGATTCGCGGTTCGTCCGCCGATCCAGCCGCAAAGCCTGGCCGAAAGATCGGGCCCAGCCGCGGCGGCACCAGCGGAGGGCAGCTCGCGGGTCGGCGGACGGCGGCCCAGCGCACTGGCTGAGCCTGATTCCATGAAAGAGCAAGTCCTCCCGGGTAGAACTTAAGTGCGGCGTATCAGTGAGATCGCCAAAAGTTCCAACC
>JACOUI010000330.1 GCA_016177915.1 Planctomycetia bacterium
CCCGGGCAACTGGAACTCGACGTTCGCCACCTGGGAATACAAGGGCCTGTTTTTCGCCACGGACCCTGTCGCGCTCGATCACGTCGGCTGGCGGATCATCGACGAGAAGCGCGCGGCCCAGGGCCTGCCCCGCGTGGCGGAAATGGGCATCGACGCCCACGCGGGCCTTGCGGAGTTCCGCCCGGCAAAGGCCACGGAGCAATTCCACATCCGCCAGCCGCAGCACATTCCGCTAGCCGGGCTGGCGGGGCTGGGAGTATTTGATTGGAAGGAGATCAACCACCGTCGGATTGAATTGGGATCGTGAAGCGGCCCCCGGTCAGATAATCCCCGGCTGCGCCACGTTGATGCCCTTGAGCGCCATTTTCAACAGGTCGACGTTCGGCGCGACCTCGAAGGCCGTCGCCCGGTCGATCAGCTCGCGATCGATGAGATCCTTGAGGCTCATCGTGAAGTCCTGCATCCCTTCCTGCGCGCCGATGCGGATGGCGTCGGCCAGCTTCTCGTCCTGTTCCTCCAGGACCAGCTTGCGCACGACCGTGTTGAAGAGCATGATCTCGCACGTCGGCACCCGCGACACGCCCGGCTTGATCGAAGGCAGCAGCTTCTGCGCGATGATGGCCTTCATGTTGAAGGCGATCGCGCTTCTGAGGGCCTTGTGCATGTCCTGCGGAAACAGGTCCAGGATGCGGCCGATCGTCGAGGGGGATGTCGAGGCGTGGATCGTTCCGAACACAAGGTGCCCCGTCTCGGCGGCGTGAATCGCCGTCAAAAACGTCTCCTCGTCGCGCATCTCGCCCACCAGCATCACGTCCGGGTCCTCGCGGACGGCGTGCTTCATGGCGATCGAGAAGTCCTTCACGTCCAGGCCGACTTCGCGCTGGTTGATGAGCGACTTGTCCTCTTGGAAGACGAACTCGACGGGATCCTCGAGGGTGAGGATATGGCAGCGCTCGTGGCGGTTGATCCAGTCGAGCATCGAGGCGATCGTCGTGCTCTTGCCCGAGCCGGTGACGCCGGACAGAAGGATCATCCCCTGGTCGAACTGGCAGAGCTTCTCCAGGATCGGCGGAAGATAGAGCCCCTCGAAGTTGGGGACCTTGTTGTTCACGCGGCGGGCGACGAGCCCCATGCTGCCGAGCTGCTGCAGGATATTGACGCGGAACCGCCAGGTGATGCCGTCGACGACGACCTTGTACGCGAAGTCGGCCCCGCCGACGTCGTCGAAGATCTTCCGGTTGCGATCGTTCATCATCGCCCACAGCATGTCGTGCATCTGGTCGTCGTCGACGGGCGGATGATCGAGCGGCCGCAGCGAGCCCTTCACGCGGATGTAGGGCGGGTGTCCGACCTTCATGTGCAGGTCGCTGCCCTCGAATTTGACGAGGACGCGGAAGAATTTGTCGACTTCGTGGTCTTGCATTTCGGCTTTCTCCGGGACGTCTATTGTGCGCCCGGCGGGTCGGCATTTGAAGTGGCAAGTTCAGCCGTAGGACGGCCTTGCCAGGCCGTCAGCTTAGCGACGGCCCGGAAGGGCCGTCCTACAGGCGGACTGGGATGCCCCGCGCCGCCATGTGCTGTTTCGTCTCGCGGATCGTAAACTCGCCGTAGTGGAAAATGCTGGCCGCCAGGGCCGCGTCGGCCTTGCCGATTAGGATCGCGTCGGCCAGGTGTTCCGGCCGCCCGGCGCCGCCGCTGGCCACGACCGGGATCGACACGGCCTGGCTCACCGCGGCGGTGATCTCCAGATCATATCCGTCTTTGGTGCCGTCGGCGTCCATGGAGGTGAGCACGATTTCGCCGGCCCCCAGGCGCTCGACCTCCTTCGCCCAGGGGACGGCTTCTGATGTGGACCTCGAAGATCTCGCGCCCGTTTTTGCGGACGCGCTTGGGGTCGATGTTGACGACGATACACTGGCTGCCGAAGCGCAGGGCCGCCTGGCGGACGAAGTCGGGGTTCTTGGCGGCGGCCGAATTGATGCTCACCTTGTCGCAGCCGGCGTTCAAGAGGTCGCGGATGTCCTCCAGCGTGCGAATGCCGCCGCCCACCGTCAGCGGCATGAAAATCACGTCCGCCGTGCGGCGCACCACGTCGATCATGATCGCCCGCCCCTCGTGACTGGCCGTGATGTCCAGGAACACCAGCTCGTCGGCGCCTTCAGCCTCGTAGCGGGCGGCGACCTCCACGGGATCGCCGGCGTCGCGGAGATTCAAGAAGTTCGTGCCCTTGACGACGCGGCCGCGATCGACGTCCAGGCAGGGGATGACGCGCTTGGCAAGCATCGGCCGTCTGTCGGCTTTGAAGCCGTGAGAGATGTCCGTTCGCAACGACGATTCCAGGCGGAAGCGAATCCGAGAAATTCACTCTACGGCGCGGGGGAACGCCGGTCAATTGCCGCGGAAACTCGCGCTCCATCGGCGATCCGGGCGCGACCCAGCTACCGGCGCGGGATCATGTGGTCGGGCGGGTCCTGCGTTGGCGGCCGCTGCTGTGGCTGGCGGTGATCGTAGAAGTAGGCGCCTAGCAACAACGCGCCGGCCCCGACGAGCGCGAGACTCTCCGATCAGCGACCAACCCACGACCAAGGCCACGGCAAAGGCCAGAATGGCGGCGCTGAGCGAGGTCGAGCCGAACCTCGAGAAACGGCGGCCGCTGGGCCAGCGCGCGACAAAGGCGGGGTGCCTTTTCACGACGGCCAGCACGAAGTAGGCCACGCTGAAGCCGGCCAGCAAAAGGGCCGACAGGACCAGCACGATGAACAGCATGCCCGTCGCTCGCTGCTTACTCGATCGGCGAAGGCAGACAACCGCTCTGAGGTTAATGGGCTTCCGCGCGGCCGGCAAGCGCCGCTTCGGCAGCGCAAGAAGCGAAAGAGCCTGCGAGCGAAACTGCTCCCAGGCTCCGGCCGTAGTTGCGGCCGCGTGAATGCCGCGGGGCGCTCGGACACTACGATGGACGACTGGCGCACGGCGTTCAAATGGCTGCACCGCATCATCGAGCTTTCCGAGGAGCTCGCGGTTCCGAAGCTCGAGCCGGAGCAGCGGCAGGCGTATGACCTGTTCCGCGAAAAGGCCGCCCCGCTTGCGCCCGACGCCGCTGGCGCTGGAAACGCCGCTGCCCGGCGCCGACCGCGCGATCACGTCGGCGTTCTACCTCGACGTGGCCGGGTGCGTGGATGCCGTGCAAGGCTGGGTTGACTTTGCCGTCCTGGCCTCAGGCGCCGGCGGCGGCGGCGACGCACAGGCCGTGCAGGAACAGGTCAAGGCGATGCTCGACCTGACGCGGTGCTTGCGGAGCCTGTCGAGCGTGACCTACGCGGACGGCGAAACGATGGTCACGCACGGGCGGATGATCGTGCGCGACCTGTCGGAGTGAGCGCATTGACTACGTGGCGACGTGTCAATCCACGTACATCACATCGTTCAAGCTGAACACCGCCAGGCAAAACTCCCGTAGCGGCTGCGTCCGCAAAAACTCGCGCGAAAGCGATCGCTGCTCGTCCGTCGGCGCTCGGCCTGTCGCCAGGCGAAAGGCCAGGTCGATCCGGCGATCGGCATCGTCGCCCGCCTCGCGCAGAAGTCGCGCGGCGAAGCACTCGGCCAGGTCGTTGGCCAAGGTGCCGTTGAGCATCTCCAAGGCCTGTGGAGCGTGCGTGCTGGCCGCCCGGTGCGGGCAGCTCGTCAGGAGAGCCGGCTGGTCGAAGGCTTCCATGAAGGGCAGCCGCAGATTCCGTTTGGCGATCAGGTAGATCGAGCGGCGGTCGTGCTGCCGGCGGTCCGGATGCACCTCCCATTGTGACGGCTTGTAGAGCAGGTTCACGAGGTCCGGCTCAACGGGCGTCATAATGCTCGGACCGCCAATCTCCACGTGCAGCCGGCCCGAAACGGCGAGCAATGTGTCGCGCGTTTCCTCGGCCGTCAGCCGGCGCCGCGAAAACCGCCACAGCAAGCGGTTTTCAGGATCACGGCTCTCGCTGATGCGCTGCGCTGCCGGTTCTGCCCGCGACGACTGCCGCCACGTGCTGCTCGTCAAAATGAGCCGGTGCAGGTGTTTTAGGCGCCAGCCGGACTCCACAAGCTCGACCGCCAGATAGTCCAGAAGCTCCCCGTGGCTGGGCTGGCTGCCATTGGCGCCGAAGTCGTTGGGCGTGGAAACGAGCCCCTGGCCGAAGTGGTGCTGCCAGACGCGGTTGGCGATGACGCGGGCGGCGAGCGGGTTATCGGGCGAGACAATCCACTGAGCGAGCTTTGTCCGTGGGTGCGGCGTATCCTCGGCGAGCGGGGACGTGCCGCTAGCCAACAGCACGCCGGGCGGGCCCATCGCCACCGTCTGCAATGGCTTTGCCGGGTCGCCGCGCTGGAGCACGTGGATTTCCGTGCGCACCTCGGGCTTGTTGGCCACGGTCATGATGCCGTCGAGCGGCTTGGGAAGGCGGGTCTCAACCTGTTTGATCTCCTGCGCCAGGCGCTCGCGCTCTGCGCCGCCGGCCGCCTCCAGCGCCGCCCGCAGCTTCGTCAGCTCGGCCATGACGGCGTCGTTCTCGGCCTTCCACTTGGCCAGCACCTCGGCCGCGGCCAGCGGGACGGAGTGCTCGTGCGCCGCCGCCAGGTAGGCCTGAAGCTGGTAGTAGTCTTGCTGCTTGATGGGATCGAACATGTGGTCGTGGCAGCGGGCGCAGCCGACCGTGAGGCCCAGGAAAACCGAGCCGACGGCGTCGGCCATTTCCGTGAGCACCTCGTGGCGGCTGAAGGCCACGTCCTGATTGCCCGCGTTGCGGCGCACCGCGCCCAGGCGATGAAAGCCGGCCGCCACGAGCGCCTCGCGCTGCGCAGTTTCGTCGGCCAGCGACTCGGCCAGTTCGTCGCCCGCAAGCTGCTCGGTCACGAAGCGGTCGTAGGGCTTGTCGGCGTTGAACGACGAGACGACGTAGTCGCGGTATCGCCAGGCGTCGGGCAGATGGCGGTCGTACTCAAAACCCTCGCTCTCGGCGAAGCGCGCCACGTCGAGCCAGTGCTGGCCCCATTTCTCGCCGTAGTGCGGGCTGGCCAGCAGCTCATCGACGAGCCGCTCGAAGGCGCCCTGCGAGCTATCGCGGCAGAAGGCCTCGACCGCCTCGGGCGAGGGCGGCAGGCCGGTCAGGTCGTAATAGAGCCGGCGAACGAGGGTCTCGCCATCGGCCTCCGGCGCGGGTTGCAGGCCGTTGCGGCGAAGTTCGGCCAGGATGAATGCATCGACGGGATTCCGCGCCCAGCGACGGTCGTCGGCAGTATTTAGGGCCGGCGGCGGCGCCTTGACCGGCTTCTGAAAGGCCCAGTAGCTGCGCTCGGCCTCGGTGTACTCGGGCTGCTGCGCAAACAGGCCGCCCGCGGCCTGCGCAAACACGACCGTCAGCCAAACCGCGGCCGCAGGGGCACGCAGAAATGACCGGATGCTGCCGATGACATGCCGCGCGGGAAGGAGGTTCATACGGGAAGCAGCGGGTTATGAAGCTCGGCTTCTTCTTCCCGCATTGTTCCCACATTACTTGCCGGCCACAAGTCAGAATCTCATTCGACGGCCTACGAGCTCTCCATCTCGTCCCAGCCGGTCGCGCGCGCCTCCTCGTCGCCGATCCGCTTGACGTTGAATCGCGCCCTCAGCAGGTACATAAGCGAGTAGGTCTGAAAGTACTGCCGCGAGACGAGCGGGACCATCGGCATGCCGCGGGTGTAGCGCTTCTTGGAGGCTTCGCTAAGCAGATCCAGCCCGCGCCTCAAAAACCCGCCGTTGCCGAAGTCGAAAACGCGGTCGTGCAGGTACGGCTCCCAGCACCACAGGTTGTACTCCATGATGACCCGCATCTGGTCGGCGTCGACGGCTTCGTCCGGCTTGAACATGCACCCGCGGCGGACCAGCCGCTCGACGGGGTAGCCTTCCCGGCCCAAGAGCGTCCACCGGTATTGGCGGCAGAAGTCCCATTCGTCGTCGTTGTAGGGACGCATGCAGCCGAAGTCGATCATCGCCAGCCGGCCGTCGTCCAGGATCAGGAAATTGCCCGGGTGCGGATCGACGTAGTTCGAGCGGCCGGAGAAGAACATCCGCCAGATCGCGCGGTAGCTGAGCGCCCCAAAGTGGTCGCGCAACTCTTGGGGCGGGTTCGTCTTCATCCATTGCGGCGGGTGGACGCCCTCGATGAACTCGGTCGTGAGCACGCGCTTTGTGCAGTACCGGTCGAAGACGCGCGGCACAACGATCCCGTCGGATTCCGTAAACAGCGACCGCGCCCGACGCTGGTTTTCCGCCTCCTGTTCGTAATCGGTCTCGCGCTCCAGCACGGCCCGGATGTCGGCCGTCTGGTCCTTGAAGTTGTCCCAATTCTTGCTCAATCGCAGCGGCAGCACGAGCGCGTGCAACGTGCGGAAGTCACTGCAAATGGTCTGCGCGATGCCGGGGTATTGGACTTTGACGGCCACTTCCTCGCCCGTCTTGAGCCGCGCCCGGTGGACCTGCCCCAGCGAGGCGGCGGCAAACGCGGTCGGGTCGAACTCGCCGAAAAGCTCCTCCGGGTCGGCGCCCAGTTCGCTATGCACGTGCTCGCGCAACAGCGCGTAGTGCATCGGCGGCGCCTGGTAGTAGAGGCGCGAGAGCATTTCGGCAATCTGGTCGGGCACGACGTCCGGCACGTTGGCCAGAAACTGGCCGATCTTCATGATCGTGCCGCGGAGGTACGTCATCGTGCTGAGCAGGCGGACGGCGGCGCGCACGTGCGTTTCCAGAAGGGACCGCTGGCGGGCGTCGGCGTTCTGAAACCAGCCCTTGACCCAGTAGGCGCCGTAGGCGACAGCCAACTGGGCCTGCAAGCCGCCCAGGCTCCACAGCCGCCGCAGCGCCCCTACGGGCACGGGCCGGCGCGAAATGGCGGCGAAGACCCTTTGCAGCTCCGGGTCGTGGGCGAGGGCCGGCAACGGCTCTCGGACTTCCTCGTCGTCATCGGGTGGAATCGCGGCAATCAGGTCGGCAACGGAAATCGTCATGGCCTAACTCCCGTTTTGTAGGGGCTGCGAAGCGTCGGCGGGCATGGTGATCCGCTCGCATTGAGAGCAGAACCAGTCGGCGAACATCCGCGTGGCATGATCCACGAGGGCCAGCGTCTGCTCCTGCCTGGGCGACGTGTCGGCGGCCCACGCTGACAGGAGCCCCAAATGCAGGGTCGAGAAAAGCTGCGGCGCGAGAGGGGGAACGTCGCCCGCGGCGCCGGACAGCACGTCGTCGATGGGCGCGACGAGCTGGGCGGCCAGCGATGTCCTGCCGCCGTTGGCGTCGTCGGCGATGGGCATGGCGGCCGTATCGATCACGGGCCGGACGTACTTGCGGTGGGGCCGCAGGTACCTCAGGCCGATGGCGACGTAGGCGAAGAGCGTTTCGGCCAGCGGCTCGCCCTCGCGGCGCTTGCTTTCCCATTCGGCCTTGGCGGCGGCGAGGGCGTCCAGGACCAGCCCGGCTGCCAACGATTCCTTGGTGGGAAAGTAGTTGAAGAGGGTTCCGGCGGCGATGCCGGCGGCCTTGGCCACGTCGCGAGTGGTGGTGGCCTCAAAGCCCCGGGACGAGAAGAGCTTCCGCCCGGCGCTGCGAATGCGCTGCAAAGTGGCGGTCTTTTCGGCGGCGGTGATGCGCATGGCCGGCTCCAAACTGAGCGTGCTCATTTAACTCTATCGGGTCGGCGGCCGAGCGTCAAGAGGAAAATGAGCGTGCTCACAAAATATTGGAAGCGCCATTTCCTACGGAATGTGTCCTCTGAAGAATTGGTGTATGTTGAATGCGCCGGCGGCCGGAGCAGCCCCGGCAAAATCGTCTCGATTGCACCGCACAGAGCGCCGAACCGTCCATGTCCATCGCCTCCGTCACCTTCGAAGGCCAGGTTTGCGTACCGGCGGACGTCTACACGCTCGACAAGTTCCGCGCCTGGGCCCATTCCAAGGATTTTCCCGAGACCGGCAAAATCGCGTTCATCGGCGGCGTGATCGAGGTGGAAATGAGTCCGGAAAACCTGAATGCCCACAACAAGGTAAAAGCTGAACTCATCTCGCGGCTGGTTCACTTTGTCACCAAGATCGATCTCGGCGAGGTCCTGGTCGACGGCGCGTTTCTCGTGAACGAAGACGCCGGTGTCGCCAACGAGCCGGATGTGATGTTCTGCAGTTGGGCGAGCTTGCAAAGCGGCAGGGTCCGCTACGCGCCGTGGGGAAAGAAGAGCACGCAGCCGACGGAGGTGGTCGGCACGCCCGATCTCGTCGTCGAGATTGTCAGCGATTCGTCGGTCGCCAAGGACAAGGTCCGGCTGCGGAAGGCCTATTTCGACGCGGGCATTCCGGAGTATTGGCTGATCGACGCCCGCGAGGCGGCGATCGACTTCCACCTGCTCACGCGGTCGCGGCGCGGATACGTCGCGGCCGCGGCCGACCGCGAGGGGTATCGCCTGTCGCGCGTTTTTCAGCGCCGGTTCCGCCTGGTGCGGCGGCGGAACCGCCTGGGCGGGGCCGCCTACCGCTTGCAAATTCGGTAGGACCGGAGTGGGATGCTATTGCTTTTTCACGCCAAGGGCGATCGTCTCGGACGCGAACTTCCGCCCCTGCGTGTCTTCCACGGTCACGCGCAGCGTGTGCTCGCCGTCGGCCAGGCGGTCGGGGAGCTTCAAGCGGTAGCTGAGGAAGAAATCGGTGCGCGGGTTGCGGCAGACTTCGTCGACGTTTTCCAGGTCGCGCTCTTCCACGATTCGGCCGTCCGCGTCCTCGATCTCGTAGCGCGCCTTGAGCGAGACTTTGTAGCCGTCGGCCGTGGCCAGGCTCTTGAAGTTCTCCAGCTCGGCGTAGAGCAGCACCGCTTGTCCCGGCGCGAACTGGTCGCTGGAAAACCGCTCGAACTGGCCGAAGGAGGCGATCTTCGTGCAAAACGCCAGGTTGCGGACGACGAGCGGACCCATTTCGCCGGCGCGGCGCACCGCCTCGCGCAGGTGGCGGCTGCCTTCGGCGGCCCGGCGGGCCGGGCTGGCGATGCGCTCGACGTCGAGCATTGTGTCCAGGCCGTAAAGCTGCTTCGTCCAGAAGTCCTCCAGCTCCGGCGAGGCGCCGCCGATCGGGCGGAGGGCGTCGGCCCGGCGGCCCGC
>JACOUI010000331.1 GCA_016177915.1 Planctomycetia bacterium
CGCGCTAGCTGCCAGTCAACGAGCCCCCGGCACAGCGGTTTTGGCCGCCGCCAAGACGGCGAGGCCGGGGGTGAGAATGCGGAAATTGATTTTCGGCCATCCCTAAGGCGACTGCGCGGACGTGCGTCGTTCAAAAAAACCGCCCCAAAAACAGCCCCCAAAAAGCCCGCGCCTGATGGACAGTCTTGCGTCCAGCGATTAACGTATCCCGCTGTGCGCTGCGCAGCGGATCGTTACAAGCCTTCTTCCTGCTCGAGGTGAAGCCGCAATGTCTCAAATGCCTCCGCAGTTTGGACCCGGAACTCCTGGCATGGGCGGACCCGTCCAGCCGCACCGGGGGACGATGGTCCTGGTGCTGGGAATCCTCTCGATCGCCATCGGCGGATGCGGATGGATCCTCGGTCCCATCGCCTGGTCGATGGGCAACAAGGACCTCAAGGAAATGGCGGCGGGACGCATGGACCGCTCCGGCGAGGGCGCCACCAACGCCGGGCGCATCTGCGGGATCATCGGCACGATCCTGGGTTGCCTGGCGCTGTGCGTGATCATTGCGTACATCATCTTGTTCGTCACCCTGATCGCCAACCAGTAACGACGCCGCACCGCGTTTTTCGTCAGCCAACCAAAAGCTCGTGCGATGGCACAATACCCTCCACAATTCGGGCCCGGCATGGGCGGTCCCGTGCAGCCGCACCGGGGGACGATGATCCTCGTGCTGGGAATCTTGAGCCTCGTTTTGTGCCCGATTCTGGGACCCTTTGCCTGGGTCATGGGGAACACCGACATGCAAGAGATGGCGGCCGGAAGGATGGACCGCTCCGGCGAGCTTTCTTGAGGCGGGAGGCGTGCAGGAGACGGAGGGGAGATGGCGGCCGGAAGGATGGACCGCTCCGGCGAGGGCATGACGCAGGCCGGCCGCATTTGCGGGATGATCGCCACGATCATCATGATCGTCGAGCTGTGCTGCGTGATCGCGTACGTTGCTGTCGCCTTCTTCGTCGCGATCGGAGTGGGCGCCGCGGGCGGCGGGTAGCGCGGTCCAAAATAGGGCAACCTGGACTCGCCTACTTGCCGAGCGATGCCGCCAGCGCATCGAGTCCCCGCTCGTACGCCGCCCCCAGCGCCCGGAAATGAAACGTCCGCGACGTCTCGCCCGTCGTTTCGGCGCGGACTTCCAGGCGCTCCTCGGGCAGGAACCGCGCGACCTTTTGCGCCCATTCGATGAACGACCAGCCGGACCCGGCGAAGTACTCCTCCGGCCCAAGCTGGGCGAACTCCTCGTCGCGCGCCAGGCGGTAGGCGTCGAAGTGGTAGATGGGCAGCCGGCCGGCGTACTCGTTGAGGAGGATGAAGGTGGGGCTGATGACCGCGCGCGGATCGACGCCCGCCGCGGCGGCCACGGCCCGCACCAGCTCCGTCTTGCCGCTGCCCAGCTCGCCGTCGAGTGCGACGACCGCTCCGCGCGGCAGGACCGCCGCCAGCGCGGCGCCGAGCCTGCCGGTGGCCGCAACGTTGCCGCAGAGGCACGAAAAAGTCTTCACAACCCTGCCAGGAAGCTAGACGATCGAGCTGACTCGCGTAGGAGACCCATAGCACTGTATAATGCAAATACGTGGTTGAGAGCACCTCATTCCCGTTCTTGATGCTAGCGCCGATGTCCCTTGCATCGCGATTTATGACCGCCGACGAGTTGCTCCGGCTGCCGGACAATGGGCGGCGGTACGAGCTGATCGCCGGAGCAATGCGCGAAATGAGCCCCGCCGGATACGAACACGGCATCTTCGAAATCCGTCTGGCTCGACGACTGGCAAACTTCGTCGAGGATCAACAGCTTGGGGGCATCACGGGTGGGGACACCGGCTTCCTCATCTCCGACAACCCAGACACGATCTTGGTGCCGGATGTCGCCTTTGTGGCGAAGCCACGGTTTTCCGCGACCGCCATGCCCAAGGCGTTCTTTCCCGGCGCGCCGGACCTGGCGGTCGAAGTGCTTTCCCCGCGCGACACCATTGAGGAAGCGGAGGCGAAGGTCGCCCAATGGCTTGACGCCGGCTGCAAGGAGGTTTGGGTGGTGCACCCGCGCTGGAAAACGATCATGGTCCATCGTCCAGGCGAAGACGTTCGCACGTATTCGGCCGATCAGACCATCACGTCGCCGGACCTGTTGCCGGGGTTCGCCTGCAAGGTCGGCGAGGTGTTTCCGTAACGCGCTCTGGGGCCTGCGAAGCCGCAGGGATGTCATTGGGCGGCCATTGGGCGGCCATAGTTGACCCCCGCGCCGGCCATAGTTAGCCTGGAAGTAGCTGGGGAAGTTGCGGACACGTCCGGGCGCCCGTTTGGGCCGCCTTCGCCCCTTGGCCGCCTCGCCCTGGCCCCTCCCGCCACGGCGAGGGTAGGTGGTTGTGCGCCGGTGTTTTTTCGGAACGAGAGGAAATCATGGCCATTTCGTGTTTGCGGTCGCGTCGCGTCCTGGTCTGGCTGGCGCTGTTGTGCGCGGCGATGCCGGCGCTTGCTTCCGCCCAAAAGCCGGGTCCGGCGGCGGACCCGATGAAGCCGGAACGCGATAAGGACCAGCAACTTGTGCGCGAGGTGAAATCGCTGCAATCGGGCTACGTCACGCCGGCCGTCACCGCCGGAACGTTCGGCACCCAGGAGGCCCGCCAGAAAGTGACGGAAGCCTACAACATCCACTTCACCCGGTTCGTCGCGCCGATCAACCGGAACGAGCTGACGGCCATCCGCGACTCGATTTCCAAGGACCTGAATCGCGCCGCCGACGCCCCGGCCCTGGAAGTGCACCGCGACCTGACGGCGCTCGTACGCCAGAAGATGGAGGCGCTCGCGCTCGATGCGGCGCAGCACGAGGTCGTGCGCTACAACGCCCTGTTGGCGCTGGGCGAGCTGCAGACCGTCAGCGACCAGAGGCGCGCGACGCCGATCGCGGCCGTCCTGACCGTGCTCCTGGGCGTCTACGACGACGCCAAGTCGCCGGAATCGCTCCGCGCCGCGGCCTTCGTGGGGATGTACCACCACGCCATCGGCGGCATCGCCGACGGCGCTCAGGTCAAGGAAATCCAGAACCGGATGCTCGCCTTGCTCGCCAACAAGCAGTTCTTCAAGAAGGGCAGTCCCGCCGCGCAGGAGTTCGTGCGGCGGCGCGCGGCCGACGTCCTGGGCCGCCTCAAGCAGCCCGGCGCCGCACGCGGCGACGACGTCATCGAGGCCTTTCTGGCCATCCTGGCCGACAAGACGGCCTCGCTCGACCTGCGCGTGGACGTCGCCAAGGCGGCCGGCTCGCTGACCTACACGACCGAGCACGAAAAACACTTCATCCCCATCCTGCAGGCCCTGGCCAACCTGGCTATCGACGTCACGCAGGTCGAGAGCCCGCAGTACCTCCAGGTGCGCGGCGCGCTGGCGTGCGTGGAGATCGGCCTTAAGGGCCCCGACGGCGACGCGGCGGCCAGCGTGGCCAAAGTCGTGACGGGCGACAAGCAGACCCACGTCAACGGGTTCCTGGAGGAGCTGGCCAAGCAGGTGAAGACGATCGACACGGCCGGCAAGCCATCGGCCAGTGCCAAAGATCCGCCGCCCGACCCCCTCAAGCTCCCGCCCGCGGTCAAACAGGCCAACGAGCAGCTCCGGGCCTGGCTGACGACGAACCAGGCGCAGTTCCCCAAGACGTAGGCCCACCGGCGCGCTACAGCCGCTCGATTTTCAGCGCACTTTGGGCCATGAACTCCTGCGCTTCGGCGCGATTGAAGACCGTCTCGGTCGCGCCAATGCCGCGGACGCAGCTTGCGCCCAGGGCGCTGCCCCATTTCAGGCAGCCCTCCTCGTCTTCTCCCAGGAGCAGGCCGGCGATGTAGCCGGCGTCGAAGGCGTCGCCCGCGCCCGTGCCGCCCACGAACGGCACATCGTACACGCCCGCTCGCAATCGCTGACGCGCACTGAAAAGGTATGTCCCCTTCTCGCCGCACGTGATGACGACCGTTCCGGCGCCGGCCGACCTGAATTGCTCGGCCTGCGCGAGCGGGTCGGGCTTGCCTGTGATCGCCGCGGACTCGTCGTCGTTCGGCAGGAAAACGTCCGTTTCCGAGAGCAGCTTTTCGAGCTGTTGCCAGTGATCGCCCGGGCCCGGCAGGACGACGTCCAGCACAGTCTTCACTCCCGCCCCCCGCGCCGTGCGAAAAAGCTGCCACAGCCCCTCCTGCTCCAGGCCGGGCATCAACAGGTAGCCGCCGACGTAGAACACCCTGGCCTTGGTGACGAGTTCCGGCGAAATGTCCTGGGCGCGAAGGGACGCGTTGGCGCCGATGGCGTGAATGAAGCGCCGGTCCTGGCCGCGGACGTTGATGATCAGCGTGCCGGACGTGCCGCGGCCATCGACCTGGCGGATGTGCCGCGTGTCGATGCCGCGCTTGGCCAGCGTCTCGACGATGAATTGCCCGAAGGCGTCGCGCCCCACACAGCCCAGAATGCCGACGCGGACGCCAAGGTGCGCCAGGTCGAGGGCCGTGTTGGCCGCGCAGCCGCCGATCGTTAGCGGCAGGTCGTCGACGAGCACCAGCTCGCCGGGATCGGGAACGCGCTCGATGGGCGGGCAGAGATGGTCCGCGACGAGAATGCCGGCGCTGAAGCAGTCGATCGTCATGGATGCACGGAAGCCTGGATACACGCGATGGGAGATGTCGCCACTTCCTGCTGTCGCTGCTAGCGGAACGAGTTGTGGCGCGCAGTCGAGATTGACCGGTACTCGTCTTTCTCCTACGGTTCGGCTGGCGCCCTGCGGCACGAAGGAAACGACGGCCTGGCCGGTTCTAGCAGCCGCCAAAGCCGATTTCCAGCCCCGGCCGCGCAGTCACGCGGCCGCGCGGCGCCGCCAAGGCGTTCAGGAAGACAACCTTCGGGGAGCAAGGAATGCGAACCGCCCCGGCAATTTTGACGTGGATTGCCGCGCTCATCGGCGCGGCCCTGGCGCTGGCACAGGCCCCGCCCGGCGGCGGCAGCGCTCCCGAAGAGCCGCAGGCGCGCGTGGCGCGGTTGATCCGGCAGCTTGGCTCCCGCTCCTACGAGGACCGCGAAAACGCGACCGTCGAACTGGAGCGGCTCGGCTCGCTGCCGCGCAAAGAACTCGAGGCCGCCGCCGCCTCGCCCGAGGCGGAGGTCAGCCTGCGGGCCACGTCGCTCTTGAGCAAAATCAAGGTCGCCCAGCTCTGGCGGCCGCGATCGGTCACGCTCGTCTGCAAAAACGAGCCGGCCTCCAAGGCCCTGGCCAGCATCGCCGACCAGACGGGCAACCGCCTCTTCAGCGGCGACCACTTCGGCCCGCTGCGCGAGGCGACCGTTACGGCCGACCTCAAAGGCGTGCCATTTTTCCAGGCGCTGGACGAAATCTGCCGCCAGTCGGGAAACCAGGTCCGCCCGCACTACGACCAGCGGAACCCCGGCCTGGTCGTCACGGCCGGCGACTTCGGAAGCTGCCCCTTGGCCTACGCGGGCCCGGTGCGGGCGAAGATCACCACCGCCCGGCGCGTGTTTATCGAGGAGATCGACTACGAGGCCGGCGGGAACGAAACGACGCACACGTTCCAGTTTAACGTGCAGCTTTCGTGGGAAGACCAGTTCCGGCTCGTGGCCTACCAGTCGCAGCTCGACATGGCCGAGGCGGTGACCGACGGCGGGACGGCGCTGGCCGCGGTGCCCTCGTCGGCGGCGGAATGGAAGACCGTTTCGCTGGCCAACCGGCAGGTGACGATGGGGCTGCGCCTGGCGCCGCCGCCCACCGCCGCCCAGAAGCTCAAGACGATGAAGCTGCGGTGGGGACTCTTGGCCGTGGGCGACATGGCCACGCTCGAAATCACGGACCTGAAGAGCACGCAGCCGCACGCCCAGGACGACCTGGAGCTGACGATCGTCGGCTTGCAGGAAATGCCGGAGGGCCGCTACGAGCTGACGCTGCTGGTGACGCGGGACCTCGTGATCCCCGAGCCGCAGGACGTGCTCTTTCAGGAGAACAGCTTCGACCTCTTCGACGCCAAAGACCAGCCGCTGCGGAAGCAGATCAACCACTGGCGGTGGACGGAAGCGGGCCTGCGGATCGCGGCCACGTTCACGCCCGAATCGGCCGACCGCCAGGCCGACCCGGCCCGCCAGCCCGTCAAGCTGCGGTTCACCTACCCGCGCATTCGGGCGCGGCAGGACCTGGAGATCATCTTTCGGGACGTGCCGCTGCCGAGGAACAGCCCGGAGTGAGGTCCGTTGTAGGACGGCCTTTCCAGGCCGTGACCGAACTTCTTCTCCCCCCCTTACGAAGGGGGGGTAGGGGGGGGTTGCGGCCCGCGGGAGCCTGCCGTTCGACTGGCGCTCATTCAAAGAGTTCCGCCACCTTGCAAGAGAAGCCGGGCAGCACGTCGGGCGACGCCAGCGTGTCGGCGGCGCCAAAGGTCTGCGACAGCCCGTCGGGCGTGTGCGCCACGACCTCGCGCGAGCGGGGATAGATCACCCACACCAGCCGCGTGCCGGCGCTGAGGTATTCGCGCACCTTCTCGCGAATCAGCTCGGCCGCGTCGCTCGGCGAGACGACTTCGACCGCCAGGTCCGGGGCCAATTCCCAGAACGCCTCGGGCACGCCCGTTGGTGGGATGCGCTCCGGGCGAACGTACGACACATCGGGTCCGCGGACGGTGTCGGGATTCCGGGCGAGAATGTAGCCGGACGAAAATGCTGCAACTCCGCCGCAGCATTGCGCCCACCGGCCGATCAGCGATCCGACGTTCGCCACGATTCCGCCGTGCCGCGCTCCGCGGAGCGGTTCGACCACGACCCGTCCGCGCACGAGTTGCCGGCGCGTTCCGTCGTCCGGAAGCCGCCAAAGCTCCTCGGCCGTCACGTCGTTTTGCGTCGCGGAGTTCATGATTCTTCCTCCCCGCTTACGAAAGGGTGGTAGGGGGGCTTTGAGCGCCGCAAGAGCTTGATGAAGTCGGTGCCGACGTGAGTAATTGCCACAATGGGCGCATTGCCTGCTCAATTACATGTACGCGCCGACCCATCAGATCCTCGCACTCCTCGGCGGCAGGTGGTTGCGCCATTCCAAGCCACGAGTGGCTCTCTGCGTAAAAGTCCTGGATTGCCTTCCCGAGCCCGTCGCCTGCGTGGCCGAAAATCAATCCAACAGACAAGCAATTGCTCCGCAACTCTGTCCACGCCTCAAAGTAGTCGCGCTTGAGGCGTCGGTTGGTTTCTTCGTCGCGAATCTGCGAGTGCGTTGGGCGGTTGTTCGTCGGGTGCAACGCAAGCAGTGCGTGTCGGTATCGCATCGTGTCACGGTTTATCTTTACGAAAGCCTCCATTGCCAGCCGTCGCTTGCCTTCGTTGAACATGTCTTGCTGAAGCTGAGCGGTTCGCTCCGAGAGCTCCATCTGGCGCAGCTGGACCTTGGCTTGCTCGGCTTGGGCTGCCGTCGTCTCGTGGATCTCTTTGAATTGGAGAAGCAATGCAATTGCCACCAACGCGAAACCCACTCCTGACAAAAACGAGTCGGCCAGACCAAAAGAATCAGCGAACGCCGCGGCCTGGTCGATCTTCGAGGGAAAGCACCACCGGGGAACCGACCCAAGCAGGTACCACAATCCCGCAACGAAAACAACCAAGACCGAACCGAGGAATACAATCGTTCGCGTCTTCATGGCTTGAGCGGCTCCACCGGATTAGAATGCACCCCCAGGCGTTCCATCTTCAGACTCAGCGCTGCATTCGTCAACGAAAGGGTATCCGTAAAGGACTGTTATGACCCGCACCTCCATGCCCGCTGCGCCCCGCCTTTCGCCACTCCCCTCGCGCCGCGATCTCCTCCACGCCGGCCTGGGCGCCCTGGCCTTTGCCGCCGCATCGCCAATCGCAAGCGCCGTGTTCGCCCAAAACAAGGCCCAGCAGAAAAAAGACGCAGCCGGCAAAGCCGCCGCAGCCGGCTTCATCGACGCCCACTCCCACATCTGGACCCCCGACACGGCAAAATACCCGCTCGCCAAGGGCTTCAAGAAAGAAGACATGAAGCCCGCCAGCTTCACGCCCGAGGAGTTGATGCGGCATGCCAAGCCCGAGGGCGTCTCGCGCGTCGTCCTCATTCAGATGAGCTTCTACGGCTTCGACAATTCCTACATGCTGGGCGCGATCCAGGCGCATCCGCAGGCCTACGTCGGCGTGGCCGTCATCGACGAAAACGACACGCCGGCCGAAAAAATGCGGGAGCTGAAAAAGCTCGGCGTGCGGGGGTTTCGCATCCGCCCCGGCGAAAGGAAGGCCGACGCCTGGCTCGCGGGCGACGGAATGGCCGCCATGTGGAAACGCGGCGCGGAAGAGAATCTCGCCATGTGCTGCCTGATCGACGCGAAGTTCCTGCCTTCGGTCGATCGGATGTGCCAGAAGCACCCGGAGACGCCGCTCGTCATCGACCATTTCGCCCGGATCGGCGTCGACGGCGAAATCCGCGAGACGGACCTGGCGAACCTGTGCCAGCTCGCCCAGCACAAGCGAACGAGCGTCAAGATCTCCGCGTATTATGCCCTGGGCAAGAAAAAGTCGCCCTACAAGGACCTCGTGCCGATGATCCGGCGCTTGCTCGATGCCTTCGGGCCGGAGCGGTTGATGTGGGCCTCGGACTGCCCGTTCCAGGTGCAAGAGGGGCACACCTACAAGGAGTCGATCGACCTCATTAAGAACCTCGACGTGCCCGAGGGCGACCGGCAGTGGCTCCTGCGGAAGACGGCCGAGAAGGTATTCTTCGGTTGAGGCCGGATTCGTTCAATGCTCAAGCGGCCCAGAAGCCCGGCTGAAGCCGGCTAAGAGGAACTTGGGGCAGGCCGCGAACCACCGGCTGGAAGCCGGCGGCAGACAGGATGCCGGCTGAAGCCGGCACATAATACGACCTCGACACTCGCTCCGCCTCCACGCTCTCCAATAGCACAATGCAAAAGCAAGATACGATCAGCCGCCCAGGAAACGTGGGACGGATGCCGAGGACGGTGAGGCGGCGGGGCTCCCTCGCTCGCGCTTCGGGTTGGTGTGTGCCCGTCGCGGCGGTCGCGCTGTTTGCGGCGTGCTCCGCGAATCCGCCGGCGCAGCAGGGCCAGGCCCAGCCCGTCGCGCAGAAAGGGACAGGGGAGAACGTCGTCGATCAGCCCGCCGAATCAGCTCCGCTCGCGCAAAACCCCGGCGAGACGACGCCGCCAGAGCAAGCGCCAGCGCACGAACAGCCCGGGCAGCAGAAGGCGCCGAAGAAGCATCCGCCCAACCGCCTGGCCAAGGAAACCAGCCCGTATCTCTTGCTTCACGCCCACAACCCCGTCGATTGGTATCCCTGGGGCCAGGAGGCGTTCGACAAGGCCAAAAAGGAAAAGAAGCTGATCTTCCTGTCGGTCGGCTACTCGAGCTGCTACTGGTGCCACGTCATGGAGCGCGAGTCGTTCATGGACGACCAGATCGCGGCCTATCTCAACAAACACTTCGTGTGCATCAAGGTCGACCGCGAGGAGCGGCCGGACGTCGACGAGATCTACATGACGGCCCTGCAGACCTACTTTCAGCTCATCATGTCGCGGCAGGGGGGCGGCTGGCCGCTCTCGATGTTCCTGACGCCCGACGCCAAGCCCATCGCCGGTGGGACGTACTTCCCGCCGCGCGAAAAGCAGGGCGTCTCCGGCTTCCTCGATGTCGTCGAGCGCGTGCAAGGCTTCTGGGAAAAGGACCCCGACACCGTCGCCAGCGGCGCCGATCAATTAACGACGATCGTCAAGGCCGAGCTGCGCCGCAAGGCGGCGCTGGAAGTCGAGCCGATCACCGCCGACGTGCTCGACGAATTGGTCGATTCGCTGGCCGACGATTTCGATCCCGACTGGGGCGGCTTCAACTACAACGAGGAAAACTTCCGCATCCCAAAATTCCCCGAGCCGTCGAACCTGTTTTTCCTTCTGGATCGCGCCGAGCGGAAAAAGGACGAAGTCGCCGAGAAGATGCTGGCCCTGACGCTCGAAAAAATGGCCGCGGGCGGGATCCACGACCACGTCGGCGGCGGCTTTCATCGCTACAGCACCGACCGCTTCTGGCGCGTGCCGCACTTCGAAAAAATGCTCTACGACAACGGGCTCTTGGCTTCCGTCTACGCCCGGGCCTGGACCCAAACGCAGCGCGACGACTTTCGCGCCGCGGCCGAGGGCATTCTGACTTTCGTCAACCGGGAGATGACCGACAAGGAAGGCGGGTTCTACTCCGCCCTCGACGCCGAGACCGACGCCGAGGAAGGGGCGTTCTACGTCTGGGAAACCGCCGAGTTGAAAAACGAGTTGGAGGGCGCCTTCGCGCTTTTCGCGGCCGCGTACGGCGTCGATCCGGAAAACCCGAACTTCGAAGAGAAACACCTCCTGCTCTTGAAAAAGCCGCTGGCCGACGTGGCCCAGGAGCAGGATCTCTCGCTCGACGACCTGCAAGCAAAATTGGCCGAGTCGCGGAAGAAGCTGCTGACCGTCCGCGGCAAGCGCGATCGCCCGCTCACCGACACGAAGGTGCTGGCGAGCTGGAACGGACTCATGATCCGCGGCTTTGCCGATTGCGGCAGGATTTTCCAGGAGCCGCGGCACATCGAGACGGCCACGCGTGCGGCTGACTTCGTCCTCGCGAAGCTGCGCACGCCCGACGGCCGACTCTTGCGCACCTACACGTCCGGCCAGGCGAAGCTCAACGCCTACCTCGACGACTACGCGTTTCTGGCCGATGGACTGATCGCGCTCCATCAGGCGACGGGCGACGAGCGCTGGCTCAATGCCGCCAACGAACTCACGCAAAAGCAAATCGAGCTGTTCTGGGACGACGAGGGCGGGGGGTTCTTCTTCACTTCCAGCGACCACGAGGCGCTCATCGCCCGCAGCAAGGGACCGGTGGACGGCGCGCTGCCGGCGGGCAACTCGGTGGCCGTCGGCAATCTCGTCTATCTCGGCCCGGCGCTGGCGAAGCCAGACTACCTGGACCGCGCCGACAAGACGGTCCAGTCGCTCTCGGCGATCATCCACCGCGCGCCGACCGCGCTGCCGATGATGCTCACACTCTTCGCGCCGATTTTGGAAGAGCGCAAGCCGTGATGCACGGGCCGAAAAGCGCTTCGAATCGCGGACGCAAGCGAGCAAAAAACGGCGCGGATTTCGGCGCAAAAAATCCTCGTCCTACGCGAGCGCTCGGCGATCGGCAGACATCGTCGGAGCCGATTCCACAAACCATTGATTTTCAATGGGTTACAACGTCGGATGGACAAGAAAAATCGCCCCGCTATCGCCTCCCGAACGCCCCTGGATTCTGCTATAATCCGGCCACGTCAAAAGATCGTTGACGAGGGAGATTTGGGTCTTTGATTTGAGCGCTGCGGCGGGCGATCTTCGCGCCCGCGCCGGGCGATTTTTTTCGCCCGCACGCCGCGCGGCTCGGGAGCGAACATCGTTGTTCGTCCCGCCGCAATCAATCGGGCCCGGCGCGCTGCGCTTTGGCGCGCTCATTGCCGCTCGCAGGGGACGGATCGACTGTGCCAGGGATTCTGCGGATACCAGTGCCGGGCCGGCTGCTGCGCGACGCGCAGGCGCCGCGCGGCGCCGCCGGTCAGCCGCTAGCGCACTTCCTCGCGCCGGATGACGACGCGCTGCTGGCCGTCGTTGCCCGCTCGCTCCTCGCGCCCCCCGGCGACGACGCGGTGCGCTTTCCGGGCGTCGCAATCTACGGCCCTTCCGGCACGGGCAAGACGCACCTGGCCTTTGGCCTGGCGCACCTGTTCCAGCGGCAGTATCCGCACTCCGCGGCGATTTATCTCCCGGCCGTCGACCTGGTCCAGGCCTGCACCGGCCCGGAAAACGCCAGCCGCCTCACGGACCTGCAGGAACAACTCCGCCAGGCTGACCTTCTGGCCCTGGACGACGTCGCCCGGCTCGCCGGCAAGGCCAAAGACCAGGAGATGCTCGCCCGGCTGCTGGATCAACTGGATGACCGGGGCGCGAACGTCATTTGCACTCTCACGTCGGCGCCGCGCGATTGCGGACTTTTGCCGGCGCTGGAAAGCCGCCTGGCGGCCATGCTTCAAATCGCCCTGGCGCCGCCGAACCTGGACGTGCGTTGCGCCTTGCTCTTGGACATCGCAGCGACGCTCGACCTCGTGCTGCCAGCCGAAACCGCAGATTACCTGGCCCGCGAAGTCTCCGGCACGGCCCGCGACCTGCGCGGCCTCCTCACGCACGGCACGCTCGACGCGATTGGTCAGTATTTCGGCGGGCGCGATCATACCACCGTGCTCCACGGCTGCCGGCGGATTGAAGAGCTGCTGCTGCAGGACCCCTGTCTGCGGCAGGCGGTCGAGCGGCTCGGCCGGGAACTTCAGGGCTGCTGACCGATGACCCGCCGTTTGTGGAAAACCTGTGAAACAACTGTTGAAGGACGCCGCGTGGGCAACCGACATCGAACCGCCGCTGACAGCTGCGCATCGAACGCCATGCGCCGCGCCACAAGCCAACGCGAGCCGTCGCGCCGGCGACACTCCCATGACGGTTTTTCCACAGGCGGTTTTGGCCGCCGCCAAGACGGCGGCGAGCGCAAACACCGTCAAGCCAGCCGCCCGCAGACGCTTGCGTCCGCCAGACCGCCTGCTATCAACACATTCCGTGCTTGATTGACTACTTCTCTGATCAAGTTTTACTAACACAAAGAGAAGAAAACCGGGACCGCAACGAGCTACATCAAGGACAAGCCATGAAGATCACCTGTGAACGCGAGAAGCTGCTAAACGCCTTCGGGCAGGCCGCCGGCGTGGCCCCCGCGCGCAGCCCGCATCCCATCCTCAAGAACGTGAAAATCGAGGTGCAAAAGACCGGTGCCGTGCTCCTGGCAACCGATCTGGAGTTGGGCGTCCGCGTGGACGTGCCCGACGTGCAGATCGAAACGCCCGGCACGGCCGTCCTGCCGATCGATCGTTTTTCGGCCATCCTCCGCGAATCGTCGGACGAGAAACTGCTAATCGAGACCGACGGCCAGGGGATCATCGTCGAAACGCAGCACAGCAAGTTCAACCTGCCGGCGGAAAACCCCGACGAATTTCCCGCTGTGGCCACGTTCAGCGAGCAGAAATACCATGAGCTTGCCGGCCGGTTTTTCCGGGAACTGATCCGCCGCACGGCGTTCGCCACGGACGTCGAGAGCACGCGCTATGCCTTGGGCGGCGTGCTGATCGAGCTGGCCGGCAGCAAGATCACCGCCGTGGCGACCGACGGCCGCCGGCTGGCGAAGGTGGAAGGCCGCGGCGAGGCGATCGGCGGGCACGGCACCGGCGATTCGACGACCATCATTCCCACCCGCACGATGCAGGCCCTGGAGCGGCTACTGGGTGACGGCGAGGGCGAGGTGCAGCTTGCCGCGCGGCCCAACGATGTGCTGGTCCGCACGAAGCAGTGCACGATGTACTCGCGGCTGGTCGAGGGCCGCTTCCCCAACTGGCGCGGCGTCCTGCCGGACACGAGTCGTGCCCAGTCGATCCAGCTTGTCGTCGGGCCGACGCACTCCGCCGTCCGCCAGGCCGCCATCACCGCCAGCGAAGACAGCCGCGGCGTGGACTTCACGTTCGGCGACGGCCGGCTCGTGCTTACGGGCCGCTCGACCGACCGGGGCCAGTCACGCGTCGAGCTTCCCGTGCCCTACGACGGCAGCCCGATCTCCATCATGCTCGACCCACGGTTCTTCGCCGATTTCCTGAAAGTCGTGGAGCCGGAGAAGACCTTCACGCTGCAGCTCATCGACTCGGAGAACCCGGCCGTCTGCATGACGGACGATGGCTACATGTACGTGATCATGCCCCTGGCCCGCGACCACCACTGATGCCGGCCCGCACTCCCCCCGCGAGCGAAACCAAGATGGCACGAGCGCGAAGAACGGGCCGCCCGGGTCTGCCGCAGCCGAATTTGCCGGCGCGCCGCCCGCCCGTTGCGCACGTGGCCGACGTGCTCAGCGAGCTTTTGGCGCGGCGGAACTTTGCGGCCATCCAAGGCGCCGCCGCCCTGCGGCAGGCCTGGCAACTGGCCGTGGGCGAGGCCCTGGCTGGCTGCACGTGCCCGGGGGCGCTTCGCGGCGGGCGGCTGGAGGTGCTCGTGGCCAGCTCGACCCTCGTGCAGGAGCTGACGTTCCAGAAGTCCCAGATCATTGAGAAACTTTCGGCACAGATGCCCGGCGGATCGGTGAAAGACCTGCGTTTTCGCGTCGGCCCGCTGCCGGCGGCGACGCCCCAGCCGAGCCGTTCGTTATCCTTCCCCGCTGCGCGTACGGACGCGCGTCACACCCGCTAGAGCTAGGACGCACGCTTTTATGCCTGGACCGAAAGAAGACCTGCCCGCGAACGACCCCTCGCAGACGGGGTCGTCCCCGCCGCCGGGCGCGGCACCGCCGCCCGCCCAGGCACCAGCGGCCCAGCCGGCCCCGGTCGCCCCTGCGCCGGCCGCAAGCGGCAGCGAGTACACCGAAGAGCAGATCAAGTACCTCACGGACCGCGAGCACGTCCGCGAGCGGTCGGGCATGTACATCGGCGACAAGAATAGCTCCGAGGGCCTGCACCACCTGCTCAACGAAGCGCTGGACAACTCGATCGACGAGGCCATGGCCGGCTTCGCCAAGCAGATCGACGTGATCGTGAACGTGGACGAATCGATCACGGTCGTCGACGACGGCCGCGGCATCCCCGTCGGCGTCCACGAGCAGCTTTCCCAGCGCGAGGGCCGCCCCATCAGCACCCTGGAAGGCGTGATGACCTTCCTCAAGTTCAGCGGCAAGTTCGACCGGCAGGCCTACAAGAAGTCGGGCGGGCTGCACGGCATCGGCGTCAAGGCCGTCAATTTCCTCTCCGAATGGTGCGAGGTCGAAGTCCGCCGCGACGGCGGCGTCTGGCAGCAGTCGTACGATCACGGCAAGCCCACCGGACCCGTCCGCCGCATCGGCTCCACGACCAAGACCGGCACGAAGATCACGTTCCGGCCCGATCCCGCCCCGGAATACTTCGGCGCCCAGAAGTTCGACTACAACGTCCTCGACAAGCGCCTGCGCGAGCTGGCGTTTCTGAACCGCGCCGTGAAGATCACGCTCCGCGACGACCGCACCGGCCAGACCCAGGCCTATTTCTCAGAGGAGGGGCTGCCGGCGTACGTCAAGTATCTCAACCGCGCCAGCGAGGCCGTTCACGACGACGTCATCTTCATCGAGTACGAGAAGGACAGCGTCGAGGTCGGCATCGCCTTCCAATACTCCAGCGAATACACCGAGAGCATCCACTCCTACGTCAACAACATCAACACCCGCGACGGCGGCACGCATCTCTCCGGCTTCCGCACCGCCCTGACGCGCACGCTCAACCAGTACGGCAAGCAAAACAACGTCTTCAAAGACCTCGTGCCTTCGGGCGAGGATTTTCGCGAGGGGCTCACGGCCGTCATCTCCATCCGCCATCCGGAACCCCAGTTCGAGTCGCAGACGAAGGTCAAGTGCGTGAACAACGACCTGGAGAGCGTCGTCTCCACGGCCTTCGGCGAGTACCTGGCGAAGCACCTGGAGGAGAACCCCAAGACGGCCAAGCTGATCGTGCAAAAGGCGGTGCTCGCGGCCGAGGCCCGCGAGGCCGCCCGCAAGGCCAAGGACATCATCCGCGAGCGGAAGGGAGCGCTTTCCGGCCGGGGGCTGCCTGGCAAATTGCGCGACTGCACCAGCCGCGAGATGGAGCGCTGCGAATTGTACCTGGTCGAGGGCGACTCGGCCGGCGGCAGCGCCGAAGGCGGCCGCCTGCGCGAGTTCCAGGCCATCCTCCCCCTGCGGGGCAAGATCATCAACGCCTACAAGTCGCGCGACGACAAGGTGCTCTCCAACGAGGAAGTCCGCTCGATGATCGCCGCCATCGGCTCGGGCATCGGCGACGACATGGACCTGACCAAGCGCCGCTACAACAAGATCGTGATCATGACCGACGCCGACGTCGACGGCTCCCACATCCGCACGCTGCTGCTCACGTTCTTTTACCGGCAGATGTACCACCTGGTGAACGGGGGGCATGTGTACATCGCCCAGCCGCCGCTGTTCCGCGTCCGCAAAAAGGGCGAAACCTACTACGTCCAGACCGACGAGGAGATGAAGACGCAGCTTTTGGAGATGGGCCTGCGCGACGCGGTGCTGGAGACGGCCGACGGCAAGTCGATCCAGGGCCCGGCCATGGAGAAGCTGACAAAGATCGTGGCGCCGCTCGATGACGCAATCCTGTACCTGGAGCGGCGCGGCATCAGCCTCCGCGACCACGCCAAACGGCAAAACGAGCGCGGCGAGCTGCCCCTGTTCCACGTCACCTACGAGGGCGAGCAGCACTGGTTCCGCGACCAGGCGGCCGTCGACGCCTTCCTCGAGTCGCTGCCGGAGGACGTGGCCGGCCACGCCCTGCCCGCGACGCCGGAAGGCGCCGCAGCGCAACCGGCCGGGCCTGCTGCGCCGTCGGAAAACGCGCCCGTGGACAAATCCGGCGCCAACGGCCAGCCGAACGGCAACGGCGTCAAGAAATTGCACGTGGTCGAGCTGCACGAGGTGCGGACGATCAACGCCCGGCTCAACGAGCTCAAGCAGTTCGGCTTCGACATCCAGGCCCTGATCCCGCAGGTGCGAACGGGCGTTCAGGAGCCGCCCTTCAAGCTGCGGCGGGGCGAGGCGGTGACGCCGCTGTGGGACCTGCGCGGGCTGGCGGCGGCCGTCCGCAGCGCGGGCGAAAAGGGCCTCACGATCACGCGCTTCAAGGGCCTGGGGGAAATGAACGCCGAGGAGCTGCGCGACACGACGCTCGACCCGGCCCATCGCACCTTGAGCCAGGTGAGAATGTCCGACGTCGGAGCGGCCGACGACATGTTCCGCATCCTGATGGGCGAGAAGGTCGAGCCGCGGCGGGAATTCATCGAGCGGCACGCGCAGGAAGTGCGGAACCTGGACGTGTAGCGCACAGCCCGGCGAGCCGGAGGCGTCAGCCTCCGGGTGTCTCGTCTGTGCTGCGATCGGCGTCACGCGCCGCGCTTGACGAGAGCAGGCGCTGCTTGCAGCGGCGCCGATAGCTTCGCCAGGCACAACTGGTTCAGGCTCACGCCTTCGCGCTCGGCCTCAGTCAGAAGCGAGGCGTGGACGGAGCGCGGCACGCGCACAAGAATGCGCCCGCTCACCTCGTCGATCGACTTGCCGTCCGAAACGATCGGACGGGGCAGCTTGCCGATGAGTTCCTGAATTCGACGGTGCTGTTGCGTCTTGATGAACGCCGCGCGCTCCTGCGCCGTCGGGAAAAGCTCGGTGCACTTCCCGCACGGGCCGAAGAGCGCGTTGTGCGCCTGGACCCAGTTGAGTCCGGTGGCGCGGAGTTTCTCCGCAAACGCCAGCGCTTCTTTGGCGCGGAGTTCGACAGTTGACTTTTTTTGCATGCTCATTTCCCTGCGAATGGACGGAGGTGTTGCGGCACCCGATCCATGATATCATCCGCGATATCGACGGCAAAGCGCTATGTAACCCCTTCGGGGTATCCATTCTCGTGGAAGCGAACCCAGGGTGCGCCGCTGCGCGGCGACCCTGGGCTATGCTATACAACGCTTTCAGCGTAGGAGAAGAAAGCAGAAGCATCGGAGTCAAGGCTGCGCCCATTCAGCCGGTGGTGTCGACGCGGAGCGAAGCCATGAGATTTACCCTTGTTGCGTTGTTCGTCTGCGTTTGCTGCTGCCCGGTGTTTGGCAGCGCCGCCGAGCTCCAAAAAATCCGCGTCTCCGACGACAAACGCGGTTTCGTCCTGGCGCCCTCCGCAAAACCCTTCGTCCCCTGGGGCTTCAATTACGACCACGACGAAGAGGGCCGGCTGATCGAGGATTACTGGGACAAGGAATGGCCCAAGGTCGAAGAGGACTTCCGCGAGATGAAGGCCCTCGGCGCGAACGTCGTCCGCATCCACCTCCAGACCGGAAAGTTTTTGAAGTCCAAGAGCGAGCCGAACCAGGAGGCGCTCGACCGCCTGGGCAAGCTGCTCGAGCTGGCCGAGAGCGTCGGAGTCTATCTCGATCTCACCGGCCTGGGCTGCTACCACAAGCAGGACGTGCCGGAGTGGTACGACGTCCTTGGCGAGGAGGAGCGCTGGGCCGCCCAGGCGGTCTTCTGGGAGGCGGTGGCCGGGCGCTGCGCCAAAAGCCCGGCCGTCTTCTGCTACGACCTGATGAACGAGCCGGTCGTGCCCGGCGGCAAGCGGAACGCGGCCGACTGGCTCGGCCCCGCCTTCGCCGGGAAGCACTTCGTGCAGGTGATCACGCTCGACCAGGCCGACCGGCCGCGGCCGGACATCGCCCGCAAGTGGATCTCGCAGCTTGCCGCCGCCATCCGCAAGGTCGACAAGGACCACCTCGTCACGGTCGGTATGGTCGACTGGAGCCTCGACCGGCCGGGACTCACCTCCGGCTTCGTGCCCGACAAGGTCTCCGGCGACCTCGATTTCATCTGCGTTCACATTTATCCCAAGAGCGGCAAGCTCGACGAGGCCCTGGCCACGCTCAAGGGCTTTTCCGTCGGGATCGGCAAGCCGGTGGTGATCGAGGAGATGTTCCCGCTTTCGTGTACGGCGGACGAACTGGACGATTTCTTGAGTCGCGGCAAGGAGCACGTCGCCGGCGGGATCGGATTCTACTGGGGCAAGACGCCCGAGGAGTATAGGAAAGGCGGCACAATCGGCGACGCGATCACGCTGGCCTGGCTGGAGCTGTTTCAGAAGCGGGCCAAAAGCGTCCCGCCGCTGCCGGACGCGAAATAGAGTTTCGTCGATGGGCTATCCGCGGCGATCCAGCTCAGCCATCAAGTCCTTGACCGGCACGGTAAAGCCTTGAAGGACCGCGCCGCCCTCGAGCGTGTCGGCCGGGCCGAGCGTCGTGAAGTGCGCCGTCGACGTGTAGACCGTCACCGTCCTGGCCGCCGGATCGATTTCCCAGACCAGCTCGACGCCCGCGGTGAAATAGTCGTTTCGTTTCACGGCCATCTCGCCCGGCGTGTTCGTGCGGCTGAGGACCTCGACCACGAGATTCGGCGCCAATCGCGGCACGGGCGACGCCGGCCGGCGGCGGCCCGGCAGCCTGTCCCAGCTCGTGAAGGCCACATCGGGAATCCGCACGAGATCGGGCATCAATTCCACGGTGCCGTCCGAACCCGTCACGATCCCCAGGTTTCTCGGAATGACGAACGCGTTGAGAATCCCGCCCACGAACGCCGCCAGGCTCGATTCATTAAAGCCCGCGGCCTTCTCGACAAGCACGCCTTCAATCAGCTCGCAGAGTCTCTCCTCGCGCCGCTCGACATCGACCACGTCCTGCACCTTGGCCGTGCCGGGGTGCGGGTGGAAGCGAATGCGATCGAGCGGCACGCCGCCGAGACGGTCGAGCAGGTCAGCAAGAGTGTGAATGGAAGATGTCGCCGACATCGCGTTACACGTGTGAGGACGGAATCCGATCTGATTGTATCTACATCAATTCTACCCTCGTGCACGCCAATCCAAAATCGCAAATCCAAAACCTAAAATCCACCCGCCCTCCCGCTGATCCGCGGATCGGCCACGCCCACGTACTCGCCCGTCTGGGGGTCGACGTAGATCGTGTGCGCGTCGCCCTGCTTCTCGCCTTTCGCGTCGATGGTGTGCCCGCGGCGGCGCAGATCGTCAAGCAGCGGCGCAAACTCCTTCCGTGCAGCCCCCTCGAACTTGACCACGTCGGGGAGCCATTGGTGGTGCCAGCGCGGGGCGGCCACGGCCTTCTCCGGCGGCATCTCGAACTCCAGGACGTTGAGCACGACCGCCAGCGTGGTGTTGATGATCGTCCGCCCGCCCGGCGAGCCGGTGACGAGCAGCGCGCGGCCGCCCTTGGCGACGATGGTGGGCGTTTGCGAGCTGAGCATCCGCTTTCCGGGGGCGACGACGTTCGCCTCGGTGCCGATGTTCCCGCTGCGGTCGGTGTGGCCCGGCTTCCAGTTGAAGTCGCCCATTTCGTTATTGAGCAGAAAGCCCGCCCCGCGCACGACGACCCGCGAGCCGTAGCTGTGCTCGAGCGTGTAAGTGTTGGCGACGGCGAGCCCCTCCTTGTCGATGACCGAGAAGTGCGTGGTGCTTTGGCCTTCGTCGGCGATCGCGATCTCGGGCGCCAGGCCCTCGCTCTTCGCGGCGCGCGAGGGGTCGATGTGTGATGCCAGGCGCTTGGCGTATTCTTTCGTGAGGAGGTGCGGCGGGATCCTCGTGAAGTCCGGGTCGCCCAGGTGCCGCGCGCGGTCGAGGTACGCCCGCCGCATCGCTTCGATCATGAGGTGCACGGTCTCCGGCGAGTCGGGCCCGCGCTTTTTGAGGTCGAAGTTCTCCAGGATGTTGAGCATTTCGACGAGCGCGATGCCGCCGGAGCTGGGAGGCGGCGGGCCGTAGACGTCGTAGCCGCGAAACGTGCCATGGATCGGCTGGCGGACGTTAGCGTGGTAAGCAGCCAGGTCGGCCTTCGTGACAAGTCCGCCGCCGGAGCGCATCTCGGCCGCGATCTGGTCGGCGATCTTGCCGGTGTAGAACGCGTCGGGTCCCTCGTCGGCCAGAAGACGGAGCGTCGCCGCCAGCTCCGGTTGCACGAGCCGGTCGCCGGCCTTCCATTTCGCGGCGGACGCCTTCTCGTTCCGTCCTCCGTTCATCGCCGCGGCGTCGCCGGTGCCCGGCGGCGCGAAGACGCGGCGGAACTCCGCAAACCGCGCCGCCGGCTCGTCGGAGAGGTGCTTGTTGAGCGACGCAGCCAGCGGTGCGTCGATGCCAAAACCCTCCTCCGCCAGGCGCGCCGCCGGCAGCACGAGTTCCTTCCAAGGCAGCTTGCCGAAACGCTGGTGCGCGAGCGCCAGGCCGCGCACCGTGCCCGGCACGCCCACCACCTTGTGCCCCAGCTTGCTTTCCTTGAGGTCGAACATCTCGCGCGTGGCCGCGGCGGGCGCCGTCTCGCGATACTCGATGCAGACCGGCTCGGCCCCGCCGCCGGGGTAGACCATCATGAAGCCGCCGCCGCCGATATTGCCCGCCGGCGGATACGCGACCGCCATCGCCAGGGCGACCGCAACGGCCGCGTCCACGGCGTTGCCGCCTTTCTTGAGCACCTCGACGCCGACCTCCGTCGCCGGCCGCGAAACCGTCACCACCATCCCGTTCCGCCCGCGGGCCACGTCGCGGACCTCGAAAGCCTGTTGGGCCGCTGCGCCGCTTGCCATGAGCACGACGAATCCCAACGTTAGCAGCGTGCGGATCACGGGATTCTCCCTCGGCGTGGAGGACGATTTCTGGCTTGCAGCATTGTAATCTTGGGTGGCACGCCCTGAGCAGGGTGGCGAGGCGCTCGCACCGCGTACGGCGAAGGCGCCGGCAATGGGGAACGTTGGTGTTGCGGAATGCGAAGGGCGTGCCGTCGGAGGAGACGACCTTGGCCCGCCGTCGGTCCCGCGCGCCGGCGAGCACGCCCTTCGCATTGCGCGCCTCGGCGGCATGGCGTCGGGCACCTGCCCGGCGGGACAACCTTCAGTAGCATGGCAAACGCGCTCAGGGCGTGCCACACCTTTGCGTCATCGTCGTGCCGTGGCCGCCTCTTGCCGGGCAAAGTAGAATGGACGGTTAGCGATCGCGTCGCCGATGCGTTCGAGTTACGAGTCATACGAGTCACCGGGGGGCTGACGTCCTCCGAAGCGCCGCTTTCCGATGCGCCCTCGCTGGCGCTTCGGGATGGTGTGTACCCGAGGTCAAGACGTGGAGTTCTTGAGTCCGTGGATGCTGGCCTTGGCCGGTTCGGCGGCCGTGCCGATTGTGCTGCATCTCATCATGCGGCGCAGTCCCAAGCACATTCTCTTTCCCGCCCTGCGGTTCGTGCAGCAGCGCAGCCAGGCCAACCGCAGGCGGCTGCGGCTGCGGCACCTGATCCTGCTCGCGCTCCGCGTGGCGCTCTTCTGCCTGTTGGCGTTCGCGCTGGCGCGGCCCAGCATCCGAGCGCCGGGCTTTCAGGCCGAGGCCAATGCGCCGGTTTCCGTGGCCCTGGTGATCGACACCGGGCCGGCCATGGAATACCAGCACCTGAGCCAGACGCGCCTGGACGTGGCCAAGGAGATCGCCCGCTGGCTTTTGGAGCAGCTCCCCTCGGAGAGCCAGGTGGCGGTGCTCGACTCGCGCGGCGGCGGGGCGGTGTTTCAGGTCGACGTGCCGGCCGCCATCAAGCGCGTCGAGCAGCTCAAGACCACCGTCCTGCCCGACCGCTACGCCAACGTCGCGGCCGACGCCGTGCGCGTTCTGAAGGAAGGCAAATACCCCGCCCGCGAGCTGTACCTCCTCACCGACCTGACGCGCAGCGCCTGGTCCGAGGAATCGGCGGCCGCGATGCGCAGTGCCCTGGCCGCCGCGCCGGGCTTGGCCGTCCAGGTGATCGACGTCGGCGTTCCCAATCCGCAGAACACCGCGCTGGGCGCGCTAGCGCTCGACGACCAGGTCCTGGCGCGGAATGCCCCTTTGCGCATCCGCTGCAGCGTCGCGCGGCTGGGCGAGACGGCCGAGAAGACGATTCACTTGGCCGTCCGCCGGCCCGACGGCCAACTGGAAACCCGCGACCAGAAATCCGTCAAGCTGGCCGACGGCGAATCGAGCGACATCGACTTCGTCCTCCACCAGCCCGAGCCGGGCACGCACCAGGGCGAGCTACGGGTCGTTGGGCGCGACGGCCTTTCGGCCGACGACCGCCGCTATTTCACGGTCGAGGTCAAGCCGCCGTGGCGGGTGTTGATCGCGGCCCCCTCGCCGCCGGAGCACTATGCGTTTGACCTGCACGAGGCGCTCGCGCCCGAGCCTCTGCGCCTCGACAACCAGGCGCGGTATCAGTGCGACGTCGTGCCGCTTTTGCGCCTGGGGGACGTCGCGCTCGACGACTATGCCGCCGTCGCCTTGCTCGACCCCGGCAACCTTTCGCCGGCGGTCTGGGAAAAACTCGCCAAGTACGCGCGGGCCGGCGGCAGCGTGGCCATCTTCCTCGGGCGCAACGCCGATCCCACGAACTTCAATTCCGCCCCCGCCCAAGCGCTTCTGCCCGGCAAGCTCCTGCAGCAGGCCCGCTGGCCCGACGGAAAACTCGCCCTCCAGCCGCAAAACTACCAGCATCCGGCGCTTTCCGGACTGCGTCCCTACAAAGACCGCATCCCCTGGGAGCGATTTCCCGTGTTCCGCTTCTGGCAGCTCGACGAAGTTGCCGCCGACGCGCGGGTCGTCATCCCGTATAGCAACGGCCAGCCGGCGCTCTTCGAGCGGATGGTGGGCGAGGGGACGGTCGTCACGATGACCACGCCCGTCTCCGACGAGCTGGGCGACTCGGCCTGGAACATTTTGCCGACCGGACTCGACGCCTGGCCTTTCGTGGCCCTGGCCAACGAGCTTTTCAGCTACCTGGTGGGAGCGGCCGACGAACAGCTCAATTACGAAGCGGCGGCCAACCTCATGCCGGTCCTGCACCTGGAGGGCGGCCGCGGCATTCCGGGCTACAAGCTCGTCCCGCCCACCGAAGGCTCCGCCGAGATCCGCTCGTCGAACCCCGCCGAGCCGAAGATCGTGGTGGGGAATCTCGAGGAGGAGGGCAACTACCGCGTGGTGCGCGTCGAGGACAACATCGACCGGGGATTCTCGGTCAATATCTCGCCCGCGATCACCGACCTGCGCCGCGTTTCCGAGTCGGAACTGAAGACGCTTCTGGGCGAGGTGCCCTTCAAGCTGGCCCGCAACCGGGAAGAAATCACCCGCAACTACACGATTCAGCGGGTGGGGCGGGAAGTGTTTCCGCTGGTGATCCTCATCGTCGCGGCCGTCCTGGCGGCGGAGCACTTCTGGGCGAACCGGTTTTACCGGGAGCCGGGCAAACACCAACCCGAAGCGCAAGCGAGAGGGGTCGTGTAGCCGGCCTGGAATCGCCGTCTCCCTCGCTGGCGCTTCGGGTTAGTGTCGCCTGCCTTTTTGGCAGCGCTTTCTGGCAACAAGGCGGCAAATTGCCCAGATTCTCTACCATCTGGCCTTGCCCCATGTTACAAGAGATTGTGGGAAAGGGGTTTGCGCCGATGGTCGCAGCCAGTCGCCGAGGCCGGCACAGGGTTTGCTCCCCTCGTAAGCGCTTATCCAGCGGTGGATTACAAGGCGTCCTCCCATGTCCGTCTACACGCCGTCCATCTTGATCACCGACGACGACGTCGCGTTCCGCGAGACGCTCTGCGGCGTGCTCGAGCCGGTCGGTTTTCGCACCCTGGAAGCCGGCGACGGCGAACAGGCCGTCGAGATCGTCCGCCGCGAGCAGGTCCATCTCATCCTGCTCGATATGCACATGCCCAAGCTCACCGGCCTGGAGGTCGCCCGGCAGGTGCGGCAGATCAAGGCCCTGTTGCCGTTCATCCTCTTGTCGGCCAACCTCGACGACCAAATGGTCGAGGAGGCCCGCCGCCTGCACGCCGCCTCCGTGCTGCCCAAGCCCGTCTCGGGCCGGCAGATCGTGCGGGCGGTGAGCCTGGCGATGCGTTTCACCTACAACTGGCCGGGGCTCTTGCCGGGACCGCACGCCCGCGCCGACGACGACCTGCCGCCGTGGTTACGGTGAGTTGTAGGTCGGCCCTTCCGGGCCGACGTCGACGGCCTGGAAAGGTCGTCCTACAAGTCGGCAAAGCGCCTTCCTCTTTCGACCGGCGCGCCGGCCGCATACTATGAACGGTTCGTCCGCGCCCCTTTTCTCCCGTGGAGCCACGCCGCATGTCCACGACCATCGCCCGCGCCCAAGCCGTCTTTCTGCACAAGAGCGACAACGTCGCCGTCGCCTCGCGCATGCTCGCCGAGGGGAGCGAAGTCGCCGCCGGGCCGCACACGGTTACGCTCTCCGAACCCGTCAAGCTCGGCCACAAGCTGGCCCTCGTCCCCATCCGCTGCGGCGAGCCGGTCGTCAAGTACGGCCAGATCATCGGCTTTGCCACGCGCGACATCGCGCCGGGCCAGTGGGTCCACACGCACAATCTTTCGGCCGGCCAGTTTGCCCGCGATTACGCCTTTTGCGAAGACGTCCCGCCCGCCCCCGAGCCGATCACCGGAAGGACGTTTCTGGGCTACCGCCGCGAGGACGGCCGGGCCGGCACGCGGAACTACATCGCCGTCGTGTCGAGCGTGAATTGCTCGGCCTCGGTGAGCCGCTACGTCTGCCAGCGCTTCGACCGGCAGTCGCTGCGCGATTATCCGAACGTCGACGGCGTGTTCGCCGTGACCCACAAGGGGGGGTGCGGCCTGCAATACGACGGCGAGGACCACCAGCAATTGACGCGCACGCTGGCGGGCTTTGCGCGGCACGCCAACGTCGGCGCGTACCTGCTCATCGGCCTGGGCTGTGAAACCGGGACGCTGGGCTACCTGATGAATAACGGCGGCCTGATTCAAATCGGCGCCAAGGGGGGCGGAGACGGCGACGGCCGCCCGATCGCCATGAGCATGCAGGACCTGGGCGGAACCGCCAAGACGATCGACGCGGCCGTGGCGAAGATCGCCGAACTTCTGCCCCGGGCCAACGACGTCCGCCGCGTGCCGATTCCCGCCGGCGAAATCATCCTGGGCACGAACTGCGGCGGGTCGGACGGAAACTCCGGCATCACGGCCAACCCGGCGCTGGGCGTGGCCAGCGACATGCTCGTCGCCGCGGGCGGAACGACCGTCCTGGCCGAGACCACGGAGATCTACGGCGCGGAGCACCTGCTCACGCGCCGCGCCAAGACGCGCCAGGTGGGCGAAAAGCTCGTCGAGCGCATCCGCTGGTGGGAAAAATACGTCGCCATGTTCGGCGCGGAAATCGACAACAACCCTTCGCCGGGCAACAAGGAAGGCGGGCTCACGACGATCTACGAAAAATCGCTGGGCGCCGTGGCCAAGGCCGGCTCCACCGCCATGACCGAAGTCTATCGCTATTCCGAGCCGGTGGCGGCCAAGGGGTTCGTCGTCATGGACACGCCGGGCCTGGACAACGTGAGCGTGACGGGGCTGGTCGCCGGAGGCTGCAATGTCGTGGCCTTCACCACCGGCCGGGGGAGCTGCTTCGGCTGCAAACCCGCCCCCTCCATCAAGATCGCCACCAACACGCCCATGTACGAACGGATGAAAGACGACATGGACATCAACGCGGGCGTGATCCTGGAGGGCGTGCCCGTCCGCGAGGTCGGCCGGCAGATCTTCGAGTTCATCCTGGAAGTGGCTGGCGGCCGCAAGACGAAGAGCGAGCTGCTGGCCGTGGGCGACGAGGAATTCGCGCCCTGGTCGATCGGCCCGACGTTATGACGCGCAGGTTGCGGTCCGCCGCGACGTGACCGCGCCCGTTCTTTGTCCCCCCCTTGTGAAGGGGGGGTAGGGGGGGTTCCGGCGAGACCAGGTCACTCGCGTTGTTCGTCGAACCGTCCCAAACGATCATTCCGCACTCCGCATTTCCCCGATGGTCGCCTCGATTGAGTACATCGAAGAAGTCATCGCCGCCTTCAACGCGGCGACCGAGGCGAACCTGCGCACGCCCACCCGGCAGGGAAACACGATCATCCTTGGTCCCGACGACGCCGAGGAGGTGATGATCACGGCCGACCTGCACGGCCACCGCCGGAACTTTAACTCCATCCGCCGCCTCGCCGCGCTCGATAGCCATCCCGGCCGGCACCTTGTTATGCAGGAAGTCTGCCACGGCGGGCCGACCTACCCGGCCAACGGCGGCTGCATGTCGCACACGCTGCTGGAGGACGTCGCAAGGCTCAAGGCGAAATATCCCGAGCGCGTTCACTTCCTGCTCTCCAACCACGAACTGGCCGAGCTGACGGATTACCCGATCCTCAAGAACCGCCGCATGTTGAATCTGCTCTTTCGCCTGGGGATGCAGGAGGCCTACGGGCCGGCGGCGGAGAAGGTGCGGCAAGCGTATATGCCCTTCATCCGGAGCTGCCCGCTTGGCGTGCGGCTGCCGGGCGAAATCCTCGTTTGCCACAGCGCCCCGCCGGCGGCCGATTTTTCGAAGCTCGATTACTCCATCTTCGACCGCGAGCTTGCGCCGGAGGACCTTCTGGAGCACCGGGCCGTCTTCGAGATGCTCTGGGGCCGCGACTACCGCGCCGAAAACGCCCGGGCCTTCGCCAAGGGCGTGCGGGCGAAGGTGCTGATCCACGGCCACGAGCCTTGCCCGGAGGGCTTTGCGGTTCCCAACGACGTGCAGATTATTTTGGACTGCTGCGGCGAGAAGGCGGCGTACGTGGTGCTTTCGACGCGCGAGAAGCCGACGCAGGAGCAGATTGTGAAGCAGATCAAGTTGCTGGATTGATGTAGGACGGCCTTTCCAGGCCGTCGCTTCTGCGACGGCGCGAAGGGCCTTTTGGCCGCGACGGCCTGGAAAGGCCGTCCTACCTTGGCGGAGAAGCTTGTGTCCGCTGAAAAACGCCCATCGCCCGACGACGCCCCGATCGTCTCGCCGTTCGAGGAGCGCCCGCCGTCCCGGCCGCGGTTTCAGTTCACGCTTCTGAAGCTGCTCTTGGCGATGGCGGCCTTCAGCGTCATCGCCGGCGCGCTGGCCGGTCTCGTCCGCGCCCGCAACAATCCCGATATGTCGCTGGTTTTGATCGCGATCATCGCCGGTCCGATTTTCATCGCGGCGTTAGTGGGCCTGGCGTTTGAGTTAAAGCGGTACCTCAGCAACCCGAAGCGCTGGGACCGCTGGTAGCTCTAGCCTAGCGCCTTCCTCCTGGCCGAGTGGCGAAACCGGCAGACGCTGGGGACTTAAAATCCCTTCCCCGACAACGGGGGTGCGGGTTCGAATCCCGCCTCGGCCACTGCGAGAATGGGACGCGGATGCAGCGGATGGCACGGATGGACGCGGATTGGTTCGGCGGCGGTCTCCCCTTGACTTGCCCCTGGCGTTCATTCAGCCTTGAAGGGCTGGAAAAACGTCCCGCCGCACCCCCGCCCGCCATCCTGCCCGCCCGGAGATGCTTGATGCTCGTTTCGCGCATGCTTCGGCCGATTGTTGCCGGAATGACGCTGGCGGCCCTGGGCGCCGCTTTTGCGTTGATGCAGGTTCAGACCGCGTTTGCCGCCGGGCCGGTCGTCGCGCCCTATGAGCGCCTGGCCGCGGACCCCAAGGCCGGTCAGGCGGCGCTCGGAAGGCTGCTGCTGGGCGAACTCAATTGCGTGGCCTGCCACGAGCCGCCCGCCGCCGCCGCGGCACACCT
Source organism: Planctomycetia bacterium (assembly GCA_016177915.1). GTDB lineage: Bacteria > Planctomycetota > Planctomycetia > Pirellulales > S012-138 > JACOUI01. The sequence continues at coordinate 28,348 of JACOUI010000331.1, forward strand.
CGCGCCCAAGGCCGCCCCCATCCTCGACCAGGTCGGCGGGCGAGTCCGGCCCGAGGCGCTGCGGGCGATGATCGCCGACCCGCAAAAGGCCAAGCCCGGCACCACGATGCCCGACGTGCTGTCGAGCCTGCCTGCCGATGAGAAGCAGGCCGCCGTCGAATCGCTCGTGCACTTTCTGGCTTCGACGGGCGCGGTCCGCGACACGGCGCCCGATCATGCCGCGGCCGGACGCGGCGAGGCGCTGTTCCACAGCGTCGGCTGCGTCGGCTGCCATGACTCGCGCCGCACGGACGCCAAGCCGCTGGCGACGAGCGTTCCGCTGGGCCAACCCGACAAGAAATACACGATCGCCAGCCTGACGGCGTTCCTGCTCGATCCGCTGAAGGTGCGGCCGTCGGGCCGGATGCCCGGCCTGGGACTCGCGCCGGAGGATGCCTCCAACCTGGCGCATTACTTCCTCCGCGACATCCAGGTGCCCTCCAACGTGGCCTTCAAATACTACGAGGGAAGCTGGGACAAGCTGCCGGATTTCTCGAAGCTCGAGCCGAAAGCGAGCGGGCAGACGACCTCGATCGACGTGGCCGTCGCCCAGCGCCGCGACCAGATCGGCCTGCGGTTCGAGGGCTTCGTGCAGATTCCGCAGGAAGGGCAGTACCGCTTCTTCCTCGGCTCCGACGACGGCAGCCGCTTGGTGCTGGGCGGCAAGCTGCTCATCGACAACGACAACGTTCATGCGCACACCGAGAAGCAGACCATCATCAAGCTCGCCGCCGGGCCGCACGCGGTCGTCGTCGATTTCTTCGAGCAAGCCGGCGAGGAGAGCGTGCGGGCCGAGATCGAGGGTCCCAACCTGCCGCGCCAGCCGCTGGCCAGCCTGATGACCACGACGCGCGAGCCGCCCAAGCCGCCGTCGGCGTTCGACGTGCAGCCCGACCTGGCCGCGAAGGGGCGAAAGCTATTTGCCACGCTGGGCTGCGCATCCTGCCACGAGTTCAACGAGAAAGGCTCGCGGATCATGTCGGAGCGCGCCGCGCCGCCGCTTCATTCGCTCAAGGCCGGCGGCGGCTGCCTTTCGACCAGCGAACCGGCCGGCGGCGTGCGGCAGAAAACGCCCGACTTTCACTTGACCAACGCTCAGCGGAGTGCAATGACCGCAGCGATATCCAGCCTGCCAAAGCTTCCTTCGCCTACCACCGCGCAGCGGGTCCACGACGCTCTCGTCGCCTTCAACTGCTACGCCTGCCACGTCCGCGACAAGATCGGCGGCATCGAAGAAGCGCGCAACGCCCTATTCACAACCGCCACGCCGGAGATGGGCGACGAGGGCCGCATTCCGCCTGCGCTCGATGGCGTCGGCGGCAAGCTCGCGCCCGCGGCCTTGCGCTACATCCTCGCCAACGGCGCGAAGGACCGCCCCTACATGCACGCCCGCATGCCGCGCTTCGGCCTAACGAACGTCGGTCAGCTCGTCGAGGGCTTCGAGGAGCTTGACCTTGATCGCGCCGCCGATCCGCCGCCGATCGCGATCGACGCGCCCGTGGCGAAGATCAAGGCCGACGGCCGGCTGCTCGTCGGCAGCCAAGGACTGTCGTGCATCAAGTGCCACAACTTCGCCGGGCGGCAAAGCGCCGGCATCAACACGATGGACCTGGTGCAAATCGCGCAGCGCTTGCGGCCGGAATGGTTCGTCCGCTACATGGCGGACCCGCAGGCCTATCGCCCCGGCACGCGCATGCCCAGCGCCTGGCCCAACGGCAAATCGTTCTTCCCCGGCGTCCTGGAAGGCGACACGCAACAGCAAATCTGGGCGATGTGGACGTATCTCTCCGACGGCCGCAAGGCCGCCACGCCGCTGGGCCTGGAGCAGGAGGCGATCGAGCTGTTCGTCGTCGATGAGGCGGTGGTCTATCGCAATTTCATCGAGGGAGCCGGCGCCCGGGCGATCGCCGTCGGCTACCCGCAGCGCGTCAACCTGGCCTTCGACGCCGAGGACTTGCGGCTGGCGCTGATCTGGCAGGGGGCGTTCATCGACGCCTCGCTGCACTGGTCGGGCCGCGGGGCAGGCTTCATCGGGCCGCTGGGCGACAATGTGCAGGCGTTTCAGAAGGGCGTCGCCTTCGCCGTCCTGCCCGATGCCAAGGCGACCTGGCCCGCGCAGTCGGCCCGCACGCTCGGCTGCCAGTTCCGCGGCTACCGGCTGGAAAAGGACCGCCGCCCGGTGTTCCGCTACGACGTGGCCGGCGTCGAGGTGACGGACGACTTCCAGGGCGAAAACGACGAGCAAGGGACGGGCTATTTCCGCCGCGTCGTGTCGCTCAAGGGAAAGCCCCAGGGCGCGCTCTACTACCGCGCGGCCGTGCATTCCAAGATCGAGACTGTGGACGGCTGGTACGTCGTCGGCGACGCCGTGCGGATGCGCTTTGAGGGCGGCGGCAAACCGATCGTGCGCAAACAAGGCGACAACCAGGAATTGCTTTTGCCGATCGACCTCGCGGCCGGCGAGACGAAGTTTGTCCATGAATACCGGTGGTAGCGGGATTTTGGATTTTGGATTGAAATGAGCCAATGAACATTCGATTCAAAGCAACCTGGATTGTCCTGGCCGTTTTCGCCGTCGTTGGGCCGCTCTGTTCCCGCGACGCAGCGGCGCAGGGCAAGACGCCGACGGAAGACGACTACTACAAGATGATCACCCTGCCGATCCCCGAGTCGATCGTGCTCGAGGTCGGCGGGATCGACAAGCTGCCCGACGGCCGCCTGGCCGTTTGCACTCGCCGCGGCGAGGTCTATTTCCTTTCCAACGCCTTTTCCGATCCGCCCGACAGGCTCCAGTACAAGCTCTTCGCCAGCGGCCTGCACGAGACGCTCGGCATCGTCTATCGCGACGGCTGGCTCTACGTCACTCAGCGCGGCGAGATGACCCGCCTCAAGGACGAAGACGGCGACGAACGCGCCGACCTGTTTGAAACCGTCAGCGACGGCTGGGGCCTGTCGGGCGACTACCACGAATACGCCTTCGGCTCGCGTTTCGATAAGGACGGCAACCTGTGGGTCGTCCTCTGCCTCACTGGCTCCTTCACCAGCGACGCGAAGTACCGCGGCTGGTGCCTGCGGATCACGCCCGAGGGGAAAGCGGTCCCCACCTGCAGCGGCATCCGCTCGCCGGGCGGGATCGGCATGGATAGCAAGGGGCGTATGTACTACACCGACAACCAGGGACCCTGGAATGGCACCTGCTCGCTTAAGCACATGGTCCCGGGCGACTTCCTGGGCCATCCCATCGGCAACAAGTGGTACAGCCTCTCAGGCGCCCTCGGCCCGCCGCCCGAAGAGCCGCGGAGCGGCAGCCGGTTCATGGCCGAGGCCAAGCGCATCCCGCAGTACCGCCCGCCGGCGATCTACTTCCCCTACAAGAAAATGGGCCAGTCCGCCAGCGGCATCGTTTGCGACACGACGGGCGGCAAATTCGGGCCGTTTCAGGAGCAGGTCTTCGTCGGCGACCAGACGCTGAGCACGGTGATGCGCTGTTATTTGGAGGAAGTGAAGGGCCACGTGCAGGGCGCGTGTTTCCCTTTCCGCGAGAACTTCGACTGCGGCGCGGTGGGCATGATGATGGCCGACGACGGCTCGATGTTCGTGGGCGGCACAAATCGCGGCTGGGGCTCCCGCGGCACCAAACCCTACTCCCTGCAGCGCCTCGTCTGGACCGGCAAAACACCCTTTGAGATTCAGGAAATGCGCGCCAAAAAAGACGGCTTTGAGCTGACGTTCACCCAGCCCGTCGATCCGGCGGCCGCCGGCAACGTGACCTCCTACAAGCTGCACACCTACACCTACATCTACCAGGCCCCCT
>JACOUI010000277.1 GCA_016177915.1 Planctomycetia bacterium
GGCAAGCCGGAGTTGACCGAGGAGTACACGTACCTCAAGATCAAAGTCAACAACGGCTTCACGGACGCGGACTTCGACGTGAAGAACCCGAATTACAAGTTCCGCAAGTAGGTCGCCCTTGACGCGCACGCCGGGCACACCAGGCCCAGCACGCGGTCCACTTCGAGCGCATAACTCGGCCGCGCGCAACGGGGGCAGGCGGGGGCCTCGATCGTCTCCGAGAGCGGGTCCCAGACGCACTGCAGCGCAGCCGGCGGACGCTTGCGTTGCGTTATCCGCGCCGTCGCCAGCAGCTTCGGCTGCCGCACGACCAGCACCTGCAGCAGGCGCAAGTGCACGCGCAGCGACGTCTTTTGCCGCAGCTCGGCGACGCGCACGGCCTCCTCGCGATCGATCCCGGCGCGGCGCTGCGCGAGCCGGGCGTCGTGGCCGTCGGCCTGCTTCGATCGCCGCGAATGCTCCTCCAGCTCGTGCCGCAGGTCGGCGTAGTAGTGCCGCATGCGGGCGGTTTGCTGCTCGCAGCGCGCCGTCAGCTCGCGGTTGCGCAGGTTGGCCAGCGCCGACACGCTGCGCAGGACCTGCTCCCGCGCCTTAAGATAGACCGCGCGCAAGCCTTCGTGACGCACGTCCGCCAGGGCGACCGGCGGCTGGTCCGCCAGCCGCGACGGGTCGAGGAGCGACTCGACCTGGCGGACTTCGCGGCCGTAGTGCAAGTCCATCGCCACCGATACGACGTCCTGCTCCTTCTGGTCGCTGGCGAACTCGGCCTGAAACCAGAAGAGTGCCTGCGGAAAGTAGAGAGCCCGCACGCGCCCCAGCTCCAGCGCGAGGCCGGCTGGCAGGCGGATCGTCCGCCGCGCTCGGGCCTGCAGGTCGCGTGGCGGAACGAGGTTCAGGCCGGCCAGATGGAACCGCGCCGCCCGGCCGCGGCGCAGCGCGTCGGACAGCATGCCGTCCACCAGCGGCGTCCCAAAGCTCGCAAGCTGCGCGTCGCGGTGCTCGCGGAGCGCTTCGGGGTCGAACGTCAAACGCACCACGCCACCCGCGTCGCGCGGCGCCTCGCCTGCCCGGGAAGGCAGAAGCACGTCGTAGACCTGCGGCTCGACCTCGTCCCAGTCGCCCTCCGCGGTCTCGAGATAGGACCGCAGGAACCCCTCCAGGGGATTCTCGGACAGCGGGCGTGCCTCCCAAAGGGTGGACATGGTCGGAAACTCCCTGGAATCGACGCGCTCAAGGCCCGCGCCGACGTTCACGAAGTCGGCGCAAAGCGATCGCCGAACAGGCGATCGTCGTGCGCGCGCTGCCGCAAGTAAGCCTCCTTCGCCGCGAGCAAACGGTCTCCCAGCTCCTCCATCCGCGCGCGGAAGTCGGCACCGTCGGACGACTGCGCCCAGAGGTCGGCGATCAAGTCCGGGAATTCCCGCTCGTCCTCCAGATTTCCCAGGATCATGTCGATCTCGCCGATCACCAGCTCGAACATGTTCAGCTTGGCCTCCAGGAGATGGAGCACGGCGGACTCGATCGTGCCCGCGGCCACGAGATTGAAAACGTAGACGTCGCGCGTCTGACCGATGCGGCTCAATCTTCCGATCCGTTGTTCGATGCGCATCGGGTTCCAGGGCAGGTCGAAGTTGCACACGCCGTGGGCGAACTGCAGGTTGCGCCCTTCGCTGCCCGCTTCGGTGCACAGGAGCAGCCGCGCCGATCTTTGAAAGCGGCGGACGGCCTCTTCCTTGGCCAGCCGGGAAAGGCCGCCGTGGAACACCGCCACGTCGTGCCCCGCCTCCTCCAACCGCTCGGCCAGCAGTTCCTGCGTGGCGCGGAACTGCGTGAAGATCACCATCTTGTCGTCGAACTCGCGGACCAGGGCCAGCAAGCGGTCGAGCTTGGCGCTTTCGGTCTGCGCTTGCGCGCGCTCCGCCAGCCGGCCAAGCCGTGCGCGGTCGAGGTCGGGCAACCTTTCGCCTGCGGCGAGCGTGGCGAGCGTGCCGGCCGCCGCGCGGCTCGAGCTCCCCAGCGCCATCTGCAGCGCAATCAGCGCCATGCGGCTCAAGGGGCCGCGGGCGCCGCTCTGCGGGAGCTGCTCGCGGACGAACGACGCCGCATCGCGATACAAATCCGCCTCGGCCGGCGTCGGGGGCAGCACGTCCGTCCGCGCCCAGCGGCGCGTGAATTGCAGCCCTACCGTGCTGCGCCGGTTGCGGACCATCACCTCGCTGAGCAGGCCGTGGAGCTCGCCGAGGTTCTTCGGCGTCAACTTGTCCTTCCGGTCCACAAACCGCTGGCTGAACTGCCGTGCCGTCCGCAGCAGGCCCGGCTCCAGGAGCGTCACCAGGTTGTGCAGCTCCTCCAGGTTGTTCTGCACCGGCGTGGCCGTCAGCAAAAGTATGTACTGCTTCGACAGCTCGCTCGCGAATCGCCAGAGTTGCGTCCCGCGGTTCCGCAGATGGTGCGCCTCATCGACGATGACGAGGTCCCATTTACGGGCAAGAATGGCGGAGCGGTGCGGCTCGCGCTTGGCCGTGTGGATCGACGCGATCACCAGGTCGTGCGCGTCCCACGCCGACGGGCCGCGCTCCCGAAAGGCCGGATCGTCGTGGCTCACCAGGTCGAGGCTGAACTTGCGGCGCATCTCCCCCTGCCACTGCTCGATGAGCGACGGCGGCACGAGGACCAGCGCCGACCGCACCAGCCCGCGCGTCGTCAACTCGGCGAAAATCAGCCCGGCCTCGATCGTCTTGCCCAGGCCGACCTCGTCGCACAGCATGGCGCGGCCGCGGAACCGCTGCAGGACCGTACACGCCGTGCGAATCTGGTGGTCCAGCGCCTCCATTTCGCGCACCAGCGGCAGGCAGATCAGCCGGTCAAACCCGGCATGCGCGCTCAAACGGGCGGCGCGCGCGGCCAACTGGAATTCCGGCACGCTCACCAGGCGCGCGCCGACCTCGCGCAGCAGCTCCCCGTCGCGCTCGTCGAGCGTGACTTGAACGCCCTGCTCGGTCGTGAATTGCCGGCCTTCGCCGTCCACAGATGGCGCTTCCGCGACGAGGCGGAAGCGGCCGGAGTCCTGATATTCGAGCCAAAGGGGCTGGCAAACGGGCTCCGGGAGGGGCCGGCCCAGGATCAGGACGCCGCGCGCCGCGTCCCAGCGCACCTCGATCACCCGTCCGGACTCGTCCTCCACGCGCCCGACGCTGGCACACAGCCCGCCCAGCGGCGCCGAGACGGCAAACTGGTTGGGTCCGGCGGGCAGAAGTTCGAGGCGGTCGCCCGGCTCCACCGAGCCGGCAGGGTCCGTCGCCCAGGCGCCTTCCGTGGACATTTCGTGTTCCGCAAGTCGTGTCTATGAAACCGACGGTCGCGGATTATATCGGCGCGCGGGACCGGTGGGAATGCCGAACGATATGCTGCAGGAGGCGATTCGCCTATTCCTTCGGCGGCGCGACTTGCGCGCTGACCGAAACCTGCGGCGCCGCCCCCGTGCCCAGGTCCGTCTCGATCGTGATCTTGGCCGCCGCCTTGCCCGGCTCGTCCGACTGGAACGTCACCGGCACCAGGTGCAACGTCTTGGACTCTTCGCCGACGTCGAACGTGAACCGCGGGTCGTCGCACTTTACGCCGGTGATCTTGAAGGGCTTCTTGCCGCGCACCACGAGCGGCTTCGTCGCCGCCTCGCCCGGCGCGACCACGCCCAGGAACAACGGCGAGGGGCTGACGTTCACCGCCGCCTCGACCTTGCCGCGGACGTCGACCGGGAAGCGCGTCATCCGCGAGTCGTTGGTGACGACGGTGAGCTGTTCGTCGATGTAGCCGGCCGGCGCTCCCGCGCGGACGCGCACCAGCATTTCGTAGCTCACGCGCCCGCCGCCGCGTCCCTTCTCCGCCAGCTCGACCTCCAGGTAGTCGTGCGTGGTGCGCACGTCCAGGATTTTCCAATCGTTCCGCCCGGCGTACTCGATCCCGATGCGCTTCTCCGAGCTCTCGCCGTGCCCCACGGTCCCCAGCTCGACCGAGCCGGGGCTCAGCACGATGTCGCTGCGAATGTAGCCCGCGACCTTGAGCTGCACCTCGGCCGGAAAGGGCTGGTCGATGACGACGGTCAGCACGGCGTTGCGCGAGCCGAGGAAGGACGTCGTGTTGTAGACGGCGACGATCTCGCCCTTTTCGAATGTCTTCAGCGTGGGCCTGGTGATCTGCGGCGTGGTGCAGCCGCAGCTCGAGCGCACCTGTGCGACGTGGATGTCTTCCTTGTAGATGTTCGTCAGCTCGAAGCGGAACTCGGTCTTGGCCCCCCGGGCGACCGTGCCGAAGTCGTGCTCCGTGGCCTGGAACATCTTCCGCGCCCATTCCTGCGCGCGCACGGCGGGCGACGGCAGGCAGGCGAGCAGGGCGATAGCGGCCAGGATTACGATCCGCACGATCAATCACTCCCGGAGCGATCTCACGACGTCGGCCGGACGCGATGCCGTCGCATGGGCCGTCGCCGGCACGTCGAGTCCGTCGTCCGTCGTCGAGGATCTTTCTTGGGGCCAAGCGCCGGGGCACGGGCGGGACGCCGCGACGGATTCGTTTTCACACCGCACGGCGCTAGCGCCGCTGGCAGCGGCGTCTCCTCCGAAATCTAAGGCCGTGCGGCGCAAGTGTCAACTTCGGGCGGCGGCCCGTGTGCCAGCGAACCATATCGAGCGGCACGTGCGCGCTACTTGAGGAAAGCTGTAGCGGTGATGGAGAGTGTGCCGGAAGTGGCACATCTTCCGTTGACGGCGACGCTGCCGGGGCGCGTGACAGCGTGGGGCCGGAGCAGCCGCCCGCGACGGAAATGCCATCGATGACAGCACGCCGGCCGCGCCGCCGCGCGGCTCAATCGGGCAGCCGCGTCTCGGCCTTGCCCGTCTTGCGCACCTCGTCCAGAAAGTCCATCCCGGCGCGGACCGCGTCGACATCCACGGCGGCCATGATATGCCCCTTCTTGGCGAGCACCTTCATCTGCACCGGCACGCCGAGGGTCTTCATCTGCGCGGCGAGCTTTTGCGGGTCGCGAAGCGCGACCAGCTCGTCGTCGCCGCCGTGGTAGAAGAACCCCGGCGGCGTGCTCTTGCCGACGTAATGGCAGGGCGAGGCCTCGATGTAGTTCTGCGGCTTCTCCTGCCGCGTGCCGCCCAGCCAGAACTCAAGGAAGCGGACGTTGGGAGGAAGGCTGCGAAAGTCGCACGGCGCGCCGCCGGCGACAAAGGCCGCCAGGCCGTGCGGCGGAATCGCTTTTCCGCCCCCGTTTCCGCCGGAATTGCCGTTTCCGTCGCCATTTCCGCCTGCGCTCGTGGCGCTAGCGGCCGACTCGCGCATCGCCAACAAGGCCGACAAATGCCCGCCGGCCGAGTAGCCCCAGGCGGCGATCCACTTCGGGTCGATCTTGTGCCTGGCGGACCCTTCTTTCCGCATCCACTCCAGGGCCGCGCGGCAGTCGTCGAACTGGGCCGGGAAAATGTGGTCCGGCGCCAGGCGGTAGTTGATCATCACCGCCACGTAGCCCCGCTCGGCCAAGAGTCGGCCGATGAACCGCAATTGCGCCTTGCTTCCCGAACGCCAGGCCCCGCCGTGAATCACGAGCACGGCCGGGAACGGGCCCTCGCCCGTTGGAACCAGCACGTCGGCCAAAAGCGGCTTGCCGTCGCGCTCCGCGTAGGCGACGTTCAGGATCGTGTCGAACTTCGCGGGGGGCGATTTGCGTTCTTCCTGGCCCCAACTAAGCGGCGCGGCCAAACACAGGGCCAGCGCCCCCGCCGCCGCCACCATCGACAGTCTTCGCACCTGCGCCATGTTCGACCTCTGACACCGTAGGACGGCCCTTCCGGGCCGTTGCGAAAAGTGCGTCCTCTTTTCCCTACCCGCGAATGAGACGGCCCAGACGGGCCGTCCTACCCCGCGTGCCCCCCAGGATAATAAACCCGCCAACGCCCGCCCAGGTGTCACTGCGCACCGCCGCTTTTCCCCTTATAATGAAATCGCCGGACGCGAGGCGCCCTGTGACCGTCGCTTTCAGGTCGCCGCCCGGCCGTAACGTAGGATTGCCGGGGAAGCCGCGTGGTCGGCGTTTCCCAGGGCAAGAAAATCCAGGGCAAGAAACCCATCTTCGGTGCCCGATGACATCTCGTGAGTTTTCGCCGGTCCAAGACGTGATCGACGCGGTGCGCCGCGGCGAGGTCGTGATCATCGTCGACGCGGAGGACCGCGAAAACGAAGGCGACTTCATCTGCGCCGCGGAAAAAGTTACGCCGGAAGTCGTCAACTTCATGCTCCACGGCCGGGGCGAGTTCTGCATGCCGATCCTGCCCGAGGTCGCCCGGCGCCTGGAGCTCTGGCCGATCGTCGACAACAACACAACCCCCCACAAGACTGCCCACACCGTCCCCATCGACCACGCCAGCACGAAGACGGGCATCACGGCGGCGGAACGGGCGGCCACCGTCCGGGCCATCATCGACCCGCACAGCCGGCCCGCCGATTTCGTCCGCCCAGGGCACTTGTTTCCGATTGTGGCCAAGGAAGGCGGAGTCTTGCGGCGGGCCGGGCACACCGAGGCCACGGTCGACCTGGCGCGGCTGGCCGGGCTGCATCCGGCCGGCGTGCTGTGCGAAATCCTCAACGAAACGGGCGACCGGGCCACGCGCAACGAGCTCGTCCTTCTCGCACGCAAACAGAACCTGAAGATCACTTCGATCGAGGACCTGATTCGCTTCCGCCGCCGCACGGAGAAGCTCGTCGAGCGGCAGGCCGAGGCCGTCCTGCCCACCCGGTTCGGCGCCAAGAGCGTCCCCGGCCGGATCATCGCCTACAAGGTGCAGCACGAGCCGCAGGAGCCGATCGCCATCGTCTTCGGCAACCTGGAGAAGGCCGACGCCCCGCTCGTCCGGCTGCACTCGTCGTGCTTCACCGGCGACCTCTTGGATTCGCTGCGCTGCGACTGCGGCGACCAGCTTCACATGGCGCTCGACATGATCCGCGCCGAAGGCATCGGCGCGCTCGTCTACCTGCCGCAGGAAGGCCGCGGCATCGGCCTCATCGAAAAAATCAAGGCCTACGGCCTGCAGGACCAGGGACTCGACACGGTCGAGGCGAACCTGAAGCTCGGCCACAAGGCGGACATGCGCGACTACGGCGTCGGCATTCAGATCCTCAAGGACCTGGGCCTGTCGCGGATTCGCCTGCTGACGAACAACCCCAAAAAGACCGACGCCTTCATCTACGGCGGCTACGACCTGCACGTGGTCGACCAGGTGCCGATCGTCCCGACGCCCACGGAGCACAACGCCCGCTACCTGGCCACGAAGCGCGAGAAGCTGGGGCACAAGCTGCCGTAGGGTAGGCGGCTCGCCTGCCGTAGTAAGACTCGCGACTAGACATTCGCTGCGCGAGATGTCACGTCAATCAGGCGATTTCCCCTCGTCCGCCAGTTACAATCAACTCCCCCGGAATCGCGATTTCTTTTCCCCCTCTCCCCCGTGTAACGCCATGCACGCCACAGACTGGCCCGCGGCGCGAAAGGCCGTTGCCACGGCCCTGGAGACGAAGCAGATCGGCACGCCCTGCGTCGCGCGGGTCGTCGTGCAGACGGCCGATCACGGCGTCCTGGAATCGCTCGCCGCCGATTCGCTCGTCGCCGCGGCCGAGTGGCTCCAAGCGCCAGTCGCGGACCGGCCGAGGATCCATGCCTTCGGCGGCGTCGATGCCGGCCACGTCGCGGCGCTGGTTCGCTTCGCGCGCGGGCAGATGGCGCTGGTTTCCGTCTCGACCTCCGCCGGGCCGCAGCGGCGCGAGATCATGCTGGTCGGCAACCACGGCATTCTGTCGTTGGAGGGCGATGACGCGGAAGAACGGGCGCTGGCATCGCGCGCCGATCGGCCCGAAACCGACTCCGAGCAAGCCAAGCTCATGGCCGCCGACCTGCGCAAGGCGCTGGCCGCGGCGCGCGACGTCCCTGCGACGCCCGGCGTCGGAAAGCTCAAACCCTCGGCCGCCCCGCGAAAGCTCGCTCCGCCCTACGGACTCTTGCTCGTGGCGGGCGATTACACGCACCAGCCGAATTATCTGGGGTCGCTTTTGGCCGGCCGGCGCTGCCGCTTGATCGCCGTGGCCGACGAGCAGGAAATCGACGACCGCCGCCGCAAGCTCAACCGCCGCCTGGCCGAACGATCCGGCGTGCCCTATCTGGAGGACCTCGGGCAGGCGCTCAAGCGCGACGACGTCCACGTCGTCAGCATCTGCGCCGAGCCGGAGCGGCGCGGAAAAATCATCGTTCAGGCCGCCGCCGCCGGAAAACACCTCTACCTCGACAAGCCGCTGGCCGGCTCGCTGGGCGACGCGCGGGCGATCGTCGCCGCCGTCGAGAAGGCGCGTTTCGTCCACCACATGTTCAGCCTGGTGCACGCCGACTTCGCCCAGCGCGTCCGCGAGGTCGTCCGCTCGAAGGGCCTCGGCGACCTGTTGGCCGTACACTTCGACCTGCACTTCGCCAAGGGCCACGCCGGCGGGGCGGACCTCGAGAAGCCGCGGCACGAGTCGGAAAAGCCCACCTCGTTCGAGCTGGCCGACTCCAAGCGCGAGCTGACGAACATCGGCGTCTATCCGCTCGTGCAGCTCTTGTGGACGCTCGACCGGCCGGTGCTGCGGGTCGCCGCCGCCACCGGCAACTTCTTCTTCGCCGAGCACCAGAAAAACGGCCACGAGGACTACGGCCAGATGCTGCTGGGGCTGATGATTGTGGCGAGCGTCTGCGGCTTGCTCTTTCTGCTCCAACTGGAGCGGCTGGCGGCGCTGGAC
>JACOUI010000278.1 GCA_016177915.1 Planctomycetia bacterium
CCAGACATCCATCGCCTTTTCGCAAAAGTGCGTAATTCCGCGCCGCAGTATGTCTTTCTGAACGTCTCAACCAGAAAAGCGTTCAAACGGCTCCCCGACGGAACCAACGCGCATATCACAGTCAAGCCGGCCAAGTGGTGGCTCGCAACTGTACAGAACGACTTAGGTCCCAGATTCACTCCGACGTTCGCAAGAGAAGACCTTCTCCGATCGGAAGTCACTCTGTGCTTGAAACGCGAGGACTGATGGCCACAGCAACCCGCACTGCGAATCAACCGCTCGTCGACGCTGTCAACGCATTCTTCAGAGACAAACACGAACCCGTCGTCGAACTTGCGACCGGACAGGCGTTCGTCATTCGCCGCCACTCGAACAAATATTGATGATCCACAAACCATCGCTGGAGTCCCCGATGAATACACTGGTCAACAACGCGAACGGCCTTTCGCTCAACCGCATGGACACAATCTACATCGGTTACGACCCGCGCGAACACCGGGCGGTGCAGGTGTTGATGGATTCGATCGAACGGCAGGCGTCGCGGCCGATCAATGTCGTGACGATCAACGCCCTGGCCCTGCGGCGGGTGGGCTTGTACCGGCGGGCGCCGCACGTCGATTCCACTTGCTGGGGGAAGGCGCCCTCGAAAGACATGATCGACGCCTTCGACGGCCGGCCGTTCTCGACGGACTTCAGCTTCTCGCGCTTCCTGGTGCCGTTCTTGAACCAGCTCGAAGGGTTCGCGCTGTTCATGGACTGCGACATGTACTTCCGGGCCGACCCGTGCGAACTGTTCGACAACTTCGCGGACCCCGACGGGCCGGCCATCTGGTGCGTGCAGCATCAGTACGACGGCGGCGGCGAACAGACGAAAATGTACGGCTGCGTGCAGCAGGCCTACAGCCGCAAGAACTGGTCCAGCTTCGTCCTCTACAACTGCGGCCACTCGGCGAACCTGATGCTGACGGTGGACGACGTGAACACGAAGCCGGGCCGCTGGCTGCACAACTTCCAATGGCTGCCGGACGACGAGATCGGGCCATTGCCGGAGGCCTGGAACTGGCTGGACGGCCATTCGGATCCAGCGATCGAACCGGCGAACGTGCACTTCACCAGCGGCGGTCCGTGGTTCAGCAAGGAGGCCGGCCTGGGTTACGACACCTGGCAGCCGAAGCGCGACATCGACGCAAAGTACTGCCGCGAATGGCTGGAGCTGGCGCAGAAACACGCGGCGACTCCGGAGCCGGTGGAAGTGTAACCGTTTCACGATGCATCTGATCGACCCATTTCAGTTCCGCGACATGTTCGCCGACGCACGGTCTTTCGCCGTGGTGGGGAATGCGCCGACAATTCTGGAATACGAGAACGGGAAGAAGATCGATTCGCACGACGTGGTGGTGCGGTTCAATCGGGCGACAACGACGGGACTCGAATCAAAGATCGGCAGCCGGACGGATATTCTGGTCGTCAACGCGAGCAATTCGAGGGCGATGGCGCCGCCGCCGTCGGCAACCCTGAAGCCGCGCTGCCTCCTGAGCTATGTTTCTCCGCAGGGTGTGCCGAGCGTTCCACGCGAGCCGTTCTCCGACTGGGTCGGGGAGTTGCCGATTCTCCTGACGTTTGGCCCGGACCTGATTGATTTGCCGGGGGAACACCACACGCGGCCGATGACCAGCGGGACGTATTTCCTGCTGACGATTCTGCGGATGCTGACGGTCGAGCGCCTGTTCGTGACGGGGTTCACGATGTTCGGTGCCAAAGGGGGGGCGACGGCGAAGTACTACAAGGACGACCGGCCCGGGGTTGGGAGCTTTCACGATCTAGACGTGGAGAGCCGCATCTTCGCGAATCTGTTGGCACAAAGCGACGCCAGATTGGATATGACGCCGGAGGTGTTACAGGTCGTGGGGGTGGCCGATTCGGGGAAGTGTGCCAATGGCGCTCGATTGCCGCTGCGGAGGCGGATCGCCGGGGGCCTCGCATGGCGGTTGCTGAACTTCGGCACCAAACTTCGGCGGTTTGCTGAGTCGCGGTGAAATTGATTCGGGTAGGTTTTCCGGTCGTCATTCCCGCCCGACTGCACTCCATGCGGTTGCCGCGGAAGTTGTTGTTGGCCGAAACCGGGCGGCCGCTTCTGGCTCACACGATTGAGGCGGCGCGAAATCCGTTTGCCGATGTTGAAGTGTGGGTTGCATGCGATGACGAGTCGCTGGCAGAGGCGGCACGCGCCGCGGGGGCGAGCGTGGTCATGGTGACCGAGGAATGCGAGTCGGGAACGGCCCGCATCTGGCGGGCGTTGCGGGAGTTGCCGGAATCGGAGGTGATCGTCAATCTCCAGGCCGACGAGCCGGAAATGCCGGGGGAATGGATGGCCGGGTGCGCGCAGGCGTTGCTGGACGATCCTTGCGCGGACGTTGCCACGGTCGCGGTGCCCTTGTGTGATGGGGATGCCGCGTTGAGCGACCCGAATCGTGTGAAGGTGGTAACCGATCACGCCGGATACGCGATGTATTTTTCGCGTGCGCCGATCCCTCATTTGCGCAAAGGGGGCGTGTGCCCCCTTCCCCGGGCACTGGGGCACGTGGGATTATATGCGTATCGGCGGCCATTCCTGAAGCGGTACGGCCAACTACCGAAGAGCCCGCTGGAGGAGGCAGAGTGTCTGGAGCAGCTTCGTTTCCTGCAGGCCGGGGCGAAGATCAAAGTCATTGTTGCCGAGAATCATCATGTCGAGATACGAGGCATCGACAGCGAGGACGACTATCGCGCTTTCGCCGCGCGCTGGCGCACCCGCCACCGCTGAATCGCACACAGGGTTGGACCTGGCCGAAGGTTTTCACCGCGTGCTCGAACAGGAGCGAGACGCGTTGGCGCTGAGTTGCCAAAGGCTGCGCGCGCAAACGGAGGCGATCGAGCGTACTTGTGTGTTACTGGCCGGTTCCGGCAACGGTGATCGTCGCCGCGTGATCGTCAGCGGCGTGGGCAAAGCGGGGCTGATTGCCCGCAAAGTGTCGGCGACCCTAAGCTCTACGGGAACGCCCGCGACGTTCATTCACCCGGTAGACGGGCTGCATGGAGACATTGGTTGCGTCCACGCTGGCGACGTGGTCTTGCTCTTCTCGTATTCCGGCGAGACATCTGAGGTGATCCGCCTTGCCCGGCAACTCTGCGAGTTGGGCTGTGAAATTGTGGCAGTAACGCGGAGCCAGACGAGCAGTCTGGGGAGGCTTGCAGACGCGTGCATCGAAACCGGGCAACTTGAAGAGGCGTGCTATCTCGGGCTGGTTCCCACGTCGTCGACTACCGTGATGCTGGCCATTGGCGACGCTCTGGCGTTGTCTGTAGCGCGATCGAATGGTTTCCAGGAACAGGACTTTGCCCGGAATCACCCGGCGGGATCGCTGGGCCTGAAATTCCGGCGGGTGGAATCGGCGATGCGAACGGGGGACCGATTGGTTTGTGTTTCACCGGGGGCTGTTCTTCGACACGTCGTTGAACGCGTGAGCCAGGCGAAGACGGGAGCCGCTATTCTGACAAACGATGACGGGACCCTTTGCGGCATCTTCACCGACGGAGACCTGCGGCGGGCATTGTTGCGCGGGAGCGACGTGCTCGAACGCGCAGTAGTGGAATATGCGACTCGTCCGTGTCGCTTCATCACGATCGACAGCACTTTGGCTGAGGCAATGAACCTGTTCAAGCAAACGCGAATTGAGGATTTGCCAGTGGTTTGCAGAAATAGCCATCGGGTGGTGGGCATGTTGTGTCTGAAAGACATTTCAGTATTCTGATCATGGCCAGACGCGACGATCAGATGCCCCTCGCCACCGAACGCGAAATTCAGCAATCCTACCGGGAGCCCCTCGCGGCGCAGCGGTATGTGCAGAACCGGTTTGCCAGCGAATTGATGGCATTGCTGCACGAGCGGCAGGTGGCGGCGGTCAATCGCGTGATGGGGGTGGCGAAGCCGCAGCGCACGCTGGAGGTGGCGCCGGGGCCGGGGCGGGTGACGAGGGACGTGCGGCCTGCGGGCGAACTGGTGTGCCTGGAGTTCAACGAAGGGATGATTGCCGAGGGGCGGCGGTGCTGCGGCGACGACGTCCGCTGGATTCGCGGGAACGCCTTCGAACTGCCTTTCCAGGACGGGGAATTCGACTTCGCGTACAGTTTCCGGTTCGTGCGGCACTTCCACCGCGATGATCGGAGCCGGTTGTACGCCGAGCTGCGGCGGGTGTTGCAACCGGAGGGATTGCTCGTGCTGGACGCGGTCAACGCGCGGGTGTCGGGGCCGTTGCGGGAGGCGAACCCGGAGGCGTATCCGATCTACGACAAGCTATACCGCAATGAAGCCGAGTTGCGGCAGGAAC
Source organism: Planctomycetia bacterium (assembly GCA_016177915.1). Lineage (GTDB taxonomy): Bacteria > Planctomycetota > Planctomycetia > Pirellulales > S012-138 > JACOUI01. The sequence continues at coordinate 4,368 of JACOUI010000278.1, forward strand.
TGGCGGAGGCGGGTTTCGACACGTTGAGCATCGAGCCGGTGCAGCGGTGGTTTTCGCTGCAGTACAAGGCGCAAGTGCTGCTGGGACCGCGCAGCCGGCGGTTGTGCCGGTGGACGATTCGCACGCTGGAGCACCTGCGTCGCGGCCCGGCGTTGGAATGGATTGTTACGGCACGAACGCCGTCATTGCCCCTCACCCCGGCCCTCTCCCGTCAGGGAGAGAGGAAAATCTGCTGATGCCCAGTGTTGCCTACTGGACCAGTGCCCTGTTTCCGGAGATGGAAGCGATCGCCGGCGAGGTGGCGTTGTTGCGGCGGCATTTCCGGCCCAGCGTGGCATGGGGGGTCTCGCCGGCGCGGTGGCTTCAGTTGTCGTGGCGGCGGGGATTCGGCGTGCATCCGCGAATGCACCTGGCATTCCGGGCGGTGACGTGGGCCTTGCAGAAGGCATTTGCGATCAACCACGTCTTCGGCAGCCTCGGCGACTGGTTTCATTTGAAGGCCGCCCGCAAACGGCCGGTGGTCCTCACGGCAGCCTGCCAAGCCAAAGCTTGTGAGAAAGAACTGTTGCAGCGAGTCGACCGGTTCGTCGTTGAGTGGCCGGGGGCGCGGGATGAGCTGCTTGCCATGGGAATTGAGCCGCGGCGGATTCGGATCATCTTCCCGCCCGTGGACACAAAGCGATTCTATCCCTCGCCGCCCCCGGATGGCCCGTTTACGGTGCTGTTTGCGTCCAGTCCTGAGCGGGCAGACTGGCTGGAGGCGCGAGGCGTGCCGTGCCTACTTGAAGCGGCGGCGCAATTGCCGGCCTTTCGTTTCCGCCTGCTCTGGCGACCTTGGGGGAATGCTTACGATAGCGTGGCCGCCGCGATTCGAGAGCGAGAACTGACGAACGTGGTGCTGCGACGCGGACGAGCGCCGGATATGGCGGCCGAATACGCCAACGCGCATGTAACTATCGCCCCCTTCAACGATGCAACGCGGTCGAAAGCCATCCCGAATTCGCTCCTGGAAAGTTTGGCGTGTGGCAGACCGGTTCTCACGACGCCGACCGTGGGCCTGTCTCAGTTGGTCAGGGACCAGAGAATAGGGACGGTATGTGATGCGCGTGCGGAATCAGTCGTGGACGGCCTGCGGCGCATCCAGTCTGAGTGGCATGCGATGTCAACGGCAGCCCGACAGACAGCGGAGCGTTGGTTCGACGCTCGGAAGTTTGTTGAGGGATACGGCCGAGTTTACCTTGAAGCTGAGGGGCGACAAGGTGCCGATTCCTAACGCGACGATACTGCTGCTTACCGAGGTCTTTCCCCCCCAGACAGGCGGCAGCGGCCGCTGGCTGTGGGAGGTGTATCGGCGGTTTCCGCGGGAAGAGGCGGTCGTGGCGGCGGGCGCGTGCCCGCGCGCGGAAGAATTTGATCGGACGCACGACCTGCGCGTGGTTCGAGTGCCGCTGACACTAAGAACATGGGGAATCGCGGGCGTTCGCGCGAGCCTCGATTACTGGAAGGCGTTCAGGCGAGTTCGGCGGCTCGTGCGGTCGCATCAGGTTGAGCAAGTCCATTGCGGAGGCTGCCTGCCGGAAGGTTGGATCGCCTGGCTCATGCGGAAGTTAGGCGGCCCGCGGTACGCGGTTTATGTGCACGGCGAGGAGCTGCCCCTCGGCGCGGCCAGCCGGGAATTGGGCTGGATGATGCGGCGGGTGCTGCGCGGGGCGGATTTCGTCGTGGCCAATAGCAGGAACACGGCCGGCATGCTTCGTAGCGGATGGCCGGTGCGGCCGGAGCGGCTGCACGTGCTGCACCCGGGCGTGGACGCGGGCGTGTTTGTGCCGGCCGAGCCGAGTGAGCCAGTGCGGCGGGAGTTGGGCTGGCAGGGGCGCACGGTGATTCTAACGGTCGGCCGGCTGCAGAAGCGCAAGGGGCAGGACATGCTGATCCGGGCATTGCCCCGCATCGCCGCGGCGGCGCCGGACGTGCTGTATGCGATTGCTGGCGACGGCGAGGAGCGGGGCCGACTGGAGGCCCTAGCGGCGGAGGTCGGCGTGGCGGACCGCGTGCAGTTCTTGGGGGAGGTCACAGACGAGCTGCTTATCAAATGCTATCAGCAGTGTGATCTGTTTGTGCTGCCGAACCGCACGGACGACGGAGATTTTGAAGGCTTTGGCATGGTGCTTTTGGAAGCCCAGGCGTGCGGGAAGGCGGTCGTGGCCGGGGCGTCCGGGGGCACGGCGGAGACGATGGACGTCGGCCGCACGGGGTACGTAGTGCCGTGCGATTCGCCTGAGCCGGTGGCTGACCTACTTTGTGAGCTACTCTTGGATCGTGAGCGACGGGAAAGGATGGGCACATCGGCGCGAGAATGGGTGCTTTCGCGGTTTGATTGGCCTGCGCTGGTCGAGCAAGCGCGGCAGATCTTTGGCATGAGCGAGCTTGCGGATAAGCAGAACGGTTGCGCGCGCGTGCCGGAGTTAGGGACCAAACTCGCCAGGCAGGGCTCGACCACGAGGGCCGCTTGTGAGCCTATAGTTGTTCCGCTAGAGATCGACACTGGCCTAGGGTGGCAGGATGGCCTGCAGCCGGTTTCGGTCGTGGTTTGGTTGCCGCAGGGAGTGATTTGTGGCGAGGCGGTAGGCCGCGTGCGGGGTGCGGCGTTCGGCGAGCTGCCGGCGCAAACGGCGCCGCTGACAGTCTGGCCGGACGGAAGCGTGGAGCACCTGCTAGTGGATTTTCTGCTTCCCAGCAGTGTGGCCAGTGTGGCCGAAGCTGCAAGGTTCGACGAGGGAACGCAAGCAGCGTGCCCCACCAGCGGCAGGAAGCTGGCCGCGGAGGTGGCGATTTCGGAGCGGCACTTCGAAGAACGAGCCGACCGCAATGGCAGCCATCGCGCGGAGAACTGTGTCACCATCCGTGAAATCGGCGAGGCCGTGCTGATCGACACTGGCTCCATGCGGTTTCAACTTCAACGCCGAGATGGGGCGCCGATGCCCGCCATGCGGTTGACCTTGACGGATCGCCGCGGGCGCTTGCACGCGCCGCGATGGGACGAGATGTGGGTCGAGGCTCGTGGTCCGGTGCGGGCAACGGTCGTGCTGGAAGGGCGATTTCGTCGCGTGTCGTTGCGGGTGAAGATGCGGCTGAGCTTTTTTGCCGGCGGCGGGCTGGTTCGGGCCGAGGTGATGCTGCACAACCCAAGGCGGGCTCGGCATCGCGGCGGATTGTGGGATTTGGGCGACGCCGGTTCGGTGCTCTTCCGCGACTTTACGGTCGAGGCGCCGTGGGACGGGAACCGGCCGACAATTTTCTTCCGCACGCAGCGGGGCGAGGCCCTTCGGCAAAGTCAGGGAGACTTTCTTGAGATTTATCAGGACTCAAGTGGCGGCGAGCATTGGCAAAGCGATAACCATGTCAACCGCCAGGGGCGCCTGCCGCTTCGATTCCGCGGGTATCGTGTTCGCAGCAGCGCCGATGCCACGGCAGGCTCGGCGGGGCTGCGTGCCGAGCCGACGGTAAGACTGCAGAACAGGGAGAGGGCAGTGGCGGTCGCAGTCCCGAACTTCTGGCAACAGTTCCCCAAGGCAATCGAGGCGGATACTGGCGGGCTTCGCGTGCGGCTGTTTCCGCGGCAATTCGCCGACCTCCATGAGTTGCAAGGGGGCGAACAAAAGACGCACACCGTATGGTTCGACTTTGGCAGCGCGACTAGCGGGGACGAGCAACTCGACTGGGTCCATGCACCCGCCGTGGTCAGGGCATCCTTGAAGACGCCGACGATGAACACCATAGCTAGCCTCGCCAATCCGCCATGCGGAACAGCTTTGGAACGCCTAGATGCGCTCTTGAAGGAAGCGCTCGAAGGCCCGCAAAGTCTCTTCGCCAAGATCGAGCAAGTGGATGAGTACGGCTGGCGGAACTTCGGCGACATCTATGCCGATCACGAGGAGCAGCACTACGGCGGGCCGCGGCCGCTGGTGTCGCACTACAACAACCAGTTCGACATGCTCTACGGCTTCCTGCTGCATTTCCTGCGGACGGGAGACCGCCGTTGGTTTGAGCTGGGCGATGCGCTGGCCCGACATGTGATCGACGTCGATGTTTATCATACGCGGCGTGATCGTGCCGCTTACAACGGCGGGCTGTTTTGGTTCACCGATCATTATCTCCACGCGCACACGGCGACTCATCGCACGTACTCGCGCGCAAACCGTCCGAAGGGTGGCGGACCGTATGGTGGTGGACCCGGCGCCGAGCACAACTTCACGACCGGGCTGCTCCTCTATTATCAGTTGACAGGCAATCCGCTCGCGCGGGCGGCGGTGGTCGGCCTGGCCGAGTGGGTCATCGCCATGGACGATGGCCGGCGGAACATTCTCGGCGTCCTCGACAGTGGCCCGACGGGGCGGGCAACAGGGACGGCCGGTGTGAACTATCATCCGCTCGGACGCGCCGCGGGTAATTCCATCAACGCGCTGCTCGATGCCTGGAAATTGACGCAAGAGGCGAAGTACTTGCAGTACGCCGAGGCGCTAATCAGCCGATGCATCCATCCCACTGACGATGTAGCCGCGCGAAACCTGCTTGACGTGGAAAAGCGGTGGTCCTACACGGTGTTTCTCGCCAGTCTCGCGAAGTACCTGGACTCCAAGGCTGAGGCGGAACAGATCGATCCGATGTATGCCTATGCCCAGGCGAGCCTCCTGTCTTACGGCCGTTGGATGGTGGACCACGAGCGTCCTTATTTTGACCAGGCGGAAAAACTCGAATATCCGACGGAAGCGTGGGCCGCCCAGGAGTTCCGCAAAGTCAACGTCATGCGCCGCGCCGCTTGTCACGCAGACGAACCGTTGCGCACGAAGTTGTACGACCGCGGCGACGAGTTGGCGGAAAGAGCTTGGCAGGATTTGTTGCGGTTTGAAACCCGGGCGACGGCACGGGCACTTGCCATCGTAATGGTGGAAGGGCTTTGGGACTGCCTTTTGCGCCAGCGCGGCATAGCACCGATGCCGCGTGTAGTGGTATCCACGGGACTTGGTCTACGTCAAGAATTTGTGCCACAAAGGCTGCGTGTTTTCTCGCGGGCGAGGACCGTCTCTGGTGCAATGAGTATTGCAGTTCGATTGCTTAATCCCCTGTCGTGGGCTCGTTACCAGCGCCAACGGTCATTGCTAGCGTGAGGCGTGCGCTGAAAACCATCGCGATAGGCGCCGCAGCCGTTATCGTGCTGCCGGCGGTTCTTGCTTGCCGGATGTCGGCCATGGTGTTGGGGCGAAACACTGCCTTCGCAAGTTGGTCACAGGCTCTCAGCTTAGTTCCTGGTCTAACTGGCAACTATTTGCGGTGGGCTTTTTACCGCATGGTCTTGCCTCGCTGCGGGCCAGGTGCATGTCTGAGCTTCGGAACGGTGTTCTCGCATCCGACGGCACGCGTTGGCCGGAAGGTCTACGTGGGTGTCTTTTGCTGTTTGGGCGATGTGACGCTAGAGGACGACGTGCTGATCGGGTCGCATGTTTCGATCCCCAACGGCGGTCAACAGCACGGAATTGAGCGATTGGATATTCCCATACGCGAACAACCCGGCGCCTGGCCGCACGTCACCATTGGTCGCGACACGTGGATCGGAGACAGGGCCGTAGTACTTGCAGATATTGGCGACCACTGTGTGATCGGAGCCGGCTCCGTTGTGACGAAACGTATTCCAGACTACGCGATCGCGGTTGGCAATCCTGCGCGCGTGATTCGGTACCGCGGCCAGGCCGAGCCGATCGGAAACGCTTCTGCGAATTCGGGGGAGGCCGACGCGCGCAGCGCCGCACGAGAGCCGATTGGTGGCGTGGCCACCACCTGCGGCGTCAGTAGTTCTCTATCCTGATTGTCGCGAACACACAAAAGATGTGCGGCTTGGTTGGCGTAATCTATCGTGACGGCCAACGGCCCGTGGATGGGCGTTTGCTTAAGGCGATGGCAGACACACTAGTCCATCGTGGGCCCGACGCGGATGGCGTATGGACCGCGGCTGGTGTGGGGCTGGCGCACCGCCGGCTGTCGATCATTGACCTGGCCGGCGGTGATCAGCCGTTGACGAACGAAGAGGGGTCGCTACAGGTTGTGTTCAACGGCGAAATCTACAACTTCCTGAACTTACGAGGAGAGCTGATATCCAAGGGGCACCACTTTGCTACGCGGAGTGACACCGAAGTCCTCGTGCATCTCTACGAGGAACTGGGCGACCGACTCGTCGAACGGCTGCGGGGCATGTTTGCTTTCGCGCTATGGGATGGCAGAAAGCGGCGTCTGTTGCTGGCGCGGGACCGCGTGGGGCTAAAGCCGCTATATTACTACCGGGACGAGGAAAAGCTGCTCTTCGCGTCCGAGATAAAAGGAATCCTGGCGTTTCCCGGCGTTCCGCGTGAGATCGACCTCGAGGCCCTCGAAGACTATTTGAGCTATGGCGTGATACCGGGGGACCGGTCGATCTTTGAGGGCATTCGCAAACTGCCGCCGGCGCATGTACTGGCGGTCGATGAGAGAAACTGGTCTGCCGCGCCGCGTCGGTATTGGCGGCTGGATGCAGAGCCGGACGAAGGACGGTCGGTTGACGAATGGAGCGAGGCGCTGCGAGCCAAACTCGCGGAGACAGTAAAGGCACACCTAATCGCGGACGTGCCCGTGGGCGCGTTCTTGAGTGGAGGCCTGGATTCCAGTGCCGTGGTCGCGTTGGCCGCCCCATTCGTGGGCGAGCCCATACAGACTTTCTCTGTGGGCTTTGAGGAGGATCAGTTTAGCGAGCTGCCGTATGCGCGCCGCGTAGCCAAGCGATTTGGCACACGGCATGTCGAGGAAATCGTGACACCACGAGCCGTCGAAAGTCTGGATGCGCTGGTGCACCACTTCGACGAGCCTTTCGCCGATTCGTCAGCCGTAGCGACGTTGTGTCTGGCCCAAGTGGCCGCACGGCAGGTGAAGGTTGTCTTGTCCGGCGACGGCGGTGATGAAGCCTTTGGCGGCTATACCCGCTACGGGCAGGACCTTAGGGAAGCGGCTTGGCGAAGGCGATTCCCGGCTTGGATGCGTCGAACGCTGCTGCGCGGGGCTGCCCGCTGCTGGCCAAAGGCTGATTGGCTTCCGCGCGCGTTGAGGGTCAAGACGGCGCTCACGAATCTTTCCTTAGACCCAGCGGAAGCGTACGCGAACACGATCGCGATCTGCCGTGGATCGATGCGACGGGCGCTACTGAACGCCGACGTGCGCCGTGCGTTGGATGGGCACTGTCCGGAAGCCGCCGTCACCAGCGCCTTTCGAACGAGCCCCGATGATCCGTTGCGCGGCATGATTTGCGCGGACGTAGCCATGCTCTTGCCCGATGACTTTTTGACCAAGGTGGATCGGGCGAGCATGGCGGTGGGTTTGGAGGTGCGACCGCCGCTTGTGGATCACGAGTTCCTGGAGCTCGCTGCCAAGGTTCCTTCGCGCCTTAAAGTGCACAACGGCGAAACGAAGTGGATCTTTAAGCAGATGTGCAAAAGCCTGTTGCCTGATGAGATTGTCTTTCGCCGCAAGCAAGGGTTTGAAATTCCGGTCGACCAGTGGTTGCGCGGACCGCTGCGAGAACAATTTGTCTCCTCGGTGTTGGAAAAGCACGGCCGCCTGGCGTCCTACATTGACACACAGTTTGCAGACCGACTTTACCGTGCGCATCTAAGGCGAACCGGTCGTCACGGAGCGGTGCTCTGGTCGCTGTTGGTCCTCGGCCGTTGGATGGACAAGTACCTCGGATCATCCGCGCTGCACTGCACGGCGTAGCGCCCCATCGTCGCCTAAGCACGAACTCGTCGCGATGCGACAGGCCGACTGCAACCTCACTCTAGCATCACTTATATGACACACCTATCGGAACCTGGTGACAGCTCGCTGCCAACCCCGGCGTCACAGCGAACCACCAAGGCGCTTTGGGCTTACGTCGCCATTGCTCGGCCCGACCATTGGTTCAAGAACGTCTTCATGCTGCTAGGTGCGATGCTGGCGCTCTTCTATTACCCCGCCGGCTTGACGTATGCCCACGGGATGGCCCTTGCCGTGGCGCTGGTGGCCACCTGCCTCGTCGCCTCGAGCAACTATGTATTAAACGAGATTCTCGACGCCCCAAGCGACCGGGCGCATCCGCTCAAACGCACGAGGCCGGTTCCGTCCGGCCGCGTTTGGCTTCCGCTCGCTTACGTTGAATGGCTCGGTTTGGGAGCGCTAGGCCTGTGGACCGCTTATTGGGCCAACGGCAGTGTCTGCCTGGCGGGGGCGGCGCTGTGGTTCATGGGCCTGACATACAACGTCCGTCCACTGCGGCTCAAGGACCTGCCGTACTTGGATGTGCTGTCCGAATCGATCAACAATCCTATCCGATTGCTGCTGGGGTGGTTCGTCCTCCTCCCGGGTAGCATGCCGCCGGTCTCGCTGCTGGCCGCCTACTGGATGCTCGGTGCATTTTTCATGGCTAGCAAGCGGTTTGGGGAGTATCGCTCGCTGGCTGATCCGCAGACGGCGGCCGCGTATCGACGGTCCTTCCGCTTTTACGACGAGCCGCGCCTGCTGGTCAGCATGTTCTTTTACGCCTCCGGCGCGGCGTTGCTGCTGGGCGTATTTATCATTCGCTACCATCTTGAACTGATCCTGGCAGTGCCACTCATTGCCGGATGCTTCAGCTATTACCTGCATATCGCCCTGAAACGGGATAGCGCGGCGCAGCACCCTGAAAGGCTGTATCACGAGACGGGGCTGATGATCTACCTGCTTATCTGTTTGGCGGTCTTTGTCGGCCTGATGTTTGTGGAAATGCCACTGTTGTACGACCTGTTTAACGTGTCTCCCTCGCAAGTGCCGGCCCTGTGGCGATTCTAAAGAGTCGGGCTCACAACAACCGGCCAGATGGACGCGCGGCGCGCCACGCGCCATCGCAGACCTTAATTGCTGGTGTGGCGAGGCACCCACTGCTGTGGGTGCTGGTTGCGGGGGCCGCGGTACGGCTCCTGTTATGGTTTTATTGGCGCGATTTGCCGCTGAACATCGATGACGAGCAGAGCTACGACCAGCTTGCCCGTGGCTTGCTTAACGCGAGCGCCTATGTTGACGAACATGGGCATCCAACGTCCTTGCGGCCGCCTCTTTATCCATTTGCAGTCGCCCTCATTTATAGTATATGCGGCGGCAGCGATCTTGGCGCGGTGCGTGCCATTCAAGCGGCCATCAGCATGCTGACGATCGTGGCTACGTATCGGCTGGGCCGTATTGCCTTTGGGTCTCGCGTGGGCCTTTGGGGAGCGGCCAGCGCGTGTTTTTATCCGTCGCTTCTGGGTTTCAACAATCTCGTCCTCAGCGAAACGCTGTTTACGTTCTTGTTGGTCGCCACGACGCTGGTGTGCGTAGAAGCAATGCACCGCGGATCGTTCTCGCTGCTGATCGCGGCGGGAACGCTCCTTGGATTGGCCGCTTTGACTCGGAGCATCATGGTCCTGTTCGCTCCGCTGCTGGCCATGATCATCGTATGCTCCTGGAGGGACGGCGGGCTGCGCCGATGGCTTGCCGGCGCCGTGCCGGTCGCCGCCGTGGCCCTAGTCATCGCGCCGTGGTCGTATCGCAATAGCCGGCTGCAGGAGACCTTTGTGGTGATCGACGTGATGGGCGGCCGCAACGCAATGATGGGGAATTACGAGTATACGCCGCTGGAGCGCTCCTGGGCGACGATCAGTCTCGTTCAAGGCGAGCGAGCCTGGCACACAGTGCTGGCCCACGAAACACCCGGCTATCACCAACTGACCCAAGGGCAGCGCGACAAGCTCGCCCTGCGGCATGCCGTTGGCTACGTGCTCGATCATCCTTTACTGACGGCGAAACGCGACCTTGTGAAATTCTTTAACTTCTGGCAGTTGGAGCGCAGTCTGCTTGCTAGGGCGAAAGAGGGATTCTTCGGGCAGGTGTCCGGCGCCGGATTACTTGTGGCGTCGTGCACGATTTGTGGCAGCTACGCCGCCGCCATACTTCTGGGCATTTTTGGGTTGTTCCTGTGCCGGCCGGTGGCACGTAGCTTCCATTGGTTGTTTGTAGCGCAGATTCTCTTTCCGTGCGCGATTCACACGTTGGTCTTCGCACACGAACGGTACCACCTTCCGATCATGCCTTTCGTACTGCTCTACGCGGCCGCGGCCTGCTTGAACGTGCGGCAGATTTGGCAACGCCGTTGTAGTTGGTCGTTTTGGTTGGCCGTCGTGAGTTGCGCGGTCCTCGTGCTGGCTTGGCTGCGCGAAATGGTCTTTGTTGACTTTGCCAACGTCGTAGAGATCGTCGGTCACTAGGGAGACTCGTCGTGCCTGGATTATGTGGCATCGCTGATTGTGTGCCGATCGCCGTCCTGTCCCCACGGCTCACGGCAATGTTAGCCCAGCTGCAGCACGATCCGCGTTGGTCCACGCGGTGCGCGGTGGACGACCCGGCGGGAATCGCCTTAGGGAGTGTGTCGCTCCCGTTCGCGCGCTCGCGTGAAATCGCTCGAGATGACGACGTGCTTGTAGCGCTGGACGGAGAGTTGTATGACGTCCACGAGTTGTTAGACGAGCTACGTTATTCCGATTCTGTCCTAGGTGCGGATAACCATGCCGCGATCCTGCTCCAGCTCTATCGCGCCGGCGGTCGGGGACGGCTTGCATCGCTCAATGGTTCCTTCTCAGCCGCTGTTTGGGACCACGCGCGACGGAAACTCGTGCTCGTGACTGACGCCTTTGGCACCCGTCCGCTCTATTACGTGCGGCAATCTGGGCGACTCTTGTTCAGTAGCCACATCAAGCCATTGCTGGTGAATTTGGCTGTGTCGCGTGCGCCAAACTGGCAAGGCTTAGCGCAGTTCTTTACCTTCGGCCATTACTTGCGAGATGACACCTCTCTGGAGGCGGTCCGTGTTCTTCCGGCGGGAGCTTGGGCCGTTTACGACGCTCAGACGGATCGCTTCTCGGTCGACCGCTACTGGGACTACGGACAGGCCAACGGCAACGCCGCAAACAACGCGGCAGAGGTTTTAGATCAAATCGATGAGGCCCTTTCGCAGGCCGTCCAGCGGTGTACTGAGAACGCGCCGAACCTGGGATTGTCGCTCTCCGGCGGCCTCGATGCCCGCACCATCCTCGGCGTGATGAAGCCGGGGCGTACGAGAATAAAGACCCTGTGCTTGGGCATGGCCGGGAGCCTGGATCATCGAGCGGCAGCGAAGCTCGCTGAGTTGGCGAGCTGCGAGCACCATAACCATGTGCTGGATGAATCGTTCCTGGCCGATTTTTCAAGTCACTTGCAGAGCATGGTGCGGCTCACCGACGGCCAATACCTTTCCCAGTGCATCGTAATGCCCACCTTGGGTCTTTACCGCGAGCTGGGGATCGAAGTGCTCTTGCGCGGGCACGCCGGTGAGCTGCTGCACATGAGCAAGGCGTACAATTACTCGCTCGATCACGAAGCTCTGGCGATTCGTGACCGCACGGCGCTCGAAGATTGGCTCTGGCGCCATTTGCGGGCATATATGCTGCCGGCTCTGGGTGCGCCGTTATTCGCCGGGCCGCGGCAGGGCGAACTCGTCGAGCTCGCTCGGCAGTCGCTGCGAGCAGATCTTGAGGAGACCGCTGACGATGCGCGACCCGTGGTCGAGCAAGTTTGGCGGCTGTTTGTCCATCAACGGCTCCGGCGCGAAACGGTTCTGTCGTTGATGAAGTTCCGTTCGGTCGTGGAGCCGCGGCTGCCATACCTCGATCGCGACCTCGTGCGGCTCCTGTTCGCCGTGCCGCCCCATTTGAAACTGAACGATGAAATCCAAACATACATCCTGAAAAAGCGGCGACCGAGCTTCCTGGCCGTGCCAAATTCCAATACAGGGGCGAAGCTGGGTGCTGGACGGTGGATGCGGCGATGGGCGACGTTACGCACCAAGGTCCTCGCCAAGCTACGCGTGCCCGGCTATCAGCCGTATGAACGGCTGGGCTTGTGGCTGCGCACGCAGTTGGCGCCGTGCGTAAGAAAGGTCCTGCTCAGCGAAGCTTGCTTGCAGCGCGGGGTATTTGATCCCAACGGCGTGCGGCGCGTTGTTTCCCAACACCTCGCAGGCCGCAATCACACGTTCTTGCTCATGGCCATGATGGTGTTCGAAGTGGGCCAGCGGTATCTCTGTGACGAAATGCCAACGGAACCATGCGATCTGACTCGCGGGACTGAAGCGTGCCGACGCTCGGCTTGATGAGTCCAGCGACGGCCAGCAAGGCGCAAGCTTCCGCAGGCGGTGCATACCCGCTCCATCGGCCGACGATTTGTCAGGTCTTACACGGACTCACGGTGGGCGGAGCGGAAGTGTTGGCCTGTCAACTCGCCAGAAGTTTGTCGGAGCGCTTCCATTTCGTCTTCGCCTGCCTCGACGAAGTCGGCTCCCTCGGCGCGGAACTGCGACAGGAAGGCATCCGCGTCGAGTGTCTGCAGCGCAGGGCAGGCTTCGATCGAGCTTGCGCGCGGCGACTGGCCGCATGGATCCGATCCACGGGGGCGGCGCTGGTTCACGCTCATCAGTACACGCCATTTTTCTATGCGTTGGCGTCGGGAATCATGCGCCGGAGGCCGCCAGTGCTGTTCACGGAGCACGGACGCTTCTTCCCCGATCGCCCTCGCTGGAAGCGAATCGTTTTCAACCGCATGGCACTACGGCGCCGCGATCGCGTGGTTGCCGTTGGCGAGGCGGTGCGCCAGGCATTGATTCGCAACGAAGGAATTCCCGCCGGCAGGGTCGGCGTCATCTACAACGGGGTCGATTTGCAGCGGATCGCGCGGCAGGGGACCCGCGGCGCCGAGGTGCGGCGAGAATTGTCGCTTGAACCAGACGAGCTGGCGATTTTGCAGGTGGCGCGGCTGGATGGGCTGAAGGACCATGGCACCGCGTTGCGGACAATGGAGCGGGTAGTGCGTCGATGCCCGCGAGCCCGGCTCTTATTGGTCGGCGAAGGGCCCGAACGCGCAGGCATCGAACACGAAATTCGCCGCCGCCGATTGGGATCATGGGTGCAACTTCTGGGACTTCGCACCGACGTGCCGCGATTGCTGGCCGCCGCTGATATCTTTCTTCTCACGAGCATCAGTGAGGGCATTCCGGTCACGCTGATCGAAGCCATGGCGGCCCGCCTGCCGGTCGTGGCCACGAGCGTTGGCGGCGTGCCTGAGGTCGTGGTACGCGGCCAGACGGGACTGCTGGCGCCGGCCCGCGATGATGCGGCGCTGGCGGACGCCGTGCTGCGGCTGGCGCGCGACCCCGTCGAGCGGCAACGAATGGGAAACGAGGGCCACGAGCGAGCCACGCAGCTCTTTTCCCAAGAAGACATGCACGCCGCGTACGCGCGGCTCTACGAGGAGATGGCTCTTGCCCGCCGGGGCTGAATCGCGCCCTTCCTTGCTGGTTTTCTCCGACGACTGGGGGCGGCATCCGTCGAGCTGTCAGCACCTGATCCGGAGACTACAGCCTTCTTTTCGGATTCTTTGGGTAAACAGCATTGGCACGCGAAGCGTACGCGCGGACAGTCTTACGGTACGTCGCGGTGTGGAAAAACTACTTAGCTGGCGGCGAGGGCTTCGGCACGTCGCTGACCAAATGTGGGTGCTCGATGCTCCGATGCTACCATGGACCGGAAACCGACTTGTCCGCTCCCTCAATCGATGCCTTGTTACGTTGAACGTTCGACGCAAATTAAGGCGGCTCGGCATGCCCAGGCCGATCGTGTTCACCTCTTTGCCACATGTCATCTGGCTCCTGGGTAATGTCGGGCAGCAGGGATTAGTTTACTATTGCACAGATGACTACAGCCATTGGCCATCCGCAAATGGACACGCGCTGCGCGCAGCAGAACAAATTCTGGCCAAACAGGCACACCTAGTCCTCGCAGTGTCACACGAGCTTCTCAATCGCCTCAAGCACGTTGGTGAGTGTAGATATTTTCCGCATGCCGTCGACTTTGATCATTTCGCATCTACCTCAAGTCAGATCCCGCACCGGCGACTCAATGACATTCCGGGGCCTCGTATCGGCTTCTTCGGTCTGCTTTATGAAAAAATCGACTTCGCTCTCTTGTCGGCCGTGGCTAAGGCGTTCCCACTCGCGAGCCTGGTAATGATCGGCCCAGTCGCATTCTGCCCGGAGGCTTTTCGAAAAATACCGAATGTTCATCTCGTCGGCCCGCAGCCGTACGCTGATCTTCCGAAATGGATCGCTGGTCTGGACGTGCTACTGCTGCCCTATGTCCGTGACGAAATGATCTATCGCAGTAACCCGCTAAAGTTGCGCGAATGTCTCGCGACCGGCAAGCCCACGGTGACGGTTGATCTCCCCGAAGCACGAACTTATGCGCCGCACGTTCGGATAGCATCAACCACAGAGGACTTTGTAAACCATGTGCGGCTGGCACTTCTGGAAACGAGCGACCAGGAAAAGGTAGCGCTAAGGCGGAACACCGTGCGCAACGAACGATGGGAGGCACGAGCCGACGAACTACTGCACTACCTTCGACGGCTAACGTCAATTGAAACCGAACCCTCCGCCAAGAAATGTCCGCATCTCCATCAAGGCACGTGATCATGCGGAGCCCTGCACTTGGGACCGGCCCTCCCCGTGCCGTGTTCAGCGCCGTTGTGCTTCATACGCGCGTCGTCACAAAGACCGGCGGTGGCCCCGAAAAGACGATTTTGAACTCGCCACGGTTCCTTGGGGGTCGCGGATACCGCGTGCTCTGCGCATTCATGCACCCGCCGGAGGACCCTGGGTTTGATGTGCTTCGCCGGCGTGCGGCTCAACTCGAAGCGCCCATCGTGTCGATCCCCGATCGGGGATTCTGGGATTTGGGCGTTGTCCGCAAGATGCTGAAGGTCTGTCGGTCCGAGGGTGTAACCATCTGGCACGCGCATGACTATAAGAGTAACGCGTTGGGATTGCTTCTACGACGGCTCTGGCCGATGCGCCTTGTGACAACGGTCCATGGCTGGGTGGGCCACACGCGAAGGACGCGACTGTATTACGCGATCGACCGCTGGTGCCTACGCCGCTATGAAAGGGTCATCTGCGTGTCGGAGGAGTTGCACAAGACATGTCTCGACTTCGGCGTCGCCGCGGACAAATGCCTGCTCGTGGAGAACGCGATTGATACCGCCCAGTGCGTCCGCTGGCGAAGCCGCGCGGAGGCCAAACAAGAGCTCGGTCTGTCGGCCCAGCGGCCGTTGATCGGGGCCTGCGGCCGGTTGTCCGAAGAAAAGGGATTCGACCGGCTCATCGTTGCGGTGGACAAACTCTTAAGCGAAGGCAGCGATGTGCAGCTTGTCATCCTTGGCGAGGGAGACGATCGAACGAGGTTGCAAGACTTAGTGGATCGGCTGGACCGGCGAGACCGCATCATGCTGCCGGGCCACTTTGCGGACGTGTCACCTTGGTATGAGGCCATGGACGTGTTCGCCCTCAGCAGCTTGCGCGAAGGTCTGCCCAACGTTCTATTGGAAGCTCTGGCCTGGGAAGTGCCCTGCGTGGCGACCGACGTGGGCGGCGTGTCCAGTGTTATTCAAGACGGACAGAACGGGCTGTTGCTGCCGGCCGGCGACGTGCCGTCGCTCGCCGCCGGACTCCGTCGGCTGCTTAGCGATCAAGAACTTCAACGGCGGCTGGCGGCTGAAGGCCGGGAGACGATCCAGCGGCGCTACAGTTTCGCGCATCGTATGGAAAGAATCGGCAGAATCTATGACAGTCTTGTGGAGCCCAAAGTTGCAAGCTGCATCAGCACCTGAAGCCCCGCCCCCGCCCCCGCCCCCGCCCCCGCCCCCCTCCGCGGTCGCGCACTATCGAGCCTGGCTGATCGATCTCGATGGCACGCTGTATCATGCGGGATGCCTGCGTTTGGCGATGGCCGCAGAACTTCTTGTGAGCGGCTGGCGCAGCATTCCTGTCCTGCGTGCGTTCCGGAACGAGCACGAACGGATTCGGCGAAATGGCTCGGGCGGCTGTGACGACCCGTTCTGCGTTCAGCTCCTGCAAACATCCCGTGCCATCGGCCGGAAAGTCGAAGACGTGGAGTCCATCGTGGATCGCTGGATGTTTCAGCGGCCCGGCAAATGGCTGCACCTCTTTCGGCGCCGCGGTTTGCTGACGGCCATCAGCCGGTTTCGCGCACTGGGCGGCCGCAGCGCATTGGTAAGCGACTATCCGGCAACGGCGAAGCTGCGAGCGTTACGCGCAGCCAGCCTGTTCGACGTGGTGGTGGCATGCGGCGAGCCGGACGGCCCCCGGCGACTGAAGCCGCATGCCGACGGACTCTTGCTGGCAGCGCAAAAGCTAGGCATCGAGCCTGCCGCGTGCCTTGTCCTGGGCGATCGCGAGGATGCGGACGGTGAAGCGGCCCGACGAGCGGGCATGGGTTTTCAGAATATCCATAGTTGGCCTCGGGCGTTGCGATGGTAGCGAATTTTGCGTCCAGCCAGGCGGAAGGGCTCTCCGCGTCGAGTTGCTGCGGCAAAAACGTGGCCGGCCCCATCGTCGCCGGCCCCATCGTCGCCGGCCCTGTGATCCAACCTGGTCCAAGCACTGTGCAAGTGCATTTGCGACGGGAGCTCGAGCACCTGGTCACAACCCAATCCCGCCAGTGCGACGGCGGACAATTGCCCGTCGAGCGCGCCATCCGATGGCTGCTCGCGGTGTGCGAAGGACTCAAGCACGAGCCGTACCTGCTTGAAGCGTGGCAGGACGATCGCTTGGTTGGCGTTCTGCCTTTGGCGCTGGTGCGGAGCGTGCTTTTTGGCCGCTTTTTGGTCAGTTTGCCTTATGTCAACTCGGCGGGCCCACTGTCCCCTAGCCCTGTTGTGGCATCGCTTCTTATCGATCGTGCAGTACACCTGGCCGACGAGCTCGATGTTCGACACCTCGAATTGCGGCACGAAGTAGAACATTCTCATCCAGCGCTCACAAACTGCCTCTGCGACAAAGTCCACATGCGATTGGCGCTGCCGGACTCCGCCGATGCGCTCTGGAAAAAGCTCGGTCCGAAAGTCCGCAATCAAGTGCGCAAGGGCCAAAACCAGGGGCTGTCTGTTCACTGGGGAAAGCGCGAATTGCTGGAGGATTTTTACGCGGTTTTCAGCCGCAACATGCGCGACCTCGGCACGCCCGTCTACGGAAGGCGTCTGTTCGAAAGCATTCTTCATTGGTTTCCCGATTCTGCCGAGCTCTGCGTCGTGCGGCTAAAGCGCCGGCCCATCGCCACGGCCCTGCTTGTCCATACCCTTGGCGTCAGCGAGGTTCCAAGCGCCAGCTCGCTGCGGCCGTTCAATTCCACCAACGCCAACATGCTCATGTACTGGCAGCTTCTCTGCCGGGCCATCGAGCGGCGTCAGTCGACCTTCGATTTCGGCCGCAGCACCATCGACAGCAACACCTACCGCTTCAAAGCGCAGTGGAGCGCGCGTCCCGTGGCGGCCATCTGGCAGTACTACGTCCGGCGCGGCGACCCACGGGCGATGCGCCCCGAAAGTCCGAAATATCGGTTCGCCAGCCGCGTTTGGCGGCATCTGCCGCTCCGGCTCACGCGGCTGCTCGGTCCACGCATCGTCCGCGGCATTCCTTAGTTTCTTTAGTCCACATGTCAATTCTGATTACCGGCGCGGCAGGATTCATCGGCAGCCACTTTGTCCAGTGCCTCCTGCGGAAGAGCGATAGCGCGATCGTCGCCTTAGATAACTTCAACGACTATTACGACCCGGCACGCAAACGCGCGAACGCGGCTCTCTTTGCCGACGACCCGCGTGTCACGCTCATCGAAGGCGACTTTTGCGATACGGAATTTGTCTTTCGCTTGTTCCAGGAATACCAGTTCGAGTTCGTCGTTCACCTGGGTGCCTACGCGGGCGTGCGCTACAGCATGGACCACCCGACGATCTACCAGCAAGTCAACGTCTGTGGAACGGCCAATTTGCTGGAGGCGGCGCGGCGCCGTCCGGTGGAACGTTTCCTGCTGGCCTCCTCGTCGACGGTGTATGGCGACGGGGCCGCGGTGCCGTTTAGAGAGGATGCTCCGCTGGGCACTCCGACCAGTCCCTACGGGTCCAGCAAGCGCGCCGCGGAGCTTTTGGCGCAGATGTACTACGAAGTGCACGACGTGCCGACGGTCTCGCTGCGACTCTTCAGCGTCTACGGTCCCAGGCTCCGGCCCGATCTGGCGATGGCGATTTTCGTCGAGCGAATCGCACGCGGAGAGCCGCTGCCGCTCTTCGGCGACGGTTCCATCCGCCGCGATTTCACCCACGTCGACGACGTCTGCCGCGGTTTATTGGCGGCGATGACCGCGCCAGGCGCGATCGGCAAGGCGATCAACCTGGGCAGCGATCGACCCGTCGCCATGAGCCAGTTGATCGAGATGCTCGCGCGCCAGCTCGGCCGCAAACCGAACATCCTCTCGCGCCCTGCTCATCCTGGCGACCTGGCCGCCACGCACGCGGACCTGGCCCGCGCCAGGGAGTTGCTGGGCTACGAGCCGTGCGTGCCGCTGGCCGACGGCCTGAAAGAATACGTGGCGTGGTTCCGCCGCTTGCAGGGAGTGGCGACATGTCCTTAGCACCCAAGAGACAGCCGGCGTTCGATAAGCTCAAGCTCACCGCCGGCCTCGTGCCGGTGGAGATTGACTGGCAGCTAGAGGCCGACTGCCCGGAGAAATCGCCTCCGCCGAAAAGCGCGTCGGCGGAGCGAACGACTGGCGGCTGCCCGTCCGGTCGGTGCAGCTTTCCATCGCGAATCCACCGGCACAAGGCCGGTGGAGAATCGCGTTTGGTGAGGCGGTCGCGCTAGCCGCCAGTCAACGAGCCCCCGGCACAAGGCCGGGGGTGAGAGTGCGGAAATTGATTTTCGTCCATCATATACCCTGCAACCCCGCGCTAAGACACGAGTAAGAATGCCGAGAGCTAAAAAGCGAGCTTCGAACCGCCGTGTTGCCTGCGCGGCCAGGTACGTGTCGAAAGGGCGCCGATCAAATGATGGCGCGGCCTCGAACGGGAAGCCGCATCACGCCAAGCACCCGCTCGGCGTTCCTGTGCCTGAGGCCGGACATTCCCCGGCCGTCGCGCGCGTAAGAGCATCGTCCGCGGATGGGCCCGCGGCTGACCGCCGTTTGGTGGACCGTTGTTTGGCCGGAGAGAAACAGGCCTGGCAAGAGCTTTTCGCTCAGGAACACTATCGCCTCTTGGCGTCGATCCGCAGCATGTACGGTCGGGCAGTCAACGACTCGAACAAGGTAGACGAAATTGCCGCGCGTGTCTGGTACGAGTTGATGCTGGCAGGCGGCGAGCTATTGGGCCAATTTGACGCGGGCCGCGGCTGCCGCCTGAGCACGTTTGTGGGCACGGTCGCCCGCAACATGGCCAAGCAAATGTTCCGGGCCGACCGGCGGCGCCGGCTGCGCGAAGCGGCCGTTGCGCGCCGCGAGCAGTCCGAAGGCGGCGGCCCCCGCGAGCTGGCCTGGCGCGTCGCCGAGTTCGTAGGCTGCCTGACCCAGCGCGAACGGGAGTTCTGTCTCGAAGTGCTTTTGTCCCGCGATAGCGCGGGCGAACGCTTCACCGACGCGAACTCCTGGCAACTGCGGAGCCGCATCCGGCGCAAGTTGCGCGAATTTGCACGAGATTAGGGATGGACGAAGATCAATTTCCGCATTCTCACCCCCGGCCTCGTGCCGGGGGCTCGTTGACTGGCAGCTAGTGCGACCGTCTCATCGCCCGTGCTTCTCCACCGGCCTTGTGCCGGTGGATTCGCGATTGAAAGCTGGACCGACCGGACGGCCAGTCGCCAGTCGTTCGCTCCGCCGACGCGCTTTTCGGTGGAGGCGGGTTTTTCGGGGGGTCGGCCCCTAGCTGCCAGTCATTTACCCACCGGCACGAGGCC
>JACOUI010000279.1 GCA_016177915.1 Planctomycetia bacterium
AGCCCCCCGTCGTCGGTGCCAACGTAGAGCAGGTCGGGGTTCGTGGGCGACTCGGCCAGGGCCGTGGCGCTGCCGCGCTTGGTAAGCGTAATCTCCGGCGAAATCGCTTGCAGGTCGTCGCCGCGGTTGAGCGAGCGGAAGACGCAGTTGCCCGCCGCGTAGAGAATCCGCGAGTTGCGGCCCGACAGAATGTAGGGCGTGTTCCAGTTGAAGCGATAGGCGGGCGCGCCGCGGACGCGTTGCGGCCGGATCGAGGCCTGCTCGCCGGTGCGCAGATTGCGCCGCCCCATGTTGCCGTCCTGGCTGGTGTAGTAGACGAGGTCCGGCTCGTCCGGGTCGACGCGGCACATGAAACCGTCGCCGCCGCCGACGGAAATCCAGTCCTCGTTGATCGGGCCGCCGCCGTTCTGGGCGAGCGTGGGACCGAGCCATGAGCCGTTGTCTTGCAGGCCGCCCACCACGCGGTAGGGCTGCTTCTGCGAGATGGCCACGTGGTAGAATTGCCCGATCGCCATGTGGTTCAAGTGGTCCCAGTTGGCGCCGCGGTCGTAGGTGACGTACGTCCCGCCGTCGGTGCCGATGAGGATGTGCCGGCCGTCGCGGGGATCAACCCAGATAGCGTGGCCATCGGCGTGGACCTGGCGGCCGAAGTCGGCGTCGAACGTCGCCCCGCCGTCTTTCGAGCGATGCTGCGAGATGCCCAAGAGGAACACATAGTTGTCGTCGCTGGGGTCGACTTTGACGTTGCTGAAGTACATCGGCCGCGGGTTGAGGCTGTTGATCCGCGTCCAGGTTTCGCCGCAGTCCGTCGATTTGTAGATGCCGCCGTAGAGATGTCCCTTCGCGCCTTGCTGGTCTTGCACGTTCGGGCTCTGCCCGCCGTACTGGAAGCCGTAGGGGCGAGTTCGGGACGCGCCGGCGCGGGTGGCGAGCGTGGCGGCCATTTCCTTGGTTTCGCCGCCGCGGACGATCGTCAGCTTGATCGCGTCGCCCGCCCGGTGCGAGCGGATCTCATCCGTCAGGGCCTCGTAGCCCGCGATGGCCTTGCCGTCGATGGCCTTGACAATGTCGCCGACTTCGAGGTTGGCCTTTTCTGCGGGACCGTCGGGCGTGATGACGGTGAGGCGTGCGCCGCCTTCGGCGTCTTCGCCCTGGATGCCCAGGTAGACGTCGCTTTGCGATCCGCCGCCAAACCGACCGAAACCACCGCCGCCGCGGCCAAAGCTGGGCCGCTCCTCGAGCGTGACCGTGACTTCCTTCTTTTCCTCGCCGCGCGCGATGACGAGCTTCACCTTATCGCCGGCCTGACGGCTGCGGAGCTGCTCCGTGAGCTGGCTGTAGTCGTCCAGCGGCTTGCCCTCGACGGAAACAATCGCGTCGCCTTCCTGGATTCCGGCGGTTGCCGCGGGTCCGCCCTGCATGAGGAACGTGATAAACGCCTTGCCCTCGCGGTTCTCTCCGGCCGCGCCGAGCCAGACGCCCCCGCCGGCGGCGACGCCGCCCTGGCCGGGCCGGCCGGAAAGGGCGATTTCCAATTCCTGCTTCTCTTCGCCGCGCAGCGTCGTGATCTTCACCTTCTGCCCCGGACGCTTGCCGCGCAGCTCGTCGAGCACCTGGTCGAAACCGCTGATCGCCTTTTCGCCCACGGCCGAAATCACGTCGCCCACTTTCATGCCCGCCTTGTCGGCCGGGCTGGCCGGAACGACCTGCGTCAAAATCGCCTTGCCATCAACGTCCTTCCCCACCGCCCCCAGAAATACGTTGATCGGCGCCGGGCCTTTGCCGGTGTCTTCGCAGTCGATGACGGCGAAAACGACGTTGGGATCCTTGCGATACCAATCCAATCCGATGCGGCCAGTGTTGCTAGTGGGCAGACCCTCCGTCAGCTTTTTCCAGGTCTTGCCGCCGTCGGCCGTTTTGTAGAGCCCGCTGCCGGGTCCCCATTTCTTGATGGGGTCGTAGCCGTTGTAGCCGTCGGGGACGGGCACTTCGCTGCCGGGCCAGCTATCGAAGCCGTCGCGCTGGCGCTCCCAGGCCGCCGCAATCAGGATCTCCGGATCGGCCGGGCTCATCCGCACGTCGATGATGCCGGTCTTGTCGTCGATGAAGAGCACTTTTTCCCAGGTCTCGCCGCCGTTGGTCGTCTTGAAGACGCCGCGCTCTTCGTTGTTCCCATAGAGACGGCCCAGGGCGCCGACGTAGACGATGTTCGGGTCCTTGGGGTGGATCACGATGTCGCCGATCTGGAACGACTTCTTGAGCCCCATGTTCTTCCACGACTTGCCGCCGTCGGTCGATTTATAGACGCCGTCGCCGTAGGAGACGGAGTTGCGCGGGTTGTACTCGCCGGTGCCGACCCAGACGATGCTGGCGTCGCTGGGGGCGACCGCCACGGCCCCCAGCGAAACCGTCGCCTGCTTGTCGAACTGGTGCTCGAACGTCGTGCCGTTGTTGGTCGTCTTCAACAGGCCGCCCGAGGCCGTGGCGACCCAAAAGATGCTCGGGTCGGCTTCATAGACGGCGAAGTCGACGATGCGGCCGCCCATGTTGGCCGGACCAATCGCGCGCCAGGCCAGCGTCTTCATCCATTCCGCCGGAAGGACGATAGGCTTTTGCTCCGCGGCCGGCGTCCTGGCCGTTGGCTGGGTCGCGGTGGCCGGGGCCGGCGCCCGCAGCGACTGCACCTCGCGCAACAGGTCGCGCAGCGCCCGCTCAATCTCCTCGATACGGCGCTCGCGCTCGCCGGCAGGGGCCTGTGGGGCCGTGGCACGGGACGGTTGAGGCGCCGGTTCGGGCGCCTCCACCGGAGCCTGCCCTTGGGTTTGAGCGGCCCCGGCGGCCGGGGCCTGCGTATTCTCTTCCTGTGCCGTGCTGGGCGCGCCGGCGACGATCGCCATCACGACCGCCGCGGCAATGACTGCGGCGAAGTGCCGTTTCAACAACGCGAACCGATGATATGAGCGAAGCATGACTCCCTCCGCGACTTGAGAAGTGCAAAACGTATGCGTTACAAGCTAATCGATTTTTCGCCGGATGCCAGAGATGAACGCCCAGCGGCATTGGTTTGGCTGTCGATCCCCACCCCCGGCGCGCAGTTTGGTACAATCCTCTAACCCCGGCCGCCGGCCAAGCGACCGCGGGCCGTGGCCTGCGGCTTCCGCGGTTGACTGGGGGCGGAGTACCACGGGCTGACCGGGGGCGGAGTACCGACCCCAGCCATGACCTTCAACGCTTCAACTAGAGGACAATTATGTCAGCGAAAGGTCTTGCCGCTGCCCTCCTCGCGACCCTGTTCTTGCCGTTCCATCTGCCGGCGGCCTCCGCCGCCGAGCCGGCCATCCAGGTCCAGGGCATCCCAGATCGCCTTGTCCTCCCGCTCGAGGAGGGCGAAAACCGCATCCTGTCCGTCACGCTGTCGGACGCCACGCCCAAGTCCGTCTGGCTCGCCAAGGCCCAGGACAGCCGACTGCGGCTCTACTTCCAGGACGCCGGCAAGGGCCAGTTTCAGATCAACCTGGCCGAAGCGGATGTCGTGACCGTCCTGGAAGCTTCGCCGGGCAAGCGGGCGTTTCGCGTTTTCGCCGAGACTGCCGACGGCAAGGTGCTTTCCAGCCTGGCGATCAGCTACACGACGCAGACCGTCGCCGTCGAGCCGCCGCGCGAGAAGAAGACTGCGGACCCGCGGCTCTACGTGATTCCGCGCGACAAGGGCGCGGAGCCATATGAAGCCGTCGCGCTGGGCTGGCAGGATTTTGCGTTCCGCCTGCCGTGGGCCGATCCGGCCGAGGTGGCTGCGCTGGAGGCAAGTTTCGAATCGGCCGACGGCAAGCCCGACGTGCAGGCCACGATCGGCCGGAAGACCTATCGCTTCACGGCCGACAGCACGACGAAGGCCCATCTGGCGATGACGCCCGAGCTGGCCGCAGCCTGGCAAGCGGAGGGGGCGCTGTGGGTCAGTTACCACGACGCCGACTGGCGCAAGTTCGCCGTCGTGATGGCCCGCCCCAAGGAAATCCATTTCGGCGACGCGAACGTGCTGCTTTTCAACGTCGAGCAGCGCGAGCGGGCCGACCTGCCGGGCGCCGGCGGCTACGTAAAAGTCCAGCTTGGCGACATCACGGCGGGCCAGGTGATGGTGACGGTCGAGACCGACGAAGGCAAGACGCTATTGGCTCGCACGTCGCTGCGCGTCGGCGAGCGCCGCACGATCGAGTTCGGCGAGAAGCAGTACGTGCTCACGCTCCGCCGGCTGGTCAACCTCTTGATCGGCGACGACTGGGCGGAGCTGGAGAGCTCGCGTGTTTCGGTTTCCGAGCAGGACAAGATCGACGCCCTCTTGGCCCACGTCGCCGCGTCCAAGGACACGTTCGTGCGCGAGGGTGTGGAGCACACCGGCGCCGAAGCCGCCGAGCACCTGCGCAAGAAATACGCCTCCGGCGGCCAGAAGATCGAGACGCTCGACGAGTTCATCGACAAGATCGCCAGCCGGTCGTCGCTGACCGGCAAGCCCTACCAGGTGAAGCTCGCCGACGGGACGGTCGTCGAGGCCTCGAAGTGGCTGCGCGACGCGGCAGCGAAGTCGAAGGCCAAGCCGGCGGAGTAGCCATCACGCTCCCGCGTGATGAGCTTCGTCCGGCACAACGGGACTGCCACGTTGATTCTGTTCGCAAGCCGCTCGCGCCTCCGAA
Source organism: Planctomycetia bacterium (assembly GCA_016177915.1). GTDB lineage: Bacteria > Planctomycetota > Planctomycetia > Pirellulales > S012-138 > JACOUI01. The sequence goes on from JACOUI010000279.1 coordinate 4,689, forward strand.
TCATGCGTTCGATTTACCTCGACTACAACGCCACGACCCCCATCGCCCCGGAAGTCCGCGAGGCGATGCTGCCGTATCTGGCGGAGCATTACGGCAATCCCTCCAGCAGCCACGTGCTGGGCCGGGCCTGCCACGAGGCGGTCGAGCAAGCCCGCGAGCGCGTCGCGCATCTGCTGGGGGCGTCGTCCGACGAGATCGTCTTCACCTCCGGCGGGACCGAGTCCAACAACCTGGCCTTGAAGGGCGTGCTCTTTAAGCTGGCTTGGGGCGGGACGGGGCGCCTGGTGATTTCAACGCTGGAGCACCCGGCCATCGTCGAACCGGCGAAGTTCCTGGAGCGGCTGGGGTACGAGGTGTCGATCGTGCCCTGCGACCGGCGCGGCGTGGTCGATCCGGCCGACGTGCAAAAGGCGCTCCGGCCCGACACCGTGCTGGTGTCGATCATGCACGCCAACAACGAGATCGGCACGCTGCAGCCCGTCGCCGAGATTTCGCGGATTTGCCGGCAGCGCGGCGTGCTCGTTCACACCGACGCCGCCCAGAGCCTCGGCAAGGTCCGCGTCAAGGCGCAGGAGCTGGGAGTCGACCTTTTGACGATCGCCGGGCACAAGCTGTATGCCCCCAAGGGAGTGGGGGCGCTTTACGTGCGGCGGGGCGTGGCCCTGGAGCCGGTGCTGCACGGCGCGGGGCACGAGCGGGGCCTTCGTGCAGGAACGGAGAACGTTCCGTACCTCGTCGGCCTGGGCCGGGCGGCCACACTCGTCGAGGAGCACGAGAACGTGACGGGAGGGGGCATCACGGAAAAGCTCGCGCGGCTTCGCGACCGGTTGTACGAAGAGCTGCGCTCGTCGATCGGCGGGCTGACCGTCAACGGCGCGGGGGCGCCGCGCCTGCCGAATACGCTCTCGGTCAACTTTCCCGGCGCGGTTGGTGGGGAGATTTTGAAGCGCTGCCCGGAGCTTTGCGCCTCGACGGGGGCGGCCTGCCATTCGGGCAGCACGCACGTGTCGCCGACGCTGAAGGCGATCGGCCTTTCGCCGGACGTGGCGCGCGGGACGGTGCGTTTGAGCGTCGGCTGGCCGACCACGGAGGAGGAGATCGACCGGGCGGCGAGGGCGCTCGTTGCGGCGTGGGAGGCGTGCCCAATGTGACCTTGTCGTCACGAGCGGATCCAAAAACGGTTCACTTCAACGGCCTGGCGTGTAGCCGCTTGAGTGTCCTCGTGATCGGATCAACCACCAAGCCAACGTTTTCCAGCGCGACCACTCCGAGAATGGGTTCGACGTTCGGAGGGCCAAAGACGACTTGCGAAACGGTGTGTTCGCCCAGGAATGATACGCGGGCGAAACCGTATTCGTATTCGACGGGTTCGCCGTCCGCCAGTTCGTAGACGGCCCTGCCTTCGGGAACGACGCCGGCAGCCTCCAGGTATTCTTTCGCGGCGATGCAGTCGATGGCGCCAGTGTCGACGAGAAACTCCGCCTCGTACGGCGTGCCTTGCCTGGCAAGGTCTGTAAGCGTGACTGTCACGTGTGTGAGCTCCATATCAAGTCCTATCGCAAGTTGACGGATCGCCGATCGTTAGTCCCGGGCGCAGCGGGACGTTGAAGGAATGACGCCGCGCTCATCTGCAATATTGCAGATCACGTGCGGTTTTTCAACGCGTCGGCGTTCCACTGAGCGCCTTGAGGACGATCGCCAGGAGCGCGGAGCCGGCGAGGGCCTCGCGGACGTCGGGGTCTCGCCGCGGCGCGGTTCGGCGCTACTTCGCTGGCGTGCGCCGCGGAACGCCCGCGTGGCCTCATACGAGATCTACCGCGGCGCCGGCGAGCGCCCTTGGGAAGTTCGCTTCGAGAAGTTCGCTTCGGTCGAGTCTACGAAGCAAGCGTATGAAGACGGCCAACTCCCTTTCGGCCAGATGTATTACTATTTCGTCCGCGGCGTCGATCGATCGGGCCGGCCGGGGCAGCCGAGCTTGAAGGTGCGCACGGAGCCGCGCGTCGTCGACGACGTGGTCGTCTCGGTGATCGACGCCAACCGCATTGAAGTTTCCTGGAACGCCCCGCCCGGCGACGACATTGCCGGCTACACGATCGAGCGGGCGCAGGTGGAAGTGCTTTGCGACGACCAACTCAAGCGGCTCAAGGCGCAGACGCCGCCGCTGGAAATCCCCAGTGTTGGCGCCGTGCGGCGGATCGGACCATTCGAGCCAATCACGCCCGCGGCCGCGCCCCTTCGTCAGACGACGTTCGCCAATACGTCGATCGACCTTGCGCGCCGCGCGGCCCTCTCCGGCGAGCCCATCGAAGAACGCAAGTTCAACGACGAGCAGTTCGACCCGTCGAACGACTCTAGCGTTGCGGCGCGCCTGTCGCCGGCAGCGACCCCCTTCGCACGACTCAGGGCGAGGCGCCCGGCGGCAAATCATTGCGGAGCGAGCCAGCCGCAGCGTATATTGCCGGCTTGCGGGGCGGAAGCCGGCGAGGTCCGGCGCGGCTTGTGTACGAGCGTCCCTTTGGGATTTTCCAGGTTCCGGCGATGGCGGGTCCGATATGCCGTCTCTTGAGTTCTCGCCGCTGATTCCGACGGCGGCCTGGTTGGCAGCGGCGGCCGCCGCCGCGGCGTTTCTGGCCTGGCGCATCCTGGCGGCGCGCCGTCGGGTACCAGGGAGCAAGCGTTGGGGGCTGGCCTCTGGCATGACCTTGTCGCTCGCGCTGCCTCTTTTGTTCCTGCTCAATCCCGCCTGGGTCGAGCTGGTCCCACCGCCGGCCGAACGGCCGCTGCTGACGATCCTTGTGGACGGCTCGGCCAGCATGGCCACGCGCGACGCTCCCGACGGCAGTTCGCGGTACCGGTTCGCCAGCCGCGCGGCGTTGCGAGTCGCCGAGGCCGCCAGCGAGAGCTGCGACGTCCGCGTCCGGGTTTTCGCCGTCGGCTCCGCCGGCGTGGACGTGGAGCAGCTTGGTCGCTTGTCGTCCACGGGTCCCCAAACCGACTTGGCGGCGGCGATCTCCGCAGGGCTGGCGACCGATCGCAACAACGGGCAGGCGCTGTTCCTTCTCACGGACGGAATTCACAACGCCGGGGACGACGAACGCGTGCTGGCCGCTGCGGTCCGGGCCAAGGGGGCCGCGCCGATCTTCGTGCAGCCCGTGGGCGGAGACGTGGACGTCCGCGACATCGAGCTTTTGCCTCGCGCTCCCCAGGAATTCGCGTTCCCGGGCGAAAAAGTCCGCTTGACGGTGGCCGTCGGCGCGGTTGGTTTCAAGGAAGGCGCCGTCCGCGTGGCGCTGCTGCTCGACGGAAAGGAAGTCGCGTTCCAGACCGTCGACCTCGCCGAAGGCAGCGCGCGCGATGCCAGCCTGGAAGTCCAACCCGAAAAGAGCGGCCTGTATCGCTACGAGGCGCGGGCCGAGACGGTCGAGGGAGAGGTTTCGGGGGTCAACAACTCCGCAACGATCGAGCTGCGGGTCGTCGATCGGCCGCTGCGCGTGCTCGTGCTGGAGGGCAAACCGCACCCGGACGCGGAGGTGCTCCTCCGCACGCTGTCGAGGGAACGGGCGCTCGCGCCGGCGATGATCGTGCACACGTCGGATGGGAGTTATCTGCAGCGGTCGCTGAAGGTCCCGGCGGCCGGCGCCGATGGTCCGCCGCCAACCGTGCCGCCGGCCGAAATCGAAGAGCGCCCGCTCATGGGCGGACCCGGCGAGGTCCTCGCCCCGGAGAGGCTCCGCGAATACGAGATTCTCGTTCTCGGCCGCGACGCCGAGGCGTTTCTCAACGACGAGACGCTGGGGCACGTCACGAACTGGCTGGCCCGCGAAGGCGGGACGCTCGTTTGCTACCGCGGCGCACCGGCGCTAAGGATCCAGCCGCGGCTGGCCCGGCTCCTGCCGGCGCCCTTGCCGCCGTCGCGCGATTTGCGTTTCCCCGGGCTTCCTCTCGGCGTGGAGTCGTTCCGCTGCCTGTTGCCGGGGCAGGAAAACGTCCTCTCGCGCCTGCCGAAGTCGACCCCCGCGACTGAGCCGAACCTTCCCAAGCCGCGGGCCGTCGTGCTGGCCACGCACACTTCGGCCGAAGGCGAATCGACGCCGGCCGTCGCCTGCCAACCCATCGGCGCCGGGAAAGTGGTCGTCGTCGAGGAGGAGGGCATGTGGAACTGGGCCTTCCTGGGCCCGCAGCAGCAAGAGCCGCAGCAGGTCTACACGGGTCTGTGGCGTGGGCTGGTGCGGGCCCTCGTTTCGCAGGGGGGGCTGGCCGCCGACTCGCCGCTGGCCCTCCGCGCCGACAAGGTCGTTTTCAACGAGCAAGAATTGATCACTTTCACGCTCGCCGTACGCGGTGAAGCCGGCGGCGCCCGGCGCGGCGATATGCCGCGAATCGACGCTCAGGAATTCCACTTACTTCGCAATGGCGAAGTGGTGGCCGGCACCCTGCCCGCGCCCGCCGGGGAAGGGCCGGGCTTGTACCGCCTCTTCTTCCGCAACCAACCCCAGGGCCGATACGAGGCCCGTCTGGCCTCGGGCGCCGACGGCGACGCTTCAGAGCGGGCGACGGTCGAAGTCCGGCCAACCATCCGCGAGCAGCTTGATCTCGACGCCCGGCCCGACCTTTTGGCGCGCCTGGCCCAGGAGACTTCCGGGGCGGTGATCGCGCCGTCCGAAGATCAGAAGCTGATCGACCTCATTCAAGCCCACGCGGCGAAGCTCCCAGCGACTTTCGTTCGCCGGGCCACGTCGTTGAGCGGCTGGTGGGTGTTTGTCGGCATCGCCGCCATCTGGTGCGCGACGTGGGGCCTGCACCGCAAGTGGCGTTCGGAGTGACCGGCGACTCACGTGGCGACGGCGGTGTCCGCGGCCGGGGCCTCTTCGCGGCGCGAGACGCACGTGGCCACGGCCAGGTCGCCCGTCACGTTCACCACCGTGCGGCACATGTCCAAGATGCGGTCCACGCCCAGGATGATGCCGATCCCCTCGGCTGGCACGCCGACCGACTGCATCAGGACGACGATCAAGGGCAGCGAGCCGCCGGGCACGCCGGCGGTGCCGATGCCCGCCAGGACCGAAAACAACACGACCCGCACTTGTTCCGTGAGCGAAAGCTCCACGCCGTAGACCTGCGCCAGGAAGAGGACGACGACGCCCTCATAAAGCGCCGTGCCGTTCTGGTTGCCGGTCGCACCGACCGTGAGCACGAAGCGGGAGACTTCGGGCTTTAGGCGCAGCCTTTCCTCGGCGACCTTGAGCGCGGTGGGAAGCGAAGCGTTGGACGAAGAGGTGCTAAAGGCCACCAGCATCGCCTCGCGTACGCGGGCAAAGAACCGCCAGGGCGACATGCCGCCGAACGCCCCGATGACGACGGAATAGACGACGAGCAGATGGAAGGCGAGGCCGGCCAGTGTCACCAGCACGAACCAGAAGAGCGTAACGAGGATTTCCAGCCCCAAGCGGGAGCAGAGGGCGAAAACGAGGCAGCCGGCGCCGTAGGGCGCCAGGTACATGGCGAACTTGATGATCTGCATCGACAGGGCGAAGAACCCCTCGAGCCACTTGACGAGAACCTCGCAGGCTTGGGGCACCGTGGTCATGGCCACGCCGCAGGCCAGGGCGAAGAACATGACGGCCAGCATGCCGTTGCCCTTTGAGCTGCCGTCGATCGCGCCCACGATTTCCTGGAAGGGGTTCTCAGGGATGATGTCCAGGAGCGTGTCGAGAATGGGCTTGGCCTTTTTGGCGTCGGCGAGTTTCTTGCCGGTCTCCTCGGCGTACTGCTTGAGCAATGCCTCGCGGCGGTCCTCCGTCAGCGTCTTGCCCGGTTTGAACGTGCCCACGAGCAGGACGCCGACGGCGACCGCGGTGAGGGAGAAGCCTCCCGTGAAGAGGAGCGTTTTGAGCCCCACCCAACCGAGCCGCCGCAGGTCGCCCATATTGACGACGGCCAGCGCCAGCGCGGAAAAAATGAGCGGGATGACGACCATAAACATGAGCCGCAAGAAAACTTTTCCCGCCGGCTCGGCGATATTCTTGGCGACCCATTCCAGGCGGTCGTCGACGCCGGTTCGGTCCTCATCGTCGGAGAACGTCACGTCCGGCACGACGGGGATTTGGAACGCGGCGTGCAGCGAAAGGCCCAGGATGGCGCCCAGCAAGAGGCCCAGCGTGATCTGCACGTGCAGCGGCAAACGGAGTCGCCGGCGAGGGGAGTCAGGCGGGAGGGCGTCCGGCGGCGCGGCGCCGGGCTGCGCGGGATGGGTCATGGAGGGTCTTCCGCGGGCGAGAAGTCAGTTTGCAGGCCATTTGCCGGGCGTCAGTTTATACCGCGCCGAGCTGACGGCGAGGCGCGGGGAAATCGAACTTTGCGACAAGAGGGCGTTGCACAACAGCGTTTTGCACAAGAGAGTTTTGCGCTGGGCCGCCGGCGGCTAGAATTGAGGGCGGACGCCGTCACGTGGGCTGACGTGGGTGTGGGAGGCTATCGAGCGGGAAACGCGACTGGCAAACTCCGTGCAGGGATCGACGCATGTCGGTGGAGCGGTTGCTGCAATTCAGCATGGCCCTGACGGCCTTTCTGGCGGCGCTGATGCTCGGCCTCTCCGAGCAGCGGATGTGGCTGGCGCTGGTGACGGGGCTGGCCGCCGTGCTGAGCCTGTACTTCGGCGACGTGCGCGGCACGCTGCAGTTGAGCACGACCTGGGCGAACGTGCTGGGTCTGGCGGCGCTGGGGGCGACCGTGTGGGAGGTGTTCACGGTCGATACGGAATACCAGCTCCTGGCGCTGGCCAACATGCTGGTCTACCTGCAATGGGTGCTCTTGTTCCGCCACAAGGAGCCGCGGATTTACTGGATGATCTTGCTCCTCAGCCTGCTGCAGGTGGCGGTGGCGTCGGTGATGAGCCTGACGGCGATCTTCGGCATCCTGATGGTGCTCTACGTCTTCTCGTCGCTGACGGGGCTCGTGAGCTTTACGGTCGACCGCGAGCGGCGCGGTCCGGCGCCCTCGCAGTCCCGGCCCGAAACCGAACGCATCGACATTTTCTCCACGCCGATCAGCGTGGTGTTCGCGCGGCTGCTGGGACTGCGGCGGCGTTCGGCCGCCCAGGGGAAGGGGACGGGGCGCTGGCCTCTGGGGTTTGACGCGCCGAAAATGACGGCGCGGGACGAGCCTTCGGTCGGCCTGCGGCGGGAATCGGCGCGGGGATTGTGGCGCGTGGCCGCCGTGCTGGCGATCGGCGCGTTCCTGCTCGCGCCGCCGCTCTTCGCCCTGGTGCCGCGCACCGACCGATCGCTCGGCTGGTATCCCAGCGGCCTGGTGGGGCAGAGCCTCGTGGGGTTCAGCGAGATGGTGCGGCTGGGCGAGTTGGGCGAGATGGCGGAAAACCCCTCGCAGGTGATGCGCGTCCGGCTGAGCGATCATCGGACCGGCGAGCCGATCAAGCTGCAAGACGAACTGCTGATGCGCGGGATGCCGCTGGTGGACTACGAGGGCGGGCGCTGGAACCGGCAGCCGAGCCCAAAGGGCGAAACGGTCCCCCCGCCGCGTGGCATCCCAGCCGAACGCCTGGTCGACCAGGAAATCGTCGTCGAGCCGCTGGAGAACACCGACGTCGTGTTCGCCGTCTGGCCGGTGTACGACGCCGAGCGCAGCCGCCGCGTGCAATTGGATCGCGTCAACGAGCGTTTGAGCCGCGACAAGGGACCCAACGACGATTACGCCTATCGTCTGACGTATCGGCTGGTGACGACCGGAATTCACGACTCGCGGCAACTCCCCTTCCGACCCTATTCGCGCGATACGGAACTGCCGGCGGTGCGACGCGCGGGTATCCTGCAGCCCTATGCCGCCGTCTACCCGCAAACGCTGGGCGAGCCGCAATTGACGCCGGAACCGCGGCAGCTCGTGCGACAGCGGGAGCAGCTTGCGCCGCTCGCCTCGCTGGCCGACGACGTGGTGGCGGACATTCCTTCGGCCGACCCGCAATACAAGCTCCGCTGCTGCCGGGCGCTGGAGGCGCATTTCCGCGATTCCGGGCAGTACACGTACTCGCTGCGGCCGCCCATTCGCGACCGCAGGTTGGACCCGGTCGTGGATTTCGTCACGCGGCAACCGGAGGGGCACTGTGAGTATTTCGCCTCGGCGCTGGCCTTGATGCTTCGCAGCCGGGGAATCCCTTGTCGGATCGTCGTCGGCTTCAAAGGCGGCGAGTGGAATGAATCGGGAAGCTACTACATGGTGCGGCAGTTGAACGCCCACACCTGGGTGGAGGCGTACTTCCGGCCCAGCGAAATGGCCGCGCTCCCGGCCGACGAGATTCCGCCCGGCAACCACACCGGCGGCGTGTGGCTGCAGCTTGATCCGACGCCGCCGGGCACCGGGGCGGAGGCCACGCTGTGGTCCACGCTCATGTCGTGGCGGGACTTCGGAGAGTACGTGTGGGGGCGGTTCGTCCTGGGGCTGACGGCCAAGGACCAGCAGCAGTCGATCTACGACCCGTTGAAATCGGCGGTGCAGTGGCTGGGCGGGCTGGCCCCGTGGCAGGACGCCCCGGATGCGAAACTGACCCTGGCAGGCGAGGAGACGGCATCGGCAAAGAAAATGTCGGGGATGATCGTGGGGCTCGTGCTGCTGGCGGCGCCGTTTGCGCTGGCGGGCGCCTTCTGGCTGGTGCGATGGGCCGCGAGGCGGCTGCGGCGCGGCGCGACAAGTCCGTCGGCAGGCGACCGGACGTCGCCCGTCGCGTTCTATCGCCGATTGGAAGCCCTGCTGGCGACGCGCGAGCTGCACCGGCTGCCGGGCCAGACGCAGCGGGAGTTCGCCCTGGCGGCCGGCGGTCAGCTTGCCGACGATCCGCGCACGCAAGGCGCCTCGTCGCTGCCGCGCAAGATCGTGGACTCGTTTTACCGCGTGCGGTTCGGAGGTCGGACGCTGGACGAGCAGGAAGCGGCGGCGGTCGATAGCGCGCTCGTGGAGCTGGACTCGTCCCTGCGCGCGGCGGCGGAAGCAGCGGACAGGAAGCAGGAGACAGGGAGCAGAAGGTAGCGGGGGACGCAGGACGTTGACGCGGTTCACGGAGTGGCGATGAAGATCGGCCTGGTCGGTTATCAAGGTTCGGGAAAGAGCACGCTGTTTCACTGGCTGACGGGCGTTGCGCCCAATCCCCATGCTGCTTCATGGGCCGGGCACACGGGCCAGTCGGCCATGGCCACGCTGCCTGAGCCGCGCGTTGGGCCGCTGTGCGAAATCTACAAGCCCAAGAAGGTCACGCTGGCCGCCTTGGAGATCGATGACACGCCCGGCCTGTCGCGCGACCATCGCGAAAACGCGGCGCGGCTGGGGACGCTGCGCGAGGCGGGCTGCCTCGTGATGGTGACGGCGGCCTTCTCCGGCGCCGACCCCGTCCTCGACCTGGCCGGCTTCCAGGAAGACCTGCTGCTGGCCGACCTGCAAATCGTCGAGGGCCGCATCGAGCGCCTCCGCGATTCCTTGAAGAAGCCCCGCCCCACGCGCGAGCAGGACCTGGCCGAAATTGTCGCCCTCGAGCCTTTGCACGCGGCCCTGGAGTCGGGCAGGTCGCTGGTGAACGTGCCGATGACGCCCGAGCAAAGGCAGTTCACGCGGTCGTTCCGGCTCCTGACGGAAAAGCCGCGGCTGATCGTGGTGAACGTGGCCGACTACGGCACGCCGCCGGAAAAGTACGCGGCCCTCGACCCGCCGCACGAGGTGCTCGTCTCGCCCCTGTCGCTGGAGCTGGAGCTGTCGCTGATGCCGGAGACGGACCGGGCCGAGTTCGAGCGCGACCTCAACGTCTCCGGACCGCGAAGGGACGACTTCCTGCGGGCGATGCTGCGGGCCACCGGGCAGATCCTGTTCTTCACCTGCGGGCAGAAGGAAGTGCGGACCTGGCTTTTGCCGGCGGGGGGGACGGCCCTCGACGCCGCGGCCAACATCCACACCGACCTGGCCCAGGGGTTCGTGCGGGCGGAGGTCTTTCGCAGCGAGGAGCTGTTGCGCCTGGGCAGCGAGCGCGAGATCAAGGCCCACAATCTGCTGAGGCGGGAGCCGAAGGACTACGTCGTGCAGGAAGGCGACGTCCTGTTCATCCAGCACAACGCGTGAGTAAGTCGTGGTCGCACAGCAACTTAAGTCTTTTTGCGAACAAGACTTGTGGTCGTCGCCCGGATTTGTCATACTAGCTGCGAACCTATCGCTTGAAATCGGCGATTCTACATGGCTTGGGATCCGCGACGACCGGACGAGTGGGCAAAGCTGCTCGGGCTCGTGTCCGTCCCATTGTACGGCGGTGATCGTCCACCGCCGCCCGGACAGCACGTTGTTTTGCTCGACGGTGTCAGATCCAGCCTCACTCTGTCCTATGGAGACGTAAGCCAGTTGCTAAGGCTTGTGCCTCGTTGGGCATGGTCTTCAAACGTCAACCATGCTGTCGTCTTTGACGAGGCTCGCACGCGGCTCCTTTCCGTGCGCTGGGACGATCCGAACAAGATCGAAGAACACGAACTCACGGAACCGGCCGACGCGGAAGAGCTCGTTGCGAGGTTCGCGGTCGATCAGCCGAAATCCCTGGATTCGTCGGTGAAACGCACAATCGACGTGTTTCGATCGCTCCGGAGCAATTTGGCTTCCTACGACGGAAACGCGATCGATGCGATACGCATCCTGAACGTCTTGCTGCTCTGGGCCGACGCGCTTTCAACCGGAACGGCTGCCGTCGGAACATCTCAAGCGTCACTCTCCGCCGCGATTGCCCAGCTAGGACATCAAGGCGCGCTAAGCTACTCCATCTCAGACTTCTCCCCAACGCTTGGCGACTTTCCCCTCGGAGACCTCGCCGACCAGTTGTTGCAGGAGCGCGCGGGCTACCAGCTCGATCCGTATCTGCTAATTCGGCACGCGAGCGGGACGCTCTTTCAAGAAGCACACATTGAGCTCGAGCGCCCCCCCCCCATGCAGCGGAAGCTGTTTCTCTCCCTCGACGACCGCGCCTTACCCTTGAGTGGCGTGTCGCGGCGCGACGCGCGATACACGCCCACGTTCCTTGCTCGTTTCCTTGCTGATGCGGCAATCAACAAGTTTCGTGAACTGAATCCGATTGCGATGGCGATCGACGTGCTTGACCCTGCTTGCGGCAGCGGTGTTTTTCTCATCGAGGCTGCTCGCTCGCTGGGGACAATCAAGAGCGCAAAGCTGCGTGGAGTCGACAACAGCGATGCATCAACAGCAATTGCTGACTTCGCCGTTCGGCAAGCCGCGAGGTCCGCCAGTGCCAGCGGTCACTTAGTGGAGGCGACCATTCTCAAAGGGGATTCTCTCGTTTCAGAGTCATGGAGTTCGCCCGACGTCGTGCTCATGAATCCGCCTTTCCTGTCATGGAGGACAATGACTTCCGAACTGAAGCAGACGGTGCGAAAATCTCTCGGCAGACTGTACGTTGGGCAGTCAGACACAGCGATCGCCTTTATCGCGCGCGCTTTGCGGGAGTTGAAGCCCGGCGCCGTTCTCGCAACGCTCGCGCCAGCTTCGGTGCTGGACTCGCGGGCGGCAAGTAAGCTCCGCAAGTGGCTTGCGGCGGATGCCAGCCTCTCCATCGACATGATCGGGCTGTTCCGCGGGTTCAAACTCTTCGCGGATGCGGCTGTCGAGCCCGCGTTCCTGTTAATTAGTCGGACGCCCCGACGGCCGAATGCGACCAGGTTCATCATTGCGGAGTCGGGTGCTGAGGATCGGGCTGTTCGTGCTGCGCGTCTCATTGCTTCAGGCACCGAACTGCTGAGCGGCAAGGGCTATGAAGTGGGCGTTCGACTCAACGGCAGCCTGTCGAGTGAGGATTGGACGCCGAGGCCGTTGCGGGGAATGCGCGTCGTCGCTCAATGGCTGTCCTCTGGAATGCCGCGTGTCACCGATCTCTTCGACGTCCGCCTGGGGATTCGCACTGGAAATAACGCCGTTTTCCTCGTAAGTGGGGACGACTTGCGGGCCGGTGGGGCGTCATTGGAAGAACGCAATCTCTTCCGATCCGTCGCAAACGACATTCGACACGGGCAAGTGCGTTCTAACGCTTTCGTCTTCTATCCCTACCGACAGGGGAAGCTCTCAATCACCACGGAAGCTGGACTCGAGAAAACCGTTCCTTGGTTCTTTGCTACCCGGCTTCGGCCGAATAGAGAAACGTTGGAGAAGCGACGAAGCCTGCGCGATCGTCATTGGTGGGAACTGAGCGAACCACGAACGACGTGGCTGGAGGCCTCTGAACCACGCTTGCTGACACCTGCATTCGGTTTCTTTGGGTCCTTCGCATACGACGGCAGCAACGAATACGCTGTCGTCCAAGGGAGTGCATGGTCTTTGCGATCGCACGCGCGGGATTCCGGGTTGCTGCTCGCGTACCTTGCGTTGGTCAACAGCTATCAGTTTGAGTCGTTGCTGCAGTTGTTGTGCCCAAGGGTTTCAGGGGGACAGTACCAAATCTACCGCGCCGATGTGGGCCGAGTCCCTATTCCAGACTTGTCACACTGCGAGCCCGGGCTGAGGCAAGAACTTGCGGACGCGGGCCAGAAGATCATCCGCGGCAATGGCCTTGATCCGATCGGCGTCGGGCCACTTGTATGTCGCGCCTACCACTTGGCGGATGACGCGTTTGAATCCCAGTTCGCCAAGGGCGATGTTGGGACGACTCAGCACGTCTTCGATCAGTTGGCAGCCGAGTGGAGGCGGCAGCGTGGTCACAGCTCGAAGGTCCAATCGATGACGTCGGTTCCTGCGTATAGGAACATCATCGATTTGTATTGGTAGGGGTTCCCTGGAATCGGCCTGTGTGAGGCTTCTTTCGGTCGGGGTAGATTGGAAGTTCCCCAGAACCGAAAGGAGCCAAGACGATGGGAAGGCGATCGGAGTTGACGGTGGCCCAGCGGCGGGAGGC
>JACOUI010000280.1 GCA_016177915.1 Planctomycetia bacterium
CCTGTCCCTCTCCTGTTCCCTGGTCGCCATGGCCCTGCCCCTCTACCTCATCGATGCCTTCACCGACGGACCCTTCCGCGGCAATCCGGCCGGCGTCTGCTTGTTGCCGAAGTAGCCGGAGCGCGACTTCCTGGCGGCCGTCGCGCGGGAGATGAACCAGGCCGAGACGGCGTTCCTCGTTCGCAATGCGGCGGGTTTTGACCTGCGGTGGTTCACGCCGGCCGTCGAGGTCGATCTCTGCGGGCACGCGACGCTGGCCTCGGCGCACGTGCTGTGGACCGAGGGATTGGCGGCGGGCGATACGATTGCGTTTTCCACGCGCAGCGGAATTCTCACCGCGCGCCGGGCCGGCGACGAGATCGAGCTGGATTTTCCCATCACCCGCGCCGAGCCGGCCGATCCGCCGGAGGGCTTGCTCGAGGGGCTGGGCGTTTCGCGCGACGAGGCGCGCTTCATCGGCCGCAACAAGTTCGATTACCTGATCGAGCTATCCGACGAGGCTGCGGTGCGGGCGCTCGCGCCGGACTTTCGCAGGCTGAAGACGGTGGCTGCCCGTGGCGTGATCGCAACAAGCCGCGCGGCGACGCGGCCCTACGACATCGTGTCGCGCTTTTTCGCGCCGGCCTCGGGCATCGACGAGGACCCCGTCACCGGCTCGGCCCACTGCTGCCTGATCGATTTTTGGCGTCCGCGTCTGGGCAAAGACGAAATCCTGGCCTACCAAGCTTCTTCGCGCGGCGGGACCGTGCGCGTGAAAGCGGCGGGCGAGAGGGCGCTGCTGGTCGGCAAGGCGGTGATGGTGATGAAGGGGGAGATGGTGGCGGGCGAGGGATGAGGGGTGGTAAGGCCGGCGGCAAAACTCCCAATCAGGGCGGAAATAATCCGAACGTCGCCTCGGCTTGCCGGATGCGGATGCGCCGCGCGTGATTCAGGTCCAGGGCTGCGACAGTCGCACGAGCGACGGCGGTCAACGGCTCGACGCGGAAGCCCTTCCAGCGAAAGTGATCACTCCTGACGTCCGTTCGCGGGTTGAAGAGCGGGGCCAGGTTGCCGTCCGTTGGATCGGCTGCCTCGACGCGGTCCGATTTGCGCAAATTACAGCCGGGGCAGGCCCAGGCGAGGTTGTCCGGCGTCGAATCACCTCCGCGCGACTTGGGGACAACGTGCTCGACGTGAAACGTCGCCCCTTGCAGCGACTGGTGCATGCGGCAGTATTCACAGCGGCCGCCGGCGCGCGCCTCCACCAACCGCTCAATTTCCGCCCAGGACGTCACGACGGCTTCCGTCCCAGAAGTTGAAGTGCCTGGGCCCGGACCAGCGACAGCGACTCGCTCAACTCCACGAGCGCTTCCAGGTACTCCCGTTCGCGCTCGGTCAGCTTGCCCTCGTTGTTCCGGTCCATCAATTCCTGGAGTCGCCGGTTCGCCTTCGGAGGCAGCTTGAGCCGGCTTAGCGACTCGACCCAATCCGCAGGCGCGGAAATGACGCTCATGAGCCGGGCCCTTATGTTGTTGCGGCGTGCGGTCGTGCGATGCGTTTCACACGTGGATTATACCATGAGGGTCCGCAGCCGCACTCCAAAGTCACCGCACCGCGATCGGGTTCCCCGGCGATCCCGTCGCGCCCTTGAGTCGCAGCGGCGAAAAGACGAAGGCGAACTCAAACGCCTTGTCCGCCGCCAGCTCATCGAGGTCCAGGTTTTCCAGGTGATAGACGCCGTGCCGCGGGATGTCCCACTGGTGGACCTCGAAGGGCCGGTCCGCGTCCTCCGAGGGCACGACCTCGATCGCCCAGTTGTCCGACCCGATCAGGCATACCTTCTGGTCCGTCAGCCAGCGCGCGGCGGCCAGGCCGATGCCCGGCTCCCCCTCGCCGTACTTGGCGTTGTCTTTCATCCACAAGAAGCCGTGGCCGGTGCGGATGAAGACGGCGTCGCCCTCGCGCAGCTTCTGGCCGGCGGCGCTCAACGCTTCCTGCAAGTCGGCGGGCGTGATGGCGTAGCCGATCGGCAGCGAGCGCTGGCCCTTGGCGGCCGCGACGTCCAAGAGCACGCCGCGCGTGAAAAAGACGCCGACGTTCTCCACGCCCAGCTTCTTGAGTCCGTACGTGTCGCCAAACTCGCTGAGCTTGAAGCCGTTGTAAAAGACGTCTTCGTTGCCGACGCGCGTGCCGACGTGGCCCAGGCCGTCGAACTGCGTGCCGACCTGGCCGATCTCGCCGCTCACCAATTCGTCGTTGCTGACGATGGCGTTCTTGCCCTGCGGGCCGTTGGTGGGCAGGCCGGGGATCGTGAGGCTGTAGTGCCGCTTGCCGGGGAGCGGCATGCCGTGCTCGTAGGGCCGGCCGAGCTCGTAGACCTTGCCCGTGCGGATGAGCCGCGACGCCGCCACGATGCGTTCGGGCGTGACGCGGTTGGCGGCGCCGCGCTGGTCGTCTTTTCCCCATTCGGAGGGCCACCACGTTTCTGCTGGCGGCGTTTCTGGCGCCGGCGGCTGCTGCTGCGCGCCGGCGGCGGGGGCGTCGTCGGCGTAGCTCAGAAGGTGCGCAAGGAGAGGGAGGAAAAGGGCGAGGACGAGGCGGCGCAGGCGGCGCATGGGTTCGCTCCGGTGGAAGCTGGAAATGGGAGTGAGGAGGGACTTCGTGGGCCGTTGTAGTCGAGAGACAGGGCGGTGTCGATGAAAAACCGGGCGGAGAATTGCAAATTGAAAAGTCTCTCGTACTCGTGATCGTACTTTTCCTCTTTTTCTTTGGACCCCTCGGCCGCTTCACACGATGACGAGCCGAGGCGAGTACGAGTACGATCACGAGTACGAGTTGTCGCGCCGAGATTCGAGAACGAGGACGACGACGAGGACGAGAACGAGGGAGCAGGGGACCAAGAAAAACACGGAGCCTCTTGGGCATCGTTGACCAAGAGGCTCCAGCAGGATCCTCGGGAAGAACTGGATCCGGCGAGGGGGCTGACCGAGGGCCGTGTCACCGGCCATGTCAGCGCCCCCCGACGACATGGGGTGGATCGAGCATAAGCCCCTCCCCGATGTCGCGGACTGCCGCCGCCGCGCCGCTCCAAAGCGCATTGTCACGATCCCTGACGGAGCGACGTTGGCCGGCGCGGGGCCCAGCCGCTGGATTGAAAAGACCGAAACGAACGCCTCGGGAAGAGCAGGCTTCCTGCCTGTCCTTCATCCAGACAGGCCCGGCGGGTCTTGCATGCTGCCCTCCTTTTCCATGACGGCAACTGCGAGAAAAGGACGTTCCGCGCGGAGAAAGGCGTCGGCCCTCGCCGGCCGACATGCTCACAGTTACCAAATCGGCCGGTGGGCCGTCAACCATTTTTTCGACTGGCGCGGGAATTCGGAGAAAGATTCTGGTGGCGGGGTGAGGGTTTTGCGGGCGGCGTAAAGTTTGCGGTCACGATGCGGGCGGCTGGTTTGCGAGCGCAGCGACCGGTATAGTTTGACTGGCCGTCGCCGTGGCTGCCCAACGGCAGCGGCAGGCGAGACGCCTGCCCTACGGGAGCAAACCGTGTTCAAGAACATCTCAAACCTGTTCAGCCTCATGCGGCAAGCGCAGCAGCTTGGCGGCAAGCTGCAGGGAATCTCCGAAGAGCTGAAGCAGAAGCGCGTGACGGGCACGGCTGGCGGGGGACTCGTCGAGGTCGAAGCCAACGGCCTGGGCGAAGTGCTCAGCTGCAAGCTCGATCCTTCGCTTTTGCAGCCGGGCGACAAGGAACTCGTCGAGGACCTCGTCGTGGGGGCGGTGAACCGGGCCCTGGCCCGCGCCAAGGCCCTGCACGCCGAGGCCGTCAAGCAGCTCGCCGGTGGAATCAACGTTCCCGGCCTCGACGACACGGTCTCCAAGATTCTCAAGGGCGAGACGCTCGCCCCGGGAGAGCTGGGAATGGAAGCCGAGGGCGGAGACGACGACGGCGACGACGATCCTACGAACGAGCCGCCGCCGAAGACTTGATGAAGGCCGGCAACAGGTCGGCCAGCAAGTTCCTGTGCGGGTAAGGATGGCCGCGGTGCTGGCGAAAAGCCTCGGCATATTTCACGCCGATTTCCGCGCCGCGCTTGGCGCTCCAGCGCTCCTGGCTATTGAGGTATTCATCGACGCCGTGCTGCGCGCGGAGCCACTCGCGCTGGCTGGCGTGGCAGGCGAGCATCCTTTGCTTGGTGGGGAAGGTCGTCGTCACGTCGACGTAGAAGTGCGGCACGATCGGCTGGGCGAAGTGGTCGATGCCCTCGATGGGGTCGACGTAGACGAGGCAGGGGATGTGGTCGGTCGGCGGGGCCGGCTCCCATTGGTGCGTGGCGTAATTGGGGCAACTTGCGTTGAAGCAGGCGTCGCGCACCAGGCGGCTCGTGTCCTCGTGGTCGTCCATGTAATCGACCGGCGGCGCGGTGAGCACAAGATCGGGCCGGGCGCGGCGGACGGCCTCCGTCACGCGGCGCTTGGCCGCCACGTCGATCACGATCGAGAGGTCACGGAACTCCAGACAGTCGTACGTCGCGCCGATGATCTCGGCTGAGCGGCCGGCCTCCTGCCGGCGGACGGCGGCGATCTCCTCGGGCGGCAGGTCCTTGCTGCCGCAGTCGCCCGGCGTCATCGTGACGATGGAGATCTTGTGCCCGGCTTGGGCCAAAAGCGCGAGCGTCCCGGCGCACTGAAACTCGACGTCGTCGGGATGGGCGTGGATGGCGAGGATTCGCAAAGGTCCGGCGGTCATCGACATGCTCCATGGTGAGGTTGCACACGCGTGCAACTGATCTTGCAGCGGTGCCGCGCGTGTGCCAAGTTGTTCTCTTTCGATTGCCGCCTGCAGAGCATGCTCGTGGCCTGATGCGGCACGTTGCCAACGGTCGTTTGGAAGGCTAATCTACTGGCCGGAGTGAAGTAAGTCAGCCTTTCGTTCCCGCGAGGATGATCCATGAAAGCGTTGCAACGATTCGGAGTGTGGCTGGCGGCGATGGTCCTGGCGGCCGGGATGTCGCTGGCCCAGGACGCCAAGAAAGCGGATGCGAATCCTGCGCAAGAGAACAAGGCCGCGGCCGACGACAAGCAGCCCGCCCAGGCAGACGAGAAAAAGGCCAACGACAAGAAACCGGAGGCGCCAAAGGCCGACGACCCCGCCAAGCCGAAGGAGGAGCCCAAGCCCGCGCCGCTCCCCGACGTGAAGAAGGGCGACGTCGTGATCGTCGTGCCGGAAACGGCGGACTTGCAGCGCGGCGCGGACATTGTGGCCAAGGCGACGAAGGACCAGGAACTGGAGGTCCTCAAGGTCAGCGGCAACTGGGTCGGCACGGCCGTGACGGTGGAGGGGAAGAAGGTGGGGGGCTGGATTCACAAGAAGTACATCAAGGTGAAGCCGGTCGAGGACGGGCCGATCGAGGCGCCCGAACCCCCGGCGGAGAAGTAGAAAAGACGGGTGGGTGGAGCAAGTCGATCGCCGTGGGAGTTCGCTCGCGCCAAGGAGTTTGAGCGGCGTGGGATGTTGATCGCGCGAGTCGCGGCTTTTGACGCCCATGGGCCCATCCTTGGCGCCGCGCGCGGTCGACGTCGAAAAAGCGCGCATTCTCGAAAGGAGTCGACGATGCGCCGCGGTCGGGTCGATCTTTCTCGCACGGCCGGCACATCCGTCAAACGCGCGGCGTCTTGCGGCTGCGCCGTCCGCCCGCCAAGCACAAACGGCCCTCGCGGGCCGGCGCGCGCGGCCCGTTTTCGGGCCGGCCGTAGCGGAGAAACGGGCGGCGCGGCCGGCAGCTTGACGGAAACGGAAAAGTTTCCGCACTCGAAACGGGCGCGTGTTATAGTTGCCTTCGGTACGAGTCGTCCCGGTTTGGGGCCGGGACACACATCCCGACTCGGTTACCAAAACGACCATTCGGTCGCTTCCATTTCGGGGCAGCTAATCATGGCTTCTCGATTGGCTCTCGGTGCTTTCTTGTTGTCGTGGTTCGTGGCGGCCGCTGCGACGGCGCAGGGTCCGGCGCGGCGCGAGCCCGGCGCTTTGCCCAAGGAAGTCTCGTCGAAGACGGCCGCGGACTGGGAGCGTGCGCAAGG